>DDLW01000041.1 GCA_002340345.1 Alphaproteobacteria bacterium UBA2562 | reverse complement strand
AGCCGCACTTTGCTCTAGAGCCTTATACCGAACGACAAAATAGAACCCTATCGCCGCCCGGTTAAGCCTTGCGGCGTTTGCGCAAAAGACCAACCAAAGAGTCGGAAAGACTCTGTCGGTTGGTCTTATAAGCCTTTATAGACTTTTGCGATCTGCGGGATATGGCTTTTGCCGTCATAGCAAATAATCACCGCATCATGGGCCATATTCCCTTTGCCATCAGAGGCATAGGTCATAGCAACACCTTCATAGGTCATGTGAGACAACGCGTCTCTGAGAGCCTCTGCCGTTCTTGCTCCCTCCCGGATCGCTTGTTTCGCCATATTCACGCCATCATATTGGGCCAACGCATAAGCATCTGGCGCGCGGCCATAACGCTCCTGAAATTCTTGTGTGAATTTTTGAATCTGCGGCGTACGACCCGAGATTGGTGAAGCCCCTGTCTCCGCACAAACGCCTTTTAACTCTTCTGGTTTTAATAAAGCCGCTGTTGAAGGCTGATGCATCGCAGATCCCGCAAGAATAGGGATGTCTTTATCCAATGTTGCATACTGCTTGATCAGTAAAGCTGTGGGCCCTGAATGTAACTGTAATAATAAAACATCCGGATTTTGTGCAAATGCTTTTACCAAACTTGGCAGCATGTCTTTGACCGCAGGGGCGATACCTTCTTCATAAACCACGGAAACGCCCTGTTCGGCGAGAACCGCTTTCAAATGATCGCGCCCAGATTGGCCATAGGCCGTTGTTTGATATAAGAGCGCTGGTCGTTTTGCCTTGAGAAACGCCATCGCATAGCTGGCTTGGGCACGTTTCACCACAGCATCACTTGGAAAAAAGCGGAAAACCCAGGGATTTTCCATCTCCGTAATCTTTGCCGTGCCAGAAACCGTCAAAAGTGGAACCTGGTTTTCTTGCGCCAAAGGCATCATTGCCAGCATTTGTGGCCCAAACATAGAGGCAACAGCGGCTATAGCCTTACCTTGCCCCTGGTTTGTGCCTTTCAAGAACGCATTGACCGCCTTCCCAGGTTCTGTCCCCGTATCCAACACACGCCAAGTGAGGTCAACACGCTTTGGAAGATGCAGTTCTTCCAAGGCCATAAGAGCGCCATCGCGTTGGCTTGTCCCTTCGAGGGATAGAAAGCCTGTAATCGGCACCAAAACAGGGAAATGCATTCGGGTCACTTCATCCGCAAAAGCCTCTTGCGAAAAGATCTTAACCCCCAGTGCAATCGTCAAAAAAGCAATGCAACAGGATAAAATGCGCTCAGAACGCAAAGAATGCCTCATAGATGTCATCAAAAGCTCCTCTTCGGTAAAGCCATTAGAGCAGTGTGAACCCTAAGAGAGCAGGAGAGAAGCAAAGGACATTTTGCAGAAAACCCTTTTTTACCACTTACTAAGCCTGAAATAAAGGGCAATGTCTCTCACATCTCTTTGGTCTTGGCCAGAGTCGAAAACAGCCTTATGAGAGCACGGATCCTGCAGATTTTGACATCTCCCTGCGCCAGCATGATCTGGATCAGGTTCAATGGGTATGATCTCAGCCTTGATATGGTCCTTAAGAAACAGGCCATAGCAAAACACCCCAGTATCTTGTTTCGGGCAGAAAAGAACCGTGGAATCGGTCTTTTTTGCCCGAAACGTAAAATGGTAGAAAATATGAAAGCTGTCAATGCCATCATCACAGAGCAAAATACGATCAGATGGATCCCTTAGGTTGCTTCCCCTGTAACGCGCTTTGCTTGAGAGCCTTGATCCAAACGAAAGTTTCAGGCAGAAATGCGCTTTCCTTCGAGAAATTTAATGCATAAACAAAGAGTTACCGAGCAAGCCGGAGCAACGAAAGGGGATCTTTTATTGCGGGCGGTGCATCAGAGTCATCCTGCCCTCAGGGTCTCGGCAACAAAAGCATCGGCCAATAAAAAAGCAGAAAGCCGAAATACGCCGCGATCCATCCCAGCCCCGCCAAAGCAAACAGCGCCATGCTATAGTCCGGCCAATAGGCTGCCCCCATCCGACTCAAGGCCGCAACAACCATAAAAGCATAGATGAGAACTGTACTGCTTGGCGCTGATAATTCTCGACCGGAATGTCCCCGACTTGCACGTGTCATGATGGCTAATGTCATCAAGCCCACAGCGCCAACCGTCCAGGCATGCAGCCCCCCTGTTTCGAGGCTGTGATCGTCCAAAAGACAAGACAGGCCGATGAGAATGAAACCAACGGGAACAAACGCATAAGCAACATGAAGCACGGTCACCAAAGGTTCTTTGATTTTATACAACGGTCGCCAACGGCTTTGGCGTAGTATGTGGCATCCACCGCATACCATCATCAAAATGCCGATTTCTTTCGCCATATCCAGCATGGGCAATAAAACCCAGGCCAATAAGCCCACAATACTCACCGCAACACAGAACGTATCAAAGCCATTAAACCCTGTTAGTTCTTTGCCAGGGACATGTTTGCGTAGCCAATTTCCCGTAAAATTCGGGGTCACACGGCCGCCAATTAAAATGATCAGCATCATAACACAGGCAAGAGCAAAACGCTGGCCGTAATAAACAACTTCATATGCGTAAATCTCATAGAGATACACGCCATGCGCTATGCTATACAGGATGAGAAGAATTAGGATAGGGCTATTGCGGCGATTTCGGCTCGATATAATTTGCTGGCCAACCCAAATTGTCAGGGCAATGGGAAACACCAGAAGAATAACAGCAAGAATTTCAAAAGGAATAAGCCCTGAAATAAAAATAATACAACGCGCCATCAACCAAAGCGATAAGAGAGCAATCAAACTGTTCCCAACCAGAGGCGGCCTATTTGTCCAATTTGGAACCGCTGTGAGCAAAAAACCAGCAATAAAGGCTTCGGTCACCCCAAATAACAATTCATGCCCATGCCAGAAAACGGGATCAAGATCACTTGGGATCGGTGCAAAATCAAAAAGCCAAAGGCTCCAGAGCACCATAACAAAACACGCATGAAAGGCGCCCGCGAAAAAAAACGGACGAAACCCAAGAGAAAAAACCGCCATAATCATCGTTCCGTAAGATGCAGAGCGCATGCAGACCCCAGTCTTGTTATGGTTCTGATCAACATAAGGGCAAAAGCCTGCCCGCTTTTGCCCTAAACTGCAATCCCACGCCGATACGTCTTAATCTTCAAGAATGCCCTTACATTTCAGAACGATGGTCATTAAGGGTTTGCTCTTCAACACCAGCCCCTCCCTGGGCCAGCATCATCGCCTTCACATCTTGCACGGCGCGATCAAGGCGTGCTTCATCCATGGCACGGGCAACAATCGAGGTACCAACTTTCCCATTTTTGAAGAAAGGATAACTGCCCAAATCAACCTCGGGATAGCGTTCTTGTAAGTGCCCTAAAGCTTTGGCAATGTCGCCTTCTTTCAGGTCCGTTGTGACAGAGCGAGACAGAACCGCTTTTCCCCCTTTGAGATGTGGTAAAAGACCTTCGAGCATAACCTGAAGAATTGTTGGTACTCCGGGCAGTACATAGACATTCTCCATCTGAAAGCCAGGCGCTTTAGAAATGGGATTGTCAATCAGGGATGCGCCTTCTGGCGTGGTTGCCATTTTCATGCGCTCTGGCGTGGCGCTATCGCCATAATATTCGAGCAATATTTTTTCAGCAACCGGATGCATAATGACAGGCAAACTGAAGGCTTTTGCAACACTCGCCGTGGTAATATCATCATGGGTTGGGCCAATCCCACCAGATGTAAAGACATAATCAAATTGCGAGCGCATTTCATTCACCGTTGCCACAATTTTGTCTTCAATATCTGGAATAACACGGACCTCATGAAGCTGTATACCGTTTTTATTCAAGGTTTCAGCTGTAAAGGCCAAATTTTTATCTTGTGTGCGACCAGAGAGTATCTCGTTCCCAATAATAATCAAACAGGCCGTTACCAATTCCGGAGAGGACGCGTCCGACATCACAATATCTCTATCCTTACAGCAAAAGCTGATGAGAGCATTTCGTTTTTAACTTGAAGCAGGTGAAATGCTCTCTGTCTTTGTTGTTATCGCAAAACGGACTCAAGGGCCTTTGCTCTTAGGTTGTTATCGCAAAACGGACCAAAAGGCCTTTGCTCTTAGGTTGTTATCGCAAAACGCATGCTTAAAGGGGCTCCCACTTTAACCCGCTTTGCTATAAAAATGACCAGTTTTACCAAACCTCTTTTACGATCCATGCAGCGTTAAAGAAACTTTCCCAACCCTGAAGACCCAAGACAGGCGTTTTCTGAATGGGTTTCTCTAGGGAAAAGCTCTTTTATAAAATTTCCTTATCGTGTAAAGCGCACAATTGTTTCGTCATAAAGCGCTTTATATTCCCGAGACATGGCAACGGCTTGATCAGGAAAGACACAGACAATGTAATCCATGGCCGTATTGCCATCTTCACGCACATCCCAAACAAAGCTGCAACGACGATACGGAACCATTTTATAGCAATAATCAATGACGTCCATTGGGATCTTTTTTTTCCAAATATTCATCCCTGGTGTCGGTCGCAAATCCATCATCACCGCATCAATGAGCAGGTCTTTAATTCCAAAAATTAATTCTTGCGGGGTGCGGCGGTCGGCATGGCTCACTTGTCCTTTGCTGACCATATAGGCTTCAAAAAGTTGTTTGGCACCGATGTTAAAACGGGCAGCTTCAACAATACGCTTAATATCGCTCACGAATTCACTCCGGCAGGTCTGTTTCTGTCACTCAGCGGAAGAGCTTATTGTCTTCAGAGTCTCTCTTTAAACTGTTAAATCGCGTTGCGATTTTTGGGTCAGAGAAGGCCATGTTCAAAGGCTTAACAGCAAAGGCTCTTGGCGGTGTCCGCTCGGATTTTCTCCCGAAAGCCATGCCGTTAGACATCACTCATGACCTCTTTTCCTAATTTTCAGTCTCAACTTTTTTCAATCACGTCCGGGGTTTCGCACCGCAAAACCCGAAGTAAATCGAGCCCCCCATCGGTCAAGATGCCATTTTCAGTGTGAGGGGTCAAATCCTGTTCAAACTCTCACGATCAAGGTGAAACAATAGGGGATATAAATGAAGATTAGCTATATTTAAAGCTATTCTAGAGCAAAGGGTAAAAGAATCGATCCATCCTTTTGACCCGTTTTGCGACAAAACTAAAGATATACAGCATTTTTTCTGATCCAAGATACAAAGCAAAACGCTGCAACATTGGACACAGCCATTTTTCCCTTCTCATGGTTTGGGCCAATTTTGGTCGATCCTCAATGTCAGAGTCAAACCAAGAGGTAAGATATTATGACTTTAATCAATTAAGAGATGCTTTCCAGCCTAAAAAATACAGGTAAGGCGCCCAAGCCTGATAAAAAATTACGCTCTCTTGAGTCGTTCTGTAAAAGTCTTCCAGATCCTGATATAAAGGTTTTTCCTGATGGTATCCCTTTGGGGTCTCAATAAGTTCAAGGTGCTCTATGCGTTTTCCATCGCCACTCCATCATGGATCTCTCCTGAAGCGTTATAAACGATTCTTATGTGATGTTTCCCTAGATGATGGGCAAATTCTAACAGCCCATTGCCCGAATCCGGGCGCCATGACAGGGTTGCAAGATCCTGGTGCTGCTGTTTGTTTATCTGTCTCGGACAATCCCAAGCGCAAATTACCTTACGGGCTGGAGTTGGTCACCGCAGAGGGAGGCTGGGTTGGTATTAATGCCGCTTTTGCGAACCGTATCGTTGAAGAAGCTTTACAGGAAAAGAAAATCCCAGAATGTGCTTCTTATGATCATATCCGCCCTGAGGTGCGTTATGGGCAAAAAAGCCGTGTGGACTTTCTTTTAGAGAGCTCTGATTCGCAACAGCCTGCCTGTTATTTAGAAGTCAAGAATGTTCATTTAAAACGACAACAGGGGCTGGCCGAATTTCCAGATTCGGTCACAGCCCGTGGCGCACGACATCTTGAAGACCTTGCGGCTATGGTTCAAGCTGGTCATCGTGCCATTTTGTTTTATCTTGTACAAAGAATGGATTGCGAGCGATTCTCTATTGCAAAGGATATTGACCCTCATTACGCTTCGACCTTCGAGCACGCTCTTAAGCACGGCGTTGAAACAATGTGCTATGATTGTGATGTTTCGCCTGAAGGCATCCGTTTGCGGCGACGGCTTGAAATCCTTTGACCTGTTCTCAAATCCCCTTAAATCTAGAAGATATGAGAGTTTCCAAAGATATGAAAGATAATGACAGCATGGCCAAGGACCGAACGCCGCATAATATCCCCTTACACACTCCCGAAGATTTCGAAGGAATGCGAAAAGCGGGGCGCCTGGCCGCAGAATGCCTCGACTTCATCACCCCTCATGTTGATGTGAATGTGTCCACAGAAACCCTCAACACGCTTTGTCACGATTTCATTATTGCGCATGGCGCCCTTCCTGCGCCTTTGAATTATAAAGGTTTTCCAAAATCTATTTGCACCTCTGTCAATCATGTGATTTGCCATGGGATCCCAACAGATAAGAAGAAATTACAAAAAGGTGATATCTTAAATATTGATGTCACGGTCATTCTCGATGGATGGTATGGCGATAGCAGTCGAATGTTCCCCATTGGCAAGGTTGGCGTCCAAGGTCGTAAGTTGATCGATGTGACCTATGACTGTATGATGCTTGGTATTGACGCTGTCCGGCCTGGTGCTAAGCTAAGCGATATCGGCAAAGCCATTCAACCCTATGCTGAAAGCCATCGTTTTTCTGTTGTCCGAGATTTCTGTGGTCATGGCTTGGGCCGCGTTTTCCATACCGAACCAAAAGTCATGCACTATAATGAATTAGAGGATGAGAGACCTAAAAAACGGCAAGAAGACATCACCTTAGAAGAGGGAATGTTCTTCACAATAGAACCGATGATTAATGTCGGCACCTGGGAAATGAAGATTCTTGAAGATGGCTGGACAGCGGTGACGCGCGACAAAAAACTATCAGCCCAATTTGAGCATTCTCTTGCGGTAACGGCAGATGGATTTGAAATTTTTACAGAATCTCCAAAAGGGTGGCATAAACCGCCCTATAAATAGACAGACCTAAAGATCATGATGTCCCTCTTCCAGTGTGGATAGGAAGACAGAGTTTTTGTCTGACACGCAGGAGCTTTACACCAATGTCCACAGAACAGGCGGCTGGGCCTGTCTTTGATGAGAAGACAGATCTCTCTTTAGAGCCCTCTGAAATGGCCGAGAAACGTAAAACACCATTGGCAGATCCCTCCAAAAAAGAGAATGACGGGAAAGCGCATTATCTTGGCCATCGCAAACGTTTAAGGGATCGCTTCTTAAAGTCAGGCCCTGAGGCTTTACAGGACTATGAATTGCTCGAGCTGATGCTCTTTCAAGCTTTGCCACGCGGGGATACAAAACCCCTTGCGAAAAAGCTTTTGACACGCTTTGAAACATTTTCCGCCGTTGTCACCGCCTCCCCCCAAGAGTTATCAACCCTAGACGGTGTTGGCGAGGCGGTCATTGCGGCTTTAAAGATCGCCCCTGCCGCTGCCATTCGCCTCGTACGCGAAGATTTACTCGACCGCCCCATCATTGGCGCCTGGGATCAATTGCTCGATTACTGCCATATTGCAATGGCCCATGAGAAAATCGAGCAATTCCGCCTCCTTTTTCTCGACAAACATAATAAATTGATCGCCGATGAAATACAGCAAAAGGGCACCGTTGACCACACCCCTGTCTATCCCCGCGAAATTCTCAAACGCGCTTTAGAACTCAATGCCAGCGCTTTTGTCATGATCCATAATCATCCAACGGGGAACCCAGATCCTTCCAAAGCCGATATCGACATGACTTTAAAAGTCGCCAAGGCCGCAAAAGCCCTTGATATTGCTTTGCATGATCATTTGATTATCGGAAAGTCGGGCTATCGGTCTCTACGCTCCATGGGTTATTTGAGTTAGAGATTCTCTGGGAGCCCTTCACGGTGCACAAAAACAAGACATTTCAGATTCCAAGGTTTCTCTTCTTTTTCTTTAGGAGTATTTTTAATCACTGCCATTTTGATGTTTGCGGGGGTATAATTTTTTTACAACAAGAACTCTTGCCTCAGAAATTTTTTACCAAAAAATCACAATATCAATAAGATAATACTAAACAAAAATCACTCATAAGATAAAATTCTTTAAATAAAGAATACAATTTTATTATGA
This sequence comes from Alphaproteobacteria bacterium UBA2562, assembly GCA_002340345.1. Lineage (GTDB taxonomy): Bacteria > Pseudomonadota > Alphaproteobacteria > UBA2562 > UBA2562 > UBA2562. The sequence continues at coordinate 9,827 of DDLW01000041.1, read as the reverse complement.
ATAACGAAAATATAGACTGCAGTTTTTGAAATTCACTTCTTCTAATATTCTACAAAGAAATTTATTATTATTTTAGAGCTCCAAGAAAATTAATAGAAAATTGACAGAAATAAAACAGAAATTATATTCTTATGAAAATTTTCTATTTTTTTTCTTCTGGCTTTTTTTGCACCTCACTTTTTGAAAAGATTAAATTTTGGACATAATTCCTTCAAAAAAAATGTTGCCTTTCCTGTATGTCTTAAAACCAGACCATCATACGACTTTGTTTTTATGGAATTATATGCACATTTCTCCCCTGCATATTTTCCTGGCACAGAGCTTGCGGTTATGGCTTTCGGTTATTTTATTCGGGAAGGAGAACTCCATGACCAATAAGCTCCGCGCCCTTTTAGCGGCTGGGACCATTGCAGGCACAAGCCTCATCACAGGCTTTGCCCAAGCCGCTGACACAATTAAAGTCGGCGTTCTGCACTCTTTGTCAGGCACCATGGCCATCAGTGAGACGACCTTAAAAGACGCCATGATGATGATGATCGAAGATCAAAATGCGAAAGGCGGGCTCTTAGGGAAAAAGTTGGAAGCTGTGGTTGTGGATCCAGCCTCAAACTGGCCTCTTTTTGCCGAAAAAGCGCGTGAATTGATTTCCAAAGACAAAGTCGATGTCGTCTTTGGCTGTTGGACCTCTGTGTCCCGGAAATCTGTTTTGCCGGTGTTTGAAGAGCTGAACAGCTTGCTCTTCTACCCTGTGCAATATGAAGGGGAAGAAAGCTCTCGCAATGTGTTCTACACAGGCGCGGCTCCAAACCAACAAGCCATTCCCGCTGTTGACTATCTGATGAGCGAAGAAGGCGGTGAAGCGAAGCGTTGGGTGCTGTTGGGAACGGATTATGTCTATCCGCGGACCACAAATAAGATTCTCCGTGCGTATTTGAAGGCAAAAGGCGTCGCTGAAGCTGACATCATGGAGAATTATACGCCTTTTGGACATTCCGATTGGCAAACCATTGTGTCTGATGTCAAGAAATTTGCCTCTGCTGGCAAAAAAACCGCTGTTGTGTCGACCATTAATGGCGATGCCAATGTGCCTTTCTATAAAGAGCTCGCGAACCAAGGCGTGAAAGCCGAAGACATTCCTGTTGTGGCCTTCTCTGTCGGGGAAGAAGAGCTTGCTGGCCTGGATACAGGGCCTTTGGTCGGTCACTTGGCCGCATGGAACTATTTCATGAGCGTCGATACACCAGAAAATGACGCTTTCATCGCACAATGGAAAGCCTTCATCAAAGACGACAAGCGCGTCACCAATGACCCCATGGAAGCCCATTACATCGGCTTCAAAATGTGGGCCCAGGCGGTTGAACAAGCTGGCACCACCGATGTCGATGCTGTCCGCCAAGCCATGTATGGTCAAGAAGTTAAAAATCTGACCGGTGGCGTTGCGGTCATGAACACCAACCACCACCTGTCCAAGCCTGTCATGGTCGGTGAAATCCAGCCTGATGGCCAATTAGAGACCGTTTGGGAGACAGAGGGCGTTGTCAAGGGCGATGCTTGGTCTGACTATATCCCAGAAAGTGCCAAATTGACCGCTGATTGGACGTATCCTTGGGTGTGCGGCAATTGTGAAAAGCCAAAATTCGCTGTGATGGCTGAGTAAAGTGATCTTAGGGGGCTTTTTGAAAAATGCCCCCTAATCCCCCTTTAAAATTTTTTTCAAAAAGCTTTTTGAGAGACTTTTTCTCGAAAAAGTCGCCTGATTTCGCGCCAGCGAAAAATCGCAGCCTTGAGAGCCTTTCAGGCTCTTTTTGCCTCCGGCGGCCAAAGGACTTGTCCTTTGGGAACCTTTAAAAGACAGGGGTCTTACGGATGGTTTTCCGAATGCTGAGCGTGTTGCTGCTTATGGGTGGGTTTCTTATTCCAACGGTTGCTTTTGCCGCAGGATCTTTTGAAGACGCTCTCGCCAATTTGAACAGTCGCAAATTTAAAGACAAACAACAGGCCATTACGCGCATTGCAGAGTCTGGTGATGCGCGCGCCCTGGTCACATTAGAAGCCCTTCTTGCCGGTCAGCTCTTTACCAGAAAATCGGATAAGAAAGTCCTGATCGGGGAAAAATCGCATGAAGTCTATCGCCTCACAGACCCTCTCACAGGGCAAGAGACAGGGCAAGCCCCCTCGAAAGAGCTTAAGAAAATCCGTATTAACAATAAGCTGCGCGGTCTTTTACGCGGCGCTATTGGCGGTTTAACGCTCCTCAGCCCAGACCCAGACAAAAGGCTTGCCGCTGCTGATGCTGTCTTTAAAGCCCGTTCTGCAGACATGGTCCCCGTGCTTGAAAAAGCGTTGCAGCGCGAAGAAGAGTCTCAGATTCAAGAGCGCCTTGCCCGCGCTCTTGCGGCCATCCAAGCGAGCCACAACCAAGATCCGGCCCAGAAAGTCATCGCCATTGACCAATTGAGCCACTATAGCGAGCCGGATGTTCGCGCGCTTTTGGGCAATATTGCACAAAATGATGAATCAGAAATCGTCCGCGATGCCGCCCAAAAGGCTTTGGAGCGTGTGGAACAAGACCTGGCCCGCTGGGCCCTTCTCGGCAATCTGTTTCAAGGCATTAGCCTTGGCTCTGTCCTTTTGCTTGCCGCCGTTGGCTTGGCGATCACTTTTGGCGTCATGGGGGTCATCAATATGGCCCATGGTGAGCTGGTGATGCTCGGCGCTTATACCACCTTTGTCGTTCAAGATGTCATTCGCAGCGCGGCACCAGAGCTTTTTGAATATTCGCTCTTCATTGCCATTCCAGCGGCTTTCATCGTTGCCGGATCGGTTGGCATGTTGATTGAGCGCAGTGTCATTCGCTATCTCTATGGCCGTCCCCTTGAGACTTTACTGGCAACATGGGGGTTAAGTCTTATTTTACAACAATTTATGCGCACACTTTTTGGCCCAACCAACCAAGAAGTCGGCACACCAGACTGGATGAGCGGCTTTGTCGAAATCACCGGCGGCCTGGTCCTCACCTATAATCGCATTGCCATTATCGTCTTTAGCCTTTTCGTCGTTTTGCTTCTGGCGCTTATTCTCCGCAAAACCGCCTTTGGCTTGCAAATGCGGGCGGTCACCCAAAACCGGCCCATGGCGGCGTCCATGGGCATTCGCACCGGTGTTGTCGACATGATGACCTTTGGGCTGGGGGCTGGCATTGCGGGCATGGCGGGTGTGGCGCTCAGCCAAATTGACAATGTCTCTCCCAATCTTGGCCAAACCTATATCATTGATAGTTTTATGGTTGTTGTCTTTGGTGGGGTTGGCAATTTGTGGGGCACCCTTGTTGGCGCTTTTAGTATTGGGATTGTCAATAAGTTCTTAGAGCCGGTCTCTGGTGCCGTTCTTGGGAAAATTATTGTTCTGGTCGCCATTATTCTTTTCATTCAAAAACGCCCCCGAGGTCTGTTTGCCCTCAAAGGCCGCGCGGTGGAGTCTTGAGCATGACGCAGCCATCAAACGCCCCGTTTTCTTTTCTCTATCAAGATCGGGGAGGACAGATTTTCTTAAGCTTACTGCTGGCCGTGACGCTCCTTGTTCCGATCTTAAATGTCGCTGTGTCGCCAGAGTCTGCTTTGCATGTCCCGTCTTATATGGTCAGCCTCTTGGGCAAATATTTATGCTTTGCCCTCTTGGCTTTGTCTGTGGATTTGATCTGGGGCTTTGCGGGCATTTTAAGCTTGGGCCATGGTGCTTTTTTCGCCCTTGGCGGCTATGCCATGGGCATGCATCTGATGCGTCAAATCGGAGATCGCGGGGTCTATGGTGATCCTGTCTTGCCGGATTTCATGGTGTTTTTAAATTGGCAAGAACTGCCTTGGTATTGGTATGGCTTTGATTCTTTTGCTTTCGCTGCTGTGATGGTGCTGTTGGTGCCAGGCGCTTTGGCTTTTTTATTTGGTTGGTTTGCCTTTCGCTCGCGGGTCACGGGGGTCTATCTTTCGATTATCACCCAAGCCATGACCTATGCGCTCATGTTGGCTTTTTTCCGCAATGACATGGGCTTTGGCGGCAATAATGGCTTGACGGATTTCAAGGATATTCTGGGCTATGACATCCAAGGTGACGGCACCCGCCTCGCCCTTTTCGTGGCATCTGCTTTGGCCTTGGCGCTTGGTTATGGGGTTGGTCGCTTCATTGCCGCCTCACGTTTGGGCCGTGTCTTGGTTGGGGTGCGCGATGCCGAAAGCCGGACACGCTTCCTTGGCTATAGAGTTGAATACTATAAGCTTTTTGTCTTTTGCGTTTCGGCCATGCTGGCGGGGATTGCGGGTGCCCTTTATGTGCCGCAAGTTGGCATCATCAATCCCAGCGAGTTTGCCCCGGCCAATTCGATTGAAATCGTCATCTGGGTTGCGGTCGGTGGTCGTGGCACCCTCTATGGGGCGGTTCTCGGCGCCATTCTCATCAATTATGGCAAGACTTATTTCACTGGCGCTCTGCCGGAAGCCTGGCTGTATGTCTTAGGCTCTTTGTTTATCCTGGTCACGCTTTTCTTGCCCAAAGGCTTGGTGGGATCGCTACCAGCCTTCTCCTTACCGCGCAAACAGGAATCTCCACAGGCACACGCCGGAGAAGATAAACCTAGCGATACGCCCCATCCCCCATCCCCAACATCGGAGGCCCGGCCATGACGGTTCTTTCTGCCCGCCCGGAACGCCATGACACGATTCTCTATCTGAATGGGGTCTCTGTCGCCTTTGATGGCTTTAAAGCGCTCAATGATTTGAGTTTCTATGTCGAAGCGGGGGAATTACGCGCCATTATTGGCCCCAATGGCGCAGGCAAAACAACCATGATGGATGTCATCACCGGCAAAACCCGTCCTGACAGCGGTGATGTTTATTTTGATGCCATGACCGACTTGACCAAATTAGACGAGGCCGCAATTGCCAATCTTGGTGTTGGACGCAAATTCCAAAAGCCGACGATTTTTGAGCAGCATACGGTTTTCGACAATCTTGAACTGGCGCTTGCAGGGGATCGCACTGTTTGGCGTGCTCTTTTTTTCCGCCTTTCCCAAGAGCAAAAAGACCGGATTGAAGAGGTTCTCGAAACCATTGCCTTGACGGCCCATAAAGACCAACAGGCGGGCAGTCTTTCCCATGGCCAGAAACAATGGTTGGAAATTGGCATGCTCCTGATGCAAGACCCCGAGTTACTTTTGGTCGATGAGCCTGTTGCGGGCATGACCGACGCAGAAACTGTGCAAACCGCAGAGTTGCTGACATCGATTGCCGGCAAGCATTCTGTTGTGGTCGTTGAGCATGACATGGATTTTGTCAAATCGCTCAATTGCCGGGTCACGGTCTTGCATGAAGGCTCTGTTCTTGCGGAAGGCAGCCTGGACAGCGTCGCGGCGGATGAGCGGGTCATCGAAGTCTATTTAGGGCGTTAAAAGCCGTCTCACCTGCTTTCAGGGGACAATCATGTTAAAAGCTGAGAATATCGATCTTTTTTACGGTGCCAGCCAAGCCCTTAAAAATGTTAATGTAACTGCCGAAATCGGCCAGGTCACCTGTGTGCTTGGCCGCAATGGTGTTGGCAAAACCAGCCTCATGCGCGCCATTGTCGGACAACAGCCGATCAAGTCGGGTCATGTCACGTTGGAAGGCCAGAACATCACCGCTTTAGCGCCTTATGACCGAGCGCGACGCGGCATTGCCTTTGTGCCCCAAGGGCGAGAGATCTTCCCGCTTTTGACCGTGCAAGAAAATTTAATGACCGGGTTTGCGCCTTTGGCCCGCGCGTTACGCCACATCCCGGATGAGATTTTTGACCTTTTCCCGGTGATTAAAGACATGCTCAGCCGTCGCGGGGGCGATTTATCCGGGGGACAACAGCAGCAATTGGCCATTGCCCGCGCTTTGGTCACCCGTCCGAGACTCTTGGTTTTAGATGAGCCGACAGAAGGCATTCAACCCTCAATCATTAAAGATATTGAAAGGGTCATCCGTCATTTGGCCGATCGTGGTGATATGGCCATTTTACTTGTCGAGCAATATTTTGACTTTGCCCATGCTTTAGCCGATCATATCTTTGTCTTAGACCGTGGCGAAGTCGTCCTGCACGGCCCCAAAAACGCCTTAGAAGAAGACGCTGTGCGACGTCATCTTACGGTCTCATAAATATTCTTTGATCCTATGAAAGAGGTTTTCTTTGCCGTCGTCTCCGCTTGCCACACAGTCTGGACCGCCACTTGCCGCTTTTGCTCGGAGTCAAGGCAAAGCGGTGCTCGGCTTTGAGCAGCGCCAAAACCAGACCTGTCTGGCCCATCTCTATCAATCCGCGCCGGTCCGTGTTCTGTTTCCAACGCCTGCCAAAGACGACATCACCACCGCGATTCTGGTCACAACATCCGGCGGCTTGACCGGCGGCGATCATTTGGAGATTGAAAGTCATCTCGGCGCCCAATGCCAGGCTTTGGTGATGGGCCAAGCGGCGGAGAAGATTTACCGCTCCCCAGGGCAAGACACCCATATTGACATCACGCTGTCTGTTGCTGATGACGCTTGGCTGGAATGGCTGCCCCAAGAAACAATTATCCATGAAGCCGCGCGTTTGCGCCGCCAAACCACGGTGCATTTAACGGCCAGCGCCCAAATCCTCGCCGCAGAGATCCTTGTTTTTGGCCGTCACGCCCATGGTGAAGTCTTAACCCAAGGCCTGATCCAAGACCGTTGGGATGTTTTTCGAGACGGCCAGCGCATTTGGTCCGATTGCTTGCATTTAGAGCACGATTTACAAGAGATCCTTGCGCATCCCGCCTGCTTTGATGGGGCGCAAGCCTGTGCCACCCTTCTCTGGCATGGTGGTTTTGCCGCTGATGGCCAGCAAGAACAGCGCGATCAGGCGCTTTTAGACTTTACCCGCTCTTTGCTCGAGAAAAGCGCCAGCCCCTGTGCGGCGACCATGGTCAACGGCCTGTTAATCCTGCGCTGGCTTGGCGAGGATAGCCTGACCTTACGCAAAGATTTTGCGGCTTTCTGGTCGCATTTCCGCGCCGCGAAAGGCTCTCTCCCCGCCCAGATGCCAAGATTGTGGGAGGTCTAAGACCAACCGACACAAGAAACCCCGATCACCGCTTGGTGGAGCCCCTGTCGGTGGGTATAAGGCACTCTTTAGTTTTTTTATAAAGTCCTTTGGATTTTTATAGTTTGCGTTCAGACATCCCCCAAGCGTTAATTATGCGCAAGCAGCTTATAAAGGACAGGGCGTATGAATCTGACCCCGAGAGAAAAAGACAAACTCCTCCTGGCCATGGCGGCAATGGTCGCAAGACGACGCTTTGAACGCGGCGTCAAGCTGAACTATCCCGAAGCTGTGGCCCTGATTTCTGATTTTGTCATCGAAGGCGCCCGCGATGGCCGCTCTGTCGCGGACTTAATGAGTGCCGGTGCCAATGTTATCAGCCGCGCCGATGTCATGGATGGCATTGCCGAGATGATCCCAGAGATCCAAGTCGAAGCGACATTTCCGGACGGCACCAAGCTCGTCACGGTCCATCATCCGATCCGCTGAGAAAGGCTGCTGTTATGATTCCAGGAGAACTCTTTATCCAAGACGGCCAGATCACCTTAAATGAAGGCCGTGAGACCTGCCAAATCACTGTTGCCAATCGCGGAGACCGTCCTGTGCAAGTGGGCTCCCATTATCATTTTTATGAAGCCAATGACGCCTTGGATTTTGACCGGGCGCGGACCAAGGGCTTTCGCTTAGACATTCCAGCGGGAACGGCGGTGCGGTTCGAGCCAGGGCAAAGCCGGGACGTCACCCTCGTGCGCTATGCCGGTCAAGGCGCTATTTTCGGATTCAATGCCAAAGTGAATGGCCAGCTGGAGGGGTAAGACATGGCTTATCAGATTGATCGCACGGCCTATGCGACCATGTTTGGCCCCACGGTGGGCGATAAGATGCGGCTTGCGGACACGGATTTGATCATTGAGATTGAAGAAGACCGCACCACCTATGGCGAAGAGGTCAAATTTGGCGGCGGCAAAGTGATCCGGGATGGCATGGGGCAAAGCCAGGCCAGCCAAGCCGAAGGGGCAGTGGATACGGTCATCACCAATGCCTTGATTATTGACCATTGGGGCATCATCAAAGCCGATATTGGCCTCAAAAATGGCCGGATTGCGGCGATTGGCAAGGCCGGTAATCCGGATGTCCAGCCCAATGTCGATATTATCATCGGCCCTGGCACGGAAGCCATCGCGGGCGAAGGCCGGATCCTGACCGCCGGTGGGATTGACGCCCATATCCACTGGATTTGCCCGCAACAAATCGAAGAGGCCCTCACATCGGGGGTCACCACCATGCTCGGCGGTGGCACCGGCCCCGCAGAAGGCACCAACGCCACCACCTGCACCCCTGGCCCTTGGCATATGTCCCGGATGTTGCAAGCGGCAGAAGGTCTCCCGATTAATCTTGGTTTTTTTGGTAAGGGCAATGCCTCCAAACCAGAGGCTTTGGTGGAGCAAATCGCCGCTGGTGCCTGTGGCATGAAATTGCATGAAGATTGGGGCACCACCCCCAGCGCCATCGATTGCTGCTTAGACGTCGCTGAGCAAATGGATGTGCAAGTGGCCATCCATACGGATACCTTGAATGAATCCGGCTTTGTCGAGAACACGGTCGCCGCTTTTAAAGACCGCACCATCCATGCCTTCCACACCGAAGGCGCGGGCGGCGGCCATGCACCGGATATCATCAAGGTTTGTGGCGAGAATAACGTCCTGCCCTCCAGCACCAACCCAACCCGGCCTTTTACCGTCAATACCGTCGATGAGCATTTGGATATGCTCATGGTCTGTCACCATCTTGACAGCCGTATTGCCGAAGATGTCGCCTTTGCCGAAAGCCGGATCCGTCGCGAAACCATTGCCGCCGAAGATATTCTCCATGATCTTGGCGCCTTTTCTATGATTGCCTCGGACTCCCAAGCGATGGGACGGGTCGGTGAAGTCATTCTCCGCACCTGGCAAACCGCTGACAAAATGAAAAAGCAACGCGGCGCTCTGGCCGAAGAAACCGGCGATAATGACAATCACAGGGTCAAACGCTATATCGCCAAATATACCATCAATCCCGCCTTGACCCATGGCATTGCCCAGCATGTCGGCTCGATTGAAGTTGGCAAGCTCGCCGATCTGGTGTTGTGGAAGCCGATGTTCTTTGGGGTGAAGCCTGATTTGGTCTTGAAAGGCGGCAGCATCGCCAGCGCGGCGATGGGGGACCCCAACGCCTCGATCCCAACCCCCCAGCCCATCCATTACCGACCGATGTTTGCGAGCTTTGGCGCGTCCTTACAGGCCAGCTCGGTGACATTTGTCTCGCAAGCCGCCTGTGATCAGGGGGTGAAGGAGGCTTTAGGGCTCCAAAAAGCGCTTTTGCCGGTCGCTGGCACCCGGACGGTGAAAAAAGCCGATATGGTCTTGAATGCCTATTGTCCGGTGATGGAGGTCAATCCAGAGACTTATGAGGTGCGGGCTGATGGGGCGTTGTTGACTTGTGAGCCCGCAACGGAACTGGCGATGGCCCAGCGATATTTTCTGTTTTGAAGAGCCTCCGGCGGCCTTAGGGAGGCCTTATCCCGGCACTGGGAGAGTCTCCTGGACGACGAGATCCAAGGGTTCCCCAGAACCCTTGGGGATCTAGGACAAGCGACCGACGGGAGCGCAGCCCGCGTGGTATTTGAGCGCAAACTAGAGCATTTCATTTTTATCTTGAATCAGTGGAAATGCTCTATGTCTTTGTTTTTGCCGCAAAACGCATGGTTAAAGGGG
>DDLW01000063.1 GCA_002340345.1 Alphaproteobacteria bacterium UBA2562 | reverse complement strand
CCTGTTGCGCTGAGGATGACGTTGACTTCATCGTCATGGTGGCCCTTGAGATAGTTTCGGCCCTAGAGCATTTCATTTTTATCTTGAATCAGTGGAAATGCTCTATGTCTTTATTTTTGCCGCAAAACGCATGGTTAAAGTGTTTCCACTTTAACCAGCTTTGCTCTAGACTTTTCGGTTGGCTCGACAGACTTATGATGGATTACCCAAAAGCTGTAATTTGGACGGCAGCAGGTCCATTATGCGCACCAAAGGCAATATATTGATAGGATATTTTATGGTCAGCGGTAAAGTCTTGCCAGGCCTTATATTCATGTTCACGCCAGCCTGGATAGTTGAGATATTCATCAAAATTGATCACGGTGCCAATTTGTAAGCGATCTTTTAGGATGTTGAGCACGGTCATTGTCGAAGAATATAAGTCGCAATCGATATGAAGAAAAGCCACTTTGCCGTTCTGGCGCTTTGCCCATTCTGGCAGGGTGTCGTCGAACCATCCCTTGTGGAGGGTGACATTTGGCTCGACTTTTGGCATTTTTCCACCTTGGGAAAACGCCCCTTTCATTTCCAGATGTCCCGTCCAATCTTCTGGCAGCCCTTCAAAAGAATCAAATCCGTGGACAGGTCGCTCTTTGGCTGCGCGGGCGATGATATTTAAGGATTCCCCTCCGGCGACGCCAAACTCTAGGATTGCGCCCTCTGGTGATTTTTCAACGCAAAACTGTAGCATCTTTTCATGTTTTTCAAAAAGAACAGCTGTTGCAAGATATTCAGAAATATAATCAGCCGCTTCACTGCGGGCTCTGATTTGTAACTCATAAAGAACATTGCGCGAAAAATATTTATAATAAGCTCGTCTGATGAGGCGTTCTGTAAAAGATTTCTTGGCCATAGCTGCTTTCTTCTGCATGGAGGATCCCACCGGCAATCGGCAGCTCACCATAAAAGCCTTCCTGACATCGGTCAAATAGAAGTCTTATCCCAACCGACAAAAAGAGACCCCTATCCCACTTTGCTCTAGCCCCAAGAAAGCCAAGCTTTTAAGAGAGCGGTACATTCTTTAGGGCGTTCTAAGGGCGAAAGATGGCCACAATGGTGTAAGACGGCCCTTTGTGCGCCTGGAATGGCGTCTGTGATTTCTTTGGCCAAAGGCGGTGGGGTCAATTGATCATCTTGGCCGCACACAACCAATGTTGGGCAATCGATTTGGCTTAAATCAGGGCGGCTATCTGGGCGGTTGATGATGGCTTGTTGCTGCCGCACAAAGGCCAAGTGTCCAACGCGTTGCGCCATGCCTTCGACTGTTTGCACCAAGATAGGGTTCTTGGCATGATCAGGATGTAAAAGTTGCGGCAAAAGTCTTTTCATCGCCTTCCCAAGATCTTTCCGTTGGGATAAGGCCATCAATAAACGTCGCCGCCTTGTTTGTTCTGGGCTATCTGGACGGGCTGTGCTGTCGAAAATCGCCAGGCGGTCCACGCGATGGGGGGCGCGGCGTAAAATTTCAAAAGCAAGGTAACCGCCCATAGAAAGACCGGCGATTGCAAAACGTTCAGGAGCGTCTGACAAAACACGTTCTGCCATTGCTCCTAGGCTGGCACCATGGCGCAGATCAGCCACTTTTATGAAAGCTTCTTTTTGTAAAGCTTCCATTTGCGGCTGCCACACAGCATGGTCACAGAGAAGACCAGGAAGTAAAATTACTGTTGGCTTTGCCATTTCCGACCATAGGCTCCTGCTGCCGTTGAAGAAGGCTGCTATGGCCGTCTTCACCGGTATCGACACTCAAAAAGCACAGCATGACTGTTTTTGAAAGGCAGTCTTTTAAAGAGGGGACAGTGTTCTTGAGGCGAAAGGTTACACAAAAATGAATTTTGGTAAACCCAAAAAGCGCACAAGATGCGCTTTTCCTCTTTTGCACGTCGTACGGCCTGGAAGGTTTTTCAAGGAAGATTTTTGCTCTTTTCGGAAAAAAACTTTATTTAATCAAAGGCAGAAGGGCCCGGAAATCGTCTGTTCCCGCCCGCTCTAACCATTCGAAAAGCAGCATTTCTGTGGTGAGATTTTGCCCCCCTAAATGGGCAAAACGCTCTAAAGCGGCTTGTTTACTGTCTTCACAACGGCTGCCAATGGCATCACGGACCAAAATAACCCGACTCCCTTTTGGGAAAAGCGGCGCATCCTTTCCTTGAGAGGCGGCCAAAAGATCCATGGCGGATTGTAAAACACAAATATGGGCTTCGGCCCCGACAAGAATAAAATCAATGCCCTGTTCTGCAGATGTCTTGTGTTCTTTGCTATAGCGGACCAGCCTCTGTCGAATGGGCTCTTCTCTAAGAAGAGAGAATGTTATTTTCTCAAGAATTTCATCTTGTTGAAGGTGTGATCTTATTTCAGGGAGTGTTTGACCAATGCCTTTTGCGTAATGTTCTGTTGCCATGACAGGAATATGAAAATGCCTGGCCGCCTGTAAAATTGTTTTTGTATTTTTGAGAAGACAGGCTTGATTGCTGATTTTAGGCGCAAGTCGTTCTTGAATATCAATAATAATGAGGAAAGAGTTTTGGGCCCTGATGATCATTTTTCTTTTTCCCATAGATGGTGATTAAACTATAGACTGGATTTTTGATTGTGAAAAAGATAAATAAGAGTATTTTATCATTCTTGTTCTAAAAATATAGCCAATATCTCTGACTTTTTTGATTATAATAGCTTTCATACCATCACCAAGAATAGGGTCATCTTCGACAAAAAGAATACGCATAAGCTCTTTCTATCGCCTTGCAAAGACTTAACTAATAAAGACTTCTTTCCGGGGAGCAGAGACAAGACTCTCTCTGGGATTTTATTGTATACTATATGTAAAAATCCCAAAAGGGCGACGATAAGGATAAGGCCTATGATCTTTGCACAGCGCAAAATGCTAGAGCTGCCAACAGCACAAAACGCGCTTCCAGGGCGTGAGACAGCGCTCTCTGTGCCTGAAAAACATGCTGTCACGGGCAATCCTTTGCAGCCGCCCTACCCATCGGGCTTAGAACAAGCGCAATTTGGTTTAGGCTGTTTTTGGGGCGCAGAACGAAAATTCTGGCAACAAAAAGGGGTTTACAGCACTGCTGTGGGCTATGCTGGCGGGCAGACCAAAAACCCAACTTATGACGAGGTTTGCAGTGGCATGACAGGCCATGCGGAGGTTGTTCTTGTGATTTTTGACCCGCAGCAAATCGCCTACCCCTCTTTACTAAAGCTTTTCTGGGAGTCCCATAATCCAGGGCAGGGCATGCGCCAAGGCAATGATATCGGCACCCAATATCGGTCGTGTCTTTACTGCTATACGGAAAGCCAAAAAGAAATGGCCATGACAAGCCGAGAGACGTTTCAAAAAGCCCTGTCTGAGGCGGGAAGCGCCGTGACAATCACCACTGAAATCTTAGAGGCTCCGATATTTTATTTTGCCGAAGACTATCATCAGCAATATTTACATCACAATCCGCAAGGCTATTGCGGCCTTTCGGGGGTCGGTGTTTCTTATCCTGCCTTTTAAAAGAGAAAGACTGCTTTTCCAGCCATGATGTCGTGATGGGCCATATGACCTTTACAAAAGAACCTTACCCCTGGACAAGGGTCTTTTCAGATCCTTCCCCCAGACCAAAACCCTGTCTGTTTTTAGACCGTGATGGTGTCATTATTGAAGACTGTGAATATTTGTCAGATCCTGAAAATGTGCGGCTTTTGCCGGGGATCGTCGATCTGATGGCGCTTGCCCGTCAAAAAGATGCTTTTATCGTGCAAGTTACAAATCAATCAGGTGTTGCACGTGGCTATTTTACAGATCAAGAATTCATCGCGGTCGAAAATCGTTTGGCCGAAAAGCTATCCTCCCAAGATGCTCAAAGAGATGCGGTCTATGCCTGTCCTTACCACAAAGACGGCCAGCCGCCTTACCAGCATGCGGCCCATCCTTGGCGTAAACCGCATCCGGGGATGATATATGCGGCCGCAGAAGATCTGAATATCGATCTTGGCAAGTCTGTTATTGTTGGGGATAGTGCGCGTGATATTGAAGCGGGCTTACAAGCGGGCCTATGCCAAGGGCTGCATGTTCTGACGGGACATGGGGAGCGTGAGCGCGTCGCCGCTCTGCGGTTTCAGCGCCAGGCCTATCGGGTTACGACCCATGCAACGGCGCATGCGGTGTGCCGACATTTGATGTCTTCATGGCTGTGAGGCATTCTGTTTTTGTGTGCGCGAAAGGGGGGCTGCTTTTTCGTAAAAATGTCTTTCAAAACGCTTTTGAAAATTTTTAAGCAAAATTTTGTAACTCTTTTTTATGGTATGAATTTTGCGTATTGGTTGTGTCAGAGTGTGGGGAGACATCGACGGAGAAAACAAAATGACTCTTTTAAATATTGGGAATGGGCATAATCCCGTTAAAAATTTATGGTCAAAGACGCAAAATCTCAACAAAAACCAGGCTCTTCCTTCGGAAACAGAATCCTTTCAAAAAAATATTTATAAACCGGTTGCAGAGGCAGAAGATTCTGCCCATAAGCAGGATGTATTTGCCCGCTCTGCCTTATCTGAGGAAACACATTCTTCTTTATTACCCCAACAAGATATTTCTGAGTCAAATTCTAGCAACAGATATTTATCTATCTATACGGATACAGGAAAAACAAAACTTGATCTTGATGAATATTTCTCAAATACGCCTTCTAACAGCCCAGAAAATCTCTCTGATGTGACGCTGCTCACGCCTTCCCTTGAGAATATTCAAGGTATAAAACAGCATGTCTCAGCACGTCTTGATCAGACCTTGGCCCAATATAATATCCCAGAAGCGCCAGCAGAAATTACATATAACAATCATGGGGAAATGCAGCTTCCAGAAGATTATGCTTATGCCGAGGAATTCCGGCAAATGTTGGAAGAGAACCCAGGTCTCAAACGTGAATTGAAGACCCTTTATTCTCTGACCAGCCATTATGTGGAGATCCGTAAGCTCGATCCTTTCCATGAGGAATTTGCTGCTGCAGAAACACAGGCAGAAATCAATGCGGTGATTGAGAAATACCGACATTTGCTGTTCGACAATCGTCAGGAGAATGACATTGCTTTGGCATTTTCAAAAGATGGTCTTTTAACGCTGCTGGTTGATGGTGATCCTCTTGAAGAAGAAAAGTTTATTGAAGATCCGGACAATTTGAAAGCGGAAGGCTGATCAAATCTTTTAGAGTAAAGTGCGGCTGGAT
>DDLW01000360.1 GCA_002340345.1 Alphaproteobacteria bacterium UBA2562 | reverse complement strand
TAACCAGCTTTGCTCTAGAGTCATTCGCGCCTTAGGTTTGATCGCGAATGACTCTATAACATCATAACATCGCAATATTGTTCAGCACCTGGTCGCCTTCGGCAAACCGCAGAAACACATAACAGCCATAGAGCACAAGAAATACAAGACCCGCGCGGCGCCCTAATTTTAAGCCGAACATTAAGAAAGGAATCAGCAAAAGCGTGAAGCCCAGCATCACAGGGCCATCGATAAAGCCTAGGGCTTCCGAAACAGGCACCGGCACCACAGCCGCCGTCAGGCCGGTAATGCCGAGAATATTGAAAATGTTCGAACCGATCACATTGCCAAACGCCATTTCGGGATGGCCCCTATGGGCGGCGACAATGGCGGCGGCGAGCTCTGGCAAAGACGTCCCAAGGGCAACCAAAGTCAAGCCAATCACAGATTCCGGCACCCCATAGCGGCGGCTGACGGTCACAGCGCCGTCAATCAGAATATGAGACCCCCCAATGACAATAAGCAGGCCGACCACCAAAAGAGCCAAAGCAATGCCTAGATTCTGGGGGACATGGTCTAATTCATCAATTTCTTGGGTTTGTTCGGAAATGCTGTTTTGAGCTTTTGAGCGGCGATAGGTCCAGAACAAATACCCCGCCAGGCTGAAGGCCATTGTGAAGCCGACAAGACGGTCAATTTGCCCATAAACCCCTAAAACCACAAGCAAAAGAGTCGCTGTTAAGAGAATCACAGTATCAAAACGGACCGCTTGACGATCGGCAATCACCGGGGCGATCAGGCCCGAAACCCCTAAAATCAAAAGAATATTTGCAATATTACTGCCAATGATATTGCCAACAACAATATCGGGCGCATCGGCAAAGGCCGCGGTGAGACAGACAATCAATTCCGGCAAGGATGTTGCGAAGGCAACAACCGTCAAGCCGATAACAAGGGGAGAAACGCCAAGGCGCTTCGACAGTCCCACAGCGCCGCGTAAAAGAACTTCGGCGCCGAGAATCAGGCCCAACAGGCCGCCTGCAATATAAAGATAAGCCATCATGGGCTGAAAAAAACTCGCATAAAGTCAGGGATAGAAGAGGGCGAAAAGAAAGAAAATGAGAGAGTGTCGAAAGGAAAATGGCAACAAACAGATAAAAGACATCTCTAAACGTCTCATCCGCCTGTGCGGGATCATCCTTTCTATGAAATGCTATAGATCATAGAGGATCTTCAGCGCAAGTCTTTCAAAACATGCCTGCAGCGATCCAGAGACAAGAACAACGCAAAGATCGCACCAGACGGACCCTGTCTGTTGCGCCAAACAGCCTGAAAGATATTTCCTTAAAACATGGGATACAAGACCGGGAAAAGCAAGCCTGTCGTGTTTTTCTGCACACAGGCTAAGAGCAAATTCCATAAACCCCTTGTTTTAAGCCCCGTGAATACAATCTTACAAAAAGACATAGATCATGGTAACTAAAGTCAAAAATAATTCTTCCTGCATCGCTCTCACCAAACAATTTACATAAAAATTGATGTTATGTTTGGAAAAAGCGATGCATAACAAAAACAGCGAAGGTCCTAGAGCAAAGCTGGTTAAAGTGGCAGCCCCTTTACCATGCGTTTTGCGGCAAAAACAAAAACATAGAGCATTTTGTGTGATTCAATCATCACGCAAAATGCTCTAGAGCCGCGATGCAGACGAAAGATTCGGGCAGAGCATTTCCACGGATTCAAGGTAAAAGTGAAAGGCTCTAGCCTGGCAAAATGATGGGTCTTTTGGCTTATGCCAGGGTAGGGAAGAGGCTTTTCGCGCAAAACGACGATGTTGGGTTCTGAAATTTTGGTCTCATAAATTTTATCATTTATGGAAAATCCTATGCATGATCATGGTATTTTGCTCGAAATATTAGTGCTTCTCGCCATTACCCTGGTGATGGTGCCGATTTTTCAACGCCTGAAAGCAAGCCCCATCCTGGGCTATTTGATCGGTGGGGTTCTGATCGGTCCAAGCGTGCTGAATTTCATTCCCGAACGCGAAACCGTTCTTATCTTAGCCGAATTTGGCGTTGTCTTTTTGCTGTTTTCCATCGGTTTAGAACTGCCCATGCGCCGTTTGCGGGTCATGCGTAAATTGGTGTTTGGCATTGGCTTTTTACAAGTCGTGGTCACCTCACTGGTCTTGGGCATGATTGCCTATGCGCTGACCGGTTTGGTCGAAGCCTCTGTCGTCATCGGCATTGGTTTGGCCCTGTCTTCGACGGCCATGGTGGTGCAGCTTTTGATGGAACGCGGCGAGATCTATGGCCGACCCGGGCGGGTCAGTTTTTCTATTCTGCTGTTTCAAGATTTGGCCGTTGTCCCGGCTTTGGCCCTTGTGCCGCTGCTGGCCAATCCCGGCCATGGCTTGGTGATAGAAGAGCTGTTGATCGCCATCCTCGAAGGGGTGGCGGCCATTGTGTTTATTTTGGCCCTGGGGCGGTCGCTGATTAGCCCCTTTCTGGGTTTCCTCACTGTCTCAAGAAGCCCGGAGACCTTGACCGCAGCGGCCCTGTTCATTGCCATTGGAGCGGCCAGCTTGACCGGAGCGGTCGGCATGTCCATGGCGCTTGGGGCGTTCTTGGCCGGGCTGTTGCTCGCCGAAAGCCCTTTTCGTACCCAGCTTGAAGCCGATATCCAGCCTTTCCGGGGCTTGCTCCTCGGCTTGTTCTTTACGACAGTCGGGATGAGTATCGATCTGGGCATGCTTTGGGCCAAGCTGGACCAGGTGCTTTTGCTCTTGGTCGGGCTCTTGGTCATCAAAACAGCCTTGATCTGGCTGCTCTGTCGGCTGTTTCGGATGGGCAGCCGGATCAGCTTGCAGGTCGGTATGTCCTTGGCACAAGGCGGAGAATTTGCCTTTGTGCTGTTTGGGCTTGCCGGGCAGGTGGATCTTTTGCCCCAAGACCTTCTCCAGGTTCTGTTGCCAGCAATTGCGCTCTCCATGGCGTTAACACCGTTCCTCTTGATGGCCGCCGGGCGGTTGGGGCAAAGCACAAGCAGCGATAAGGGCAGCATCGAGCCCGATACCGAGATTGAAGCCGAAGTGGCGAGCGACGAGCAAGCGCCCGTGCTGATCTTGGGCTTTGGCCGGGTTGGGCAAACCATTGCCGCCGTTTTGGACCATGAGCACCACCCTTATGTCGCCCTCGATCTTGCGCCCAAAAGGGTGGCGGTGGCACGGCGCAAAGGACAGTCGGTGTTCTATGGCAGTGGCATCCGTCAAGATGTGTTACGCGCGTCCGGTGTGCGCCATGCCAAGGCGGTTGTGATCACTTTAGACGACTTGCAAGCCGCAGAGGAAAGCCTAGAGGCGGTGCGTCGCGAAGCCCCAAACGTGCCCGTCTTTGTCAGAGCACGTGACCACGTCCATTCGCGCCTTTTAATGGCATCGGGAGCGAATGATGCGGTGCCAGAGCTGTTGGAAGCGAGTTTGCAGCTCGGCGGGATGGTTTTACGCAGTCTACAGCACTCGGACGATCAGGTGACGCATACCATTGCCGATATGCGCCATCTTGCCGGAGAGATGATGCGGGATTTCATCCCAGAATTCCCAGACGCCGAAGACGAAGAAAAGATATGAAGGCTTTCATGTCTTGACCCAAACGAAAGCGACCAGGAGGATCCTCCTCCTGGTCGCTTTCGTTTTGCGGTGAAAACAAAGACAGAGAGCTTTTCACCGCCTTCAAATGAAAAGCGAAGACTCTAATTCACAATACGGACGCTGACAGGAACGTCAGGGACGACACTGGTCATCCGGTTCGTCGCAACCACCTTTTCAATACGCTCTTCATCCCAACCAGAGGTCCCGCCTAAGATAAATTTGGCAACATCAACCTCTTTCGGCAAGCGGACACAGCCGCTTGATAATTTGCGGTTCGAATGGCCAAAATATTTCTTTAGCCTGGGATGGACGCCATGGAGCACAATGGCTTGCTGGGAAAGCTTCTCGGTGATGACCTTCACTTGTCCCATCGGGTGATTCTTAGACGGTGCCCGGCGTCCGGGGCGGACACCCCTTTTGACCATAGAAGGGGTCGGATACCAATCGGGATTCAGAATGACCTTGACCACCTTATCCGTGATTCGAGGGGTGCGATATTTGCGATAAGGTTTGCCAACCACCACAGGCATGGACATTTGCAATTTGCCCTCTTCAAAAGCATAGAGCATTTGTGAGGACAGGCTGACCACCAATTCTCGTTTTGGCACGGTGCCATCAAGATTCAAACTGCCAAATTTCAAATAATCAGCGATCTGGGAGCCACGCAATTTCTGGCTTTCCGGCGCCGAGGGAATGGCAATATGGCGGCCATTTTCCGTCTCGCGAATGCCATCCCAAGGCACCGGTGTTGCATTGAGGGCGGCCTGTTGCACAAGGCCTTTTGGCATCTCGGCTTGAGTCTGGGTCTGGATTTGGGCCCGGTCTTTGACTTGGGGGCGGTTGTCTTGCTGGGCATTCAAAGCCGCCGGGCTGCCGGGAAGAGGCGGGGCAATCGATGCTAAAACCGAGGGATCGATAGGCTCATATTGCGCGGGATCATCCGCTGGAAAATCTGTCTTTGGCAATGCTTGTGCCGGCGTCCCTTTGGCGGTGTTATGGCTGGCCGCTTGTTGTGTTGGGGTGTCACGTTGGGCAGGCTGTTCTGCCATCCGCTGGCCTGCCTCTGAGCGGGGGACAATCATATCGCCCTTTGCGCTGTCTTGAAGAGGGGCTGGGTCCGCTGGGGATGCAGCACTGGCCTTGACCCCCAGATCAGAGCCTGGTTTGGGGAGGCGCAGGCGGATATGGTCTTTCGCGGCGGGACGGGCTGTTTTTGCCTCTGTTGTCTGCTGGGCGGGCTTGCTGGCTTTCAAGTTCAAGGTCACTTCAGCGGAAGCGGTACCGCTAACCACCAGCGCGCCCCCCAGGCTCACCACGCCAGAGAAAAATACAAAACGCGCAAGATGCAATAACCGAGAAAAACCGGGATACCAAAAAGAACGGGGGCAAGACATGGAACAGAAGCCTCATCGCATCAGAAATCAGTCTTTGTCTGAGAGCCGCATCACGGGCGAGCTTGCCTTATCTTCAAAAGAACTTTTCGAAAAAAGCTCTTTTTGATCCGCTTTTCCTCTCATACGCGTAAGGCTTCAAAGTGCCTATTGTTTATCGAAAATGCAAGATAATCTCACTTTTATCGCGAGAAATTCTGTATTCGTTAAAGTCCTTAAATTCTCAATAAAGTGTTAACACCGTCAAATCTTGGCTTTTTCTTGGTAAATGCGATGGCAGGCTTTGGGGAGAGGCTTCGGTTTTCTTGGTTTCGAAGAGGTTTTTGTCTTTGGTTTTGGTTTATAAGGACCCTCCGTGAACCACCAAGCAAGACTCTGGCCGCAGCCATCGCCAGGGGGCAGAGCGCTTTGTTGTTGACAGTCAGGGCTGCCTTCTGGACAGCGTAAGCGCACATGCATATGACCGGTATGATTATACCAAGGGCGCACCTTCCGCAGCCAAGCGCGGTCTGATCCTGCGGTGCGGCAGAGTTCCTTTTTAATCGCTGGGTTGACGAAAATCCGGTCCACTTCGGGCTGTTGCGCGGCAATCATAATCAGCGTCCCTTGTTCTGGGCGCCAGTGGTCTGGTGAGATTTTATCTTTGCGTTTATCGACAACGACGGAGATTTCTTTTGGCTTCATAAAGGCGTTGGGGTCGGCCGCGATCCGGGGGGGAAGCAGCTTTAACCAGATATCGACATCCAAGCCACTTTCATGGCTGCCATGGCCGGAGATGGGACCACCTCTTGGCTGGCCAAGGTCTCCCACCATCAGGGTGGCCAAGCGCTGGCTATACGCCGCCGCTCCAACCTTTTTCACAAAAGCCAAAAGTGTCGGATGACCCCAATAGCGGTTTCTTTGGTGGCGAATCACCACATAACCTGTCCCAGAAAGCGGCAGGGCTTGAGCGCCTTGAATGCAACCATGGGTATGTTTGCCAAACACCTCACTCTGCCCATATGTCGGTCGACTTTTCGCAGCCCAGGCATCATCGGAAAGGGGCGCTTCAAACGCTTGCGCCGTCAGAGGCAAAAAGAGTCCTAAAAAAGCCACCAAATACCGCATAGAAAATCCTTATGAGTTATTTATGAAATCCGTAGGATTTCATAGTTGCGCTCAAGTACCGCGCGGGCTGCGCTCCCGTCGGTCGCTAGTCCTTGGG
>DDLW01000190.1 GCA_002340345.1 Alphaproteobacteria bacterium UBA2562 | reverse complement strand
ACATCCAGTCGACACGTCTTGCCGCAAAACGAAAGCAGGGGGATCCACCTGATCGCGCTTCGCTCCTTACGGTCACATCCAGCAGCCTGGCGTTATGACCGGCAAAATAGACACAGTAAGCGTGAAAGAGAGTATGCAAGGCGTCACTCTACGGTTCTCTATGGCTGTTGCCATTGACAAAATCTTAATCAGACTTAATAGTCCTGCCATCTGATCCTTTCGGTCCCTCTTCTGCCCAAACGCTGTGTAAGCTGATCTCATAGCAACCGACAAAAAAGAGATCCTATCGCCGGTTGGTTCAGCCTGTGCGGCGCCTGAGCAAAATGTCAACCGAAAAGCCATTGACTTTGCAGGTTGGTATGAGAAGGCTTTACTTTTGCCTCTCAGGAATATCTTTATAAAAAGCAGATGTTATTTTAATGATTTCATTGAATCAGAATCAATGCTGCAAGTTTTGTTTTGCCGCAAAACGGATCAAAAGGAACACTCTAAAGCCTTTCGCTTTTGATGAGATACAGGGGAAAGGCTTTATATCTTGATTTTGACGCAAAACGCATGGTTAAAGGCGCTTCCCCTTTAACCAGCTTTGCTATAGCACGCCGATCCAGGGCGAGAAAGACTAAACCTCATGAGTTTTGCCGCAACCGGGCTGAGTGAAAATGTTCTAAACGCCATTGGTGAGGCCGGGTATACAGAACCAACGCCCATTCAGGCCCAAGCCATTCCTGTCGTGCTCATGGGGCGTGACGTTTTGGGATGCGCGCAGACGGGAACCGGCAAAACAGCGTCTTTCACCTTACCCATGATCGATATTCTTGATAATGGTCGGGCCCGGGCGCGGATGCCGCGCAGCCTTATCTTAGAGCCAACACGGGAACTCGCCACACAAGTTGCGGATAATTTCCGCATCTATGGCAAGACTGCGAAGCTGAACTATGCTCTTCTCATCGGGGGGGAGAGCTTTATCGACCAAGAAAAAGCTCTAGATCGCGGGGTCGATGTGTTGATCGCAACGCCCGGTCGCCTGATTGACCTTGTTGAGCGTGGTAAAGTCTTAATGGCCGATGTGCGCATGTTGGTGATCGACGAGGCCGATCGTATGCTCGATATGGGCTTTATCCCAGATGTGGAGCGTATTGTAAGCCTCCTCCCAACCATGCGGCAGACTTTGTTTTTCTCTGCGACAATGCCCCCTGAAATTAAATCGCTTGCTGATAAGTTTTTAATGAACCCAAAAGAAATTACCGTGTCACCGCCATCCTCAACGGCGTTGACTGTGTTTCAAGGGCTGATCAAAGTTGAACAAAAACAAAAGCGTAAAATGTTACGCGCCTTATTAACACAAGAAGATGTCAATAATGCAATTATCTTTTGTAATCGCAAAAGAGATATTGGGATTTTACAACGCTCCTTAGATCGCCATGGCTTTAAAGCCGGGGCTTTACATGGTGACATGCCCCAGAGCAAGCGGACCGAAACCCTGGAAGCTTTTAAAAAAGGTGAGATTAGCCTGCTTGTCGCGAGCGATGTTGCCGCGCGGGGGATCGATATTTCCGATCTTTCTCACGTTTTTAATTTCGACATTCCAACCCATGCTGAGGATTATGTCCATCGCATTGGACGAACAGGACGGGCTGGCCGTAGCGGGCGTGCCTTTACATTTTGCACAAGCACAGATGATAAATATCTCCAAGCGATAGAAAAGCTTATCGAAAAGCCCATAGAGCCTTTCCAACCCGAAGGCTATGAGGACATCATTAAAGATGATCGCCGGGAAAAGGCAAGCGCGCGCCGCAAAACAGCGGGCCGGGAGGAGAAAACCAGCACGCGCCGGTCGCGCCGTTGGAGTGGGGAGGAGGAGAGTGCCGCTTCGGAACCTTCTGCTCAGCCTTATGCGCCAGAGGATTATGGCAAAGAGCCGCAACGGGCAAATGCCGTAAACCGCAATCGGGATCGCCGCAATCGCGACCGCCGTTCAGAGCGTTATGAAGAGGATGTGCCTGTCAAAGGTCTCGGGGATCATTGTCCTGCCTTCTTATTGCGGCCTATTCCGCAATCCTTACGGAAATCTTCTAGCCGCGATAAGAATTTATAATGTCTATGCTGTCTTCAGGGCGTGCTTCAGGACGTGATGGATCAGGGACCATTTTGTTTCTGACGGCCTAAGGCTTTTGCTTGTGAAGACCTTTTGCGCGCGCAGACTCAAATTAAATCAACAGTAAAGTACCGTACAAGACTCTTATGCATATCATAAAAAACCCTCTCACAAAGAGAGGGGGTAAGGGTGTTTGCGGCCACGGACATTTTATAAGGTTAAATTTCACTCATCCCACAGCAGTGCTTTTTTTAGGTGGCCGTTTTTTCGCTTTCTGTTGTGTCTGTTTCCCCAATCAAGTCAGGGTTTGCAGCAAAAAAAGCTTTTCGTGCTTTATCTTCGACGTCAGCTTGGGTTTCGCGCACTTGGCAGAAGGCCATGCTGGAGGCGAAGTCAAAGTCTTGATGTGGGTTGATTGGTTTAAAAAAGCCCATGGTCTTACCCTTTCTTTTATAAAGGCAACGTCTTGAGAACAGATCGAAGCGCCCGCTTTGTATAATCGTTGAGGATTGCCTTTTATTTTTATTGATACAAAGACTATGACAGCGTGGTTAAGAAAAATCAGTGATTATTGTCACGGCTGGAAGAATAAATTAAGTAAATACTGAAACTAAAGGCACATATGGAGTGTGATCATGGTCACAATCATGTAAATATTGTGTGATTTGTGTCACTTTCTATGTTTTTTTCTGGTAAGTAATCTACTTTACTTAAAGTGTGTTTGTATCTACGGTGTATTTTTCTTTTTCCTTTTGGATTTGACTCCTAAAGTCTTAATTTCTGTTAAGAAAAGAAAGAGGGTTTGTAAGGCGTTGTATTAAGAAATTAGCAAGAATTAAGAACAGCGTTAACACATCGTAAATGCTCCTCAGGCAAAATCCCTAACAAACTATGACTCTCTTGCCCAGAGAGGCTTTGCGCACAAGAAAGAGGCCAAATGTCTTCTATGGGATATGAAAGGGGAGGCAGCGGCCTTGACCCATGGTGGTACTCGCGTGATAAAGCAGATAAGAAACGCCCTGAAAGCCCTGATTGGCTGTCAGGGGCTCTTCCTATGGGCGATTTTACTCTGCGGTCCCACGGCGGCCCAAGCAGAGATCAAGGTGGCGGTTTTAGAGAGTTCAGGGCCAATTTGGTCTTTGCCGACCCGCACCCATATGGATATCGGTGGGGTGCAAACACCGCTTGGCACAGCCCAGGGACAAAATGTCGTAGAGGGGGAGCTTTTTGAACTTCATTTGGCCAATTCTGGTGATGAAGACGCGCGTTCCTTCCATGTGAAGACAGTGTTACCCAAAGCGATGCGTCTGGTCGGCGTGCCGATCGTCCATCAAATTCAGCCCCTGTCTGAAACAGCGCAAGAGACCTGCCTGGCTTTACGAGACGCCTTTCAAGGTCAAGACCCCGAATGGCGCCTTGTGGCGCAACAGGATGGGGCAGAGCTTTCTTTTTCTTTCCAGAAATTTGATCAGACCGACACTGTGTTTTCTTTTCCAGCCGCCTGTCGTTTAGATGTGCAATATCGTCTTTTTGCCGGGCGAGAGGCGCAAGAAGGCGATGTGACGCTTAAATCGATGCTGCGGTTTCAGGATTCACAAGGGGTGTGGCAGGATCTTGAAGCGGCGCAAAACCCTCTTTCTTTGCGGGCGGGGAAGCTTGGTTTATCGCGGAGCCTGAAAAAACACAGCCCGCAAATCGTGAGACGGGGGGATATTGTCACATTTGACATGGGCTTGGTGAATCAAGGGCAAGGGGGGCTGTTTAATCTTAGGGTCACCATTGATCTCCCAGATCGCTCGCATTTACGGCTGCTTGCGGATGGGGACGTCAGAGAAACGCCAGGGTCACAAGAGCAACGACAGGCTTTCACGGCCAATCTCGCGGGTGGAAAACGCGAGGGACGAACATTTATTCTGCCTTATCTTGCCCCTGAAACAGCCCTTGATCTTAAAATTGCGGCCGTCTTGGATGCGCAAACCCCAAGCAGCGCAATTTGTGCAGAACAAAGTTTATTTGTAAAAGTCGAGGCCCAGTCGGCGGGCGATCCGCAAATCATGCGCATGGAGGCAGGGGCGCCCCTGACGCCGCAG
>DDLW01000029.1 GCA_002340345.1 Alphaproteobacteria bacterium UBA2562 | reverse complement strand
GGCAAAAACAAAAACAGAGAGCATTTCCATTGATTCAATATAAAAATGAAATGCTCTAGCGGCTTAAGCGCCCCAAAGAACACCATTGACCGCGCCTTTGAAGCGCTTGGCAAATATGTTTGGCTTCCGCTTTGCTGAGGCCCCCAGCATAAAGGCGATAAAAGAGACCTTTGCCTGGAACGTCAACTTGGACAATGCGTTGTTCTGTGCCCGCAAGCAGTGACGCAAAGCGACGATTGGCATCACGCCACCCCCGATTCGCATATTTCCTATTCCGATAAGAGGCAAGCTGAACGCCCCAGTCACCGCTGGCTAAGGATCCACGCTCGATATTTTGGAAGCCGGTTGATGGCGGTTCAGGTGCGACCGCCGCTTGCCGTTCTGTCTCCCGCACGATGCTCTGACCTAACGCCGCCATTTGGCGACTGAGCGCCTCCATTTCGTTGCCACTGCTTGGCGGGCTCATCGGTTGGGTTGGGATTGGCGCGGCAGAAACACCCATCTGATCTTGATCTGGGGCCTCGGTGAACCCGCTATCCCCAGGCGGAGTGCCAGGGGCAGATTGTGGCGGCCACATTTGCGCGCCCTCAGAAGAAGAAGGTTGCGCTGCCAAACCTGCTGAGGCCATCGTAAGATCTGTTTTTGGCATTGCCATCGGCTTAGAATCGCCAAAGAAATACCGGACTCCAAGCGTAAAGCTGTCAGAACCATAAGACGCTTCGGCAGAGGTCGTACCTGCATTGAAGTCAAAATTATCCAAAAAACGGTGTTTATATTGGGCTGTTAAGAAAAGATCTTTCCGAATTTCATAAGATGCCCCGACCATGGCCTGTGTGCCAAAGGCTTGGTCCGTTTCCTCGCCATAATTTAAACCGCCAAGGTCAAGATTCATAATGCCCAAAGCATAACCAAGCCCACCACCAATAAAGGGTTTCAATTTCCCTCTTACGGGAATGTCCCAGTAAAGATTGGCCCAACCGCTATAGGTCTCCATGGTGGCATCACTGGAAAACCGTTGTGTCGTACCGACATTGACACTATCGCCTGTTGAGGCGCTGCTGTAATTAACCTCAAAATCTGCGCGCATCTGGCCAAAGCGAATGCCTAAAGCCCCCCCAACATCCCAGCCAGCACCCGGTTCCCAATCATAAAGTTGACGCCCCTGGATGCTGTCTGTGACTTCAATGCGGCTTCGCTCTAAGAACATTGTGCCGACATTGAAGGCGGCGTAAAAGCGGTCGAGGGATTCTTCGCCATCCTCTTCGTCCTCGGTATCGGCCCCTGTGATCACCAAAAGCCGTTCAAGTTCTTCGGCCTCTTCCTCTGTGGTGGAATCGCTGTCCTGGGACTCTACGGCTTGTGCCCAGAGAAGATGGCTTGTTGCTGGACATAGCCCCGCCATAACGCCTAAACTGAGCGCTATAACAAAGGGTGATGAACAGCTTTTATCCCATGCCTCTCGGCTCTGTTTGGCCATAATGCGATACTCCGCGCTTCCTGAAGCTTCTTTTTTAGCGTTGAAAAGCAAAAAAAGCCTTACGGATATAGCGTTTTCAAAAATGTTAGAGCAAAAACCGAAAAATGGGCGAACCTTTTCCCAGTGATTTTGCGGTAAGTCTATAAGAGCACGAGCATTTTTTGTAAAAGATAGCAGAAGACCTGTTTCCCCGTCCCCAAAATGCGATCACGCCTTTGCGCAAGCATTGTCGGACGAAGCTTATAAAAAAGAATGAACAGTCCGGAAAGATTGAAAGAAAAGAAGAATTCTTGTAGTAGCCTGTGAAAGTATGACCTTATCTTTGGCGGAAGAGGCTCTAGAGCAAAGCTGGTTAAAGTGGCAGCCCCTTTAACCCTGCGTCTTGCGGCAAAAACAAAAACAGAGCGCATTTCCATTGATTCAAGAGAAAAGTGAAAGGCTCTAGGCTGGAATCGCGTCACGACCTCTCGTCAATAAGTTATGTAATAACCTTATAATAAACTTAAAAGGAATTGTTATGGCGGCCTATCGCATGACATTACACTGCCCCGAGAGTGCGGTAGAAGCGATGCTCATTGCCCTCGAAGAGGTGAGTGAGGCCCAAAGTGCGTTTGAAGTCGAAAAAGGAGACCCCTGGCGGGTTGAAGGGTTTAGTGAACAGAAACCGGACCCTCTGCAACTTCAAGCGCGGGTCGCTCTCGCCGCACAAGCCTGTGCCATCAGTGAACCGAACGTTCTCATAGAAGATTTAGGCGCGGTCGATTGGCTCGCAGAGAATCGGAAGGACTTCCCCCCCATCCATGCCGGGCGCATTTTCATCCACGGATCTCATATTACAGACGCTGCCCCCGCCGCCAGTGTCCCCATTCTCATTGATGCTGGCATTGCCTTTGGCAGCGGCGAACATGCCACAACACAGGGCTGCCTTTTGGCCTTGCAAAAAGAACGCAAACGCCATCATCGGATATGGCGGCGGGCAAGATTTCTGGATATGGGCTGTGGGACGGCTGTGCTCGCCCTTTCCCTAGCCGCTTTGACCAAAAGACCCGTCATTGCCAGCGATTTAGATCATGATGCTGCCCAAGTTTCAAAAGTCAATGCCCGCGATAATGGCTTATCGCAGTTTGTCACGGCCCTACAAGCGCCAGGCTACCGCCATCCTGTCATCCAGCGCCAGGCGCCTTATGATTTGATTGTCGCCAATATTCTTGCAAAACCACTCTGCCATATGGCCAAAGATTTAGCACAGCATCTCAAACCCGGCGGGATTGCTGTTCTCTCTGGCCTGCTCAATTGGCAAGAACGGCAGGTGCTGGCGGCCCATCGCGCCCAAGGGCTCACGCTGAAATATCGCCTGCCCCTGCAAAATTGGCACACGCTGGTTCTCCAAAAACGGAGATCATAGCCGTGGTCTTAGACTCTGACTTGATGGATCTAAAGACGCCCTCTTTGCTGTTAGACGCTCCCCGTTTGCAAAAAAATCTACAATTTATGGGGCAGAAATTGGCGGCGGCGGACATTGATCTCCAGCCCCATATGAAAACAGCAAAATCTGTCCCCATTGCCCGCATGGCAACAGAAGGCCATTCTGGGGCCATCACCGTGTCCACCGTCAAAGAAGCGGAAGAATTCGCCAAAGCAGGCTTTTCCAAAATCACCTATGCGGTGGGGCTCGCCCCCCATAAGCTTGGCCGCATTGCCGCCTTGTTACAGCGTTTTCCAAATTTGACCCTGTGCTTGCTGGTTGATAATCCAGGGGCCATCGCGGCCGCCGCAGAGGCTGGGCAGATTTTCAATCGCACATTTCCACTCTTCCTAGAGATTGACAGCGGGGCCCAGAGGGGCGGGTTGAGAAGTGACGATCCAAAGCTTCTGGGATTGGCACAACAGATTGCGCGGACACAGCATGTTTCTCTGGCAGGCGTGCTGACCCATGCCGGGCAGAGCTATGCCGCCCGCAATCGCCAAGAACTTTTGCAAATCGCAGATCAAGAAAGGCTGAGTGCTTTTGGCGCTGCGGGTTTGATTCGGGGATTAGGGCTCTCCTGCCCAGCGGTCAGTATTGGCTCGACTCCAACTTTGTGGGCCGCAGAGTCTTTCACAGGCGCAACTGAAGCCAGGCCAGGTGTCTATATGTTCATGGATGTCTTCCAAGCCCAGCTTGGCTGTTGCCAGATCGAGGATATCGCTTTAAGTGTTCTCGCCACCGTCATTGGCCGCTATGAAAAACCGGCCAGGCTTTTGATCGATGCCGGCGCTTTGGCCTTGTCCCAAGACCGGAGCACCGCCTTACAAGCCAGGCATCCTGGGCGGTTGGATTATGGGCTTGGGATGGTGTGCGATCTGCACGGCCAGCCTTTTCCAGATCTTTTGGTCGCCCAAGCCCATCAAGAGCATGGCTTTATCGTCAGCCGCACGCCCGAGACAACAGCGCTCCCCGCCTGGCCAATTGGCTATCGTGTCCGGATTTTTCCGATTCACGCCTGCATGACCGCCGCCGCTTATCAAGACTATATCATGATTGAGAATGGCGCGGTCACAGGTACACTCCCACGCTTTAATGGCTGGTGAGAACGAAGGGTCTGAAGGTTTCAAGGTGTATCGACACAGCCATGGTTTTTCGCTTGCGCGAAATTGGGCGACTTTTTCGAGAAAAAGTCTCTCAAAAAAGCTTTTGGAAGTTCACCTTAGAGCGAAGCGAAAGGCTCTAGCTTTCTGAAGTATTGCGTTTTATGAGATGGTCTATATCCTGTCCTTTACTCAAAATAGCATATATTTCAAGGAAATTATCGTTGATGGAGTAAAAGATTCTGTAATTTTGAAATGGAAAGAAACGAAGCTGATTTAAAATATCGCTTCTTTCCGTTCCCATATAAGGGAATTTAGGAAGCATATCAAAACGATAATATATTTTATTTATTATTTCTGTCGCCTTTGAAGGATTATCTTGGGCAATGAATGTCCAAATCTCTTGTAAGTCTGCAAGAGTGTCATTAGAAATCATGACCTTCATTTTGAATATATGTATTTTTTATTTTTGAAGTTTTCAGTCAAAGTCGACAAGGGTGGTAAATTAGATTTTTCGCTTTTTTGCCTTTGCTGAAGAAGAGTTTTTAAATGCTCTGGGTTGAATTCTTTTGTGAGGTCTCTTTCATTATATTCAAGTGTTTCAGAATTTATGTTTGATATGCCCATGGTAAGAAACGCCTTTCACTCAAAAGAACACAAACAAAGAGTAACGCTAAAGTATGGGCTTTTCGCTTACGCGAAATTGGGCGACTTTTTCGAGAAAAAGTCTCTCAAAAAGCTTTTGGAAGTTTACCTTAGAGCAAAATGCATCTTCTGTCGCCCCAATTCATAAGGCTAAATTTTCTCGTCTTTCAAAGGGTCTGAGGCCGCGTCTTTTTGTTCGTAAAAGGGACTGTCGGGGGTTGCATAACGCTTCATTAGACCCATCTGGGCGACCGCAAAAATCAAAGTCATCGGCAACATGCCAATGGTCTTAAAAGTGACCCAGAAATCTGTATCAAAACTGCGCCAAACAAATTCATTGACGCCAGCCATAAAGACAAAGAAACACGCCCAGCGGAAACTTAGTTTTAGCCAACCTTCATCTTCCAAAGCCATGACTTCGCCCATCAAAAGCTTGAGCAAAGGCTTGCGGAACAGCAAGCCGATAAAGAGAATAGCTGCTGAAATGAGATGAATAACAGTTGGTTTGATTTTAATGAAAAATTCATCTTCAAAAATAAGGGTCAGACCACCGAAAATACAGACAAATAAACAGCTTAGTAAAGGTAATCCGGGGACCTTCTTGGCGAGACTATAACTGATAATAATAGATAAAATTGTGGCGCCAATTAAAACCGCTGTGGCAGGGAATAACCCAAATTGTAGATTGGTCAGAAAAAATAAAGCAAGAGGACCAAATTCCGTCGCCAATTTCACAGAGGGTTTCATAAAATCTTTCCTTTAGAGCAAAGCTGGTTAAAGTGGGATCCCTTTTAACCTTGCGTTTTGCGGTGAAAACCTGAGAGCAAAGGCCTTTTGGTCCGTTTTGCGGTGAAAACAAAGACAGAGAGCCTTTCACCTGATTCAAATTAAAAGAGAAAGGCTCTCAGCAAAGTCATAAAGTTATTTTGCAAAAAGCTTATGGACTCTGCATCGTCTTTAAACGGTTTTTGCCAAGGTCGTCAATCTTTACGATGTTTCTTTCTGAGAGATCTTAGGCAGGGACAAGGTAAAACAACTGCCATGACCCACTTTGCTTTTGACCGTAATGGTCCCCTGCATCAGATGCGCAAGTTTTTCACACAGGGGCAAGCCCAGCCCTGTGCCTTCATGATAATCGCCCGTTTCACGGGCCACCTGCACAAAAGGTTCAAAAATCCGTTCTAAATCCTTTTCTTCAATTCCAATTCCTGTGTCTGTGATGACCAAATCCCACATGTCTTTCTGCTCTAAAAGATCTAAGGTCACCGATCCATCGCGCGGTGTGAATTTTGTCGCATTGGTGCAAAGATTGATTAAGATTTGCTTTGTCGCCCGGCTGTCGGCAAAGGCAAAGGCCTCGGACGGTAAAGATCCAGCTTGCAGCTTAACCCCACGATTCTCAGCCGGCCCCCGGACGAGAGAAATCATATCCATCACCAAAGGAACAAGATTCAGCTGAACCGGTTTGACATGATAGGTATGTTGTTCAACACGGGCGAAATCGAGGATCTCGGTGATGATCTCCATGAGGATATGGGCGCCTTTGACAATATCGCCAGCATATTCTTTATATTTATCTTCAATCCTATTGCCAAGCAGCGCACCTTGGATGATTTCTCCGAACCCAATAATCGCATTGAGCGGGGTTCTAAGCTCATGACTCATATTGGCCAAGAAGGTCGATTTTGCCCGATTGGCTTGTTCCGCCAGGTCTTTTGCGTGGGTTAAATCGCGCTGGGTTTTCTTAATTTCCGTAATATTATTCAAGCTTAGGGGAACATGGGCGCATTCTTCCATATCGCGGGGGATGGGACAGGAAAATTGGACATGGATATAATCGCCTCTTGCTGTGCGGAGCTGGCATTCACTATGGAGCTGTGATTTGCCTTCCCAAAAAGCTTGTAAGAGTTCAACGAAAGTAATTCTTGTAGACGCTGTAAAGAAATCAAAGAGCTTTTCACGGACCTCTTCATGTGTCGCTAAGCCAAAAAGGCGCGGCGCGGCGTTATTCATATCTTTTATCTGGGTGCTCATGATGATTTCATCAAGAATTTCAGGGCGATGAATTAAATATTTCTGTAAATCTCGGACCCCTTGTGTGCGAAACATATCAAGACGCAGGCGGATATGACGCAAATCAACGGTTAAAAAAACAACTTCTGTTGCTTCGAAGAGACGGCGATAGCGACGAATGCTCTGCTCTATTTCAACTTCATGGCGGCGGCGATCGCTGATATTGCGCGAAAAGAGCGTTAAGGCTTGAACTTTATTGTCCTCGTCTAAAATAGGATAGACAAGATCTTCATGCCAAATCCCTCTTCGTTCATGTTCCTGATGCCATGGCGTTCCTGTTTGCAGAATAGAATGGATAATCATTCTAAAAGACGCGCGCAATTCGGGTTCTAAATAATAATAAAAGGATTGCCCAATAAATTCTTCTGAAGACACACCATAGAGTTTCTCAGACGCTTTATTGCTGAGTTGGACATTCGCATGCGTGTCGATAAGGATAATACTGTCATTAGAGGCATCAAGGACAGATCTGAGAGCTCTTTCACTTTTCTGGAGCGCCCTTTCAATCGTAAGCTGTGCTGTGCGGTCTGCAACTGTACCGCGATAGCCGATAAAACTCTCATCGCTGTCAAAGATTGGCTTGCCGCTGACTGTGATCACGCGATCACGGCCATAATCGCCCGGAATCTGGAAATGACAGTCGCGAAAGGCCCGGCGGTGTTCCAAATGATCTAAATAGCTTTCAGTATCAGAGGCATGACCTTCTTTCTGAAAAAAAGACTTTAAATTTTGATCGGCCAGGTCAGAGGGCTTGAGGCCCAAATGATGTTCAATGGAATCAGAGGCAAATATGAAAAAGAGATCACTGTCCGTTTCCCAAAACCAGTCCGACGAGGCATTGGCAAAATCTTGGAACCGCCTTTCTGTCTTTTTAATGGCAGAGATATCGGTTAAAACGCAAATGATACCAATGATATTCCCATCATCATCGTGATACGCAGACCGCGCAACAGCAACATCAATGATCTGACCGTTATGATTGCGAAACCGGGTTTCACTTTGGTATTTTGTCCCGGAAGCCTGTTCTGACAAGTTTGCCAAATCAGCCTGCCAACCCTCCCCATATAAAAAGTGATCGTAAATAATGCAGGCGCTCTGCCCCGTTAAATACTCGCGCGGACGATCAACAAGAGCACATAATCTCGGGTTCACAAAAGCGATATGGCCAGAATGATCAAAGGCAAAAACAGGCGTTGGCGATACAGAGGAGAGGGTTTCTCTAAACTTAAAGAGACGTTCTAACTCAGCTTCCCGGCTTTTAATCGCCGTAATATCTGTGAGGATGAGCAAGCTATGCTGATCTTCTAGGGTTTCAGCCCGGAGCATCAATTGACGACCATCCTGGCAGGCGATTTGTAAAGGAGCCTCTTTCTTGTGCAGCCAGTCAAGAATTTTAGGTCGCCAATCCTGGTCAGACGGATCTAAGCTTTGAAAGGTGCCTTTAGACCATATCCCATCCAGTAAAGTCTTAAAGCCCGTGCCAATAGGCAGAGGCGGCCTATCCTCAAGACCTGTTTGCGCCCGCCAAACATGATTCATAATCAACATTTGATCCTGTTGATCTAAAACAATCAAGCCGTCGGCAATATTCTCAATGGCATCCTGTAAGCGCCTTTCCGCTTTGACCGTGCGGCGTTCTTGCTCCAGGCGGTGGGTAATATCGCGAATAATAGCAATGAAGCGCTCACCGTCTTGGCTTTCAAAGCGGCGCACTCTGATTTCTGTTGGGCAGCTCTGCCCGTTATGGTTTTTCATAAAAGCCCCAAGAGTCACGGCTTTATCTCTTGGGATGTCGGCCCAGAGACGGGCTAAAGTCTCCTGATCTAAATCTTGCTGGAGATCAAAAAGTGTCATTTTAAGCAGGGCTTCTCGGCGATAGCCGAAAAACGCACAGGCCGTTTGATTCGCTTTCAAGCAAAGGCCTTTTTGATCTGTGACAAGAATGGCATCGCCAGCGACATCAAACATGGCGAGACGGAATTCTTCGCGCTCTCCGAGAGTGTCTGAGGCTTTTACAAGCGTGGTAATATCTTGGAAGGTTCCGATAACACGATTGACCGCGCGATTTTGACCAAACTCAACATGGGACTGGCTGTGGTAAAGGCGGATCTTTTGGTCATCGCGAAGAACACGAAAAATAAAATGCGCGGCCAATCGCCCTTCTTTCATCGCCTCTAAGGCCTGGCTTACCTGTTCACGATCATCGGGATGGATGATTTCGAGGAATTTTTTAGCATTTGGCACCGCATCGTCGGGGTCGAGGCCAAACATCTGAAAGGTTGGTCGGCTCCATTCGATGGTGCGCAATCGTGCATTCCACTCCCAAAGACCGAGACCAAGAAGATCTTCGGCAAGCGACAGGCGTTGAAAACGGTTTTCTAATTTTTCTTTGGCTTCAACAGCATCCGTCACATCTTTATAAATGGACAAAATAGAGCCATCTGCAAAACGGTGGTCTGTGACTTCGACTTTGCGTCCATTTTCCAATTGGAATCGGCTCGAATTACCGGGATTGCGATGATTGGCAAGGCGGCGGCGGACTTGGATATCGGCTGTGGCCGGGTCAGAAAAGGCCGAAGCGGCAATATCTTCACTGACTTGTAAAAAAGACGCCCCAATTTTTAAGGCTTTGAAAGTTTGTCCTAAAACGCCATGGAGAGCGGTGTTTGCATAGCGCAAACGGTCTTCTTGATCCCATAAAGCCAATCCAATCGGCATCAAATCCATCAAGGCAATGAAATCATCCGCGCCAGGATCCGAACGATCCTGCACGCGGTTGTCTGCCGGTAGAGGAGGAGACAATTTGCTTCCCAATGGGGGCGTCTTATTAAGAATAAGGACAAAATCTGTGTCTTCTTGGGGCGGCGTTTCTTGGCTTTCAAGAGCGATTTTGCGAACAGACCAACGATATGGCTGAGAAAGTTTTGGCCGTGCCCTGTGATAGAGAAGCGTAAAGCTCTGATCTTCTTGTTCAGAAAGAGCATTTTCGGGCGCGAGTTCGCCTGTCGAGAGTGTAAAAATATCTGCAAAAAAACGATTTTCCACATCTTCTTTGGAAAAATCCGCTTCAAGGCAAAAAGCTTCTGTGGCCTGTTGGATGCGACCAAAGCCATCTATGACCAAAGCAGCAAGGCCCATTTGATCGAAGTGATCCACCGATACCATAATTTTTTTTGTTTTCAAGTGCGTATCGGAGTTCAAGCGCGCCCCATAGTCTTGCCACCATAAGCTTCCATAAAGTTTTTATAGCAAAGTCAAAGTAATTTTATCACAAATTACGCCCAGAAATCTTTGGGGATCCTTGCGCTATATCTCTTTTTAACAGCCTTGCCCGGCCATACTGAACAGAGCATAAAAGGACAAGTTTATCCATTTGCCCTTGATTCTAAACAGGCCAAAGGAATGATCGTCATTTTCTTATGCCTTGAAACCTCTCGAAAGACGATAGTTTTGTCTCGCGTTATAAGTGTTTTCAGAAAAATCAAACACAATCCTTGTAATGAATTTCCGTTGCCATAAAGTTATCCTAAAAACAATATTAGGTCATAACGCGTAAAAGGAAAATGTGAGATCATAAAATTCTTCTTTTAAGCTCTAAAAGGTCTCATCGGTTTTTCAACTTCACCTGGCAACAAAAAAAGTTTTAACTTTTATACGCCTATACGTTAAAAAATTAAAATGAATTTCATCTAAGACCAACCGACAAAAATAGAAACCTATCACTGGTTGGTATTAGAACGTTTTTTCTGAGACACGATAAAAACAAAATGCTGTAAAATCAACTCTCTATTTTAGAGGGCGTTTTGTTTATGTCTGTGCGAGGGCGCGTTCTATGGCATGGGCAAGATCTCGGAATGTGAAGGGTTTACGGATAATTGTATAGACACCAGCCGCCCGCGCTTGTGCTGAAATTGTCGCGCGTGAATATCCCGTCATCAGGAGAATAGGGGTTTCGGTTTTGATTTTGCGGGCTTCAATGGCAAGCTGTAATCCTGTCATATTTGGCATTGTTTGGTCGGTCAAAATGAGATCATAGTGATTGGGCTGGGCCCGAAAGTCCGTCAGCGCTGCAAGGCTGTCATTATGGCAGACGACAGTATAGCCAAGATCGCCGAGCATTTCTTTGCAGACATCAACCAATTGTGGTTCGTCATCGACCACTAAAACCACTTCGCCATGGCCATTGGCGAGGGGGTCTTCTTCGTCGGTCGGCGGTTTTAGGTCTTCGCCGTGATGGAAGGGGAAAATGAGATCAAAGCGTGTGCCTTGGCCAACACGGCTTGAAACCTCGATGGATCCGCCATGGGCTGTAACCAAGCGATGGACAACGGCAAGCCCCAACCCTGTGCCAACACCAACATCTTTTGTTGTAAAGAAGGGGTCAAAAATACGGTCGATCACAGGGGCTTCGATGCCGGTGCCGTTATCAATAACCGCCAGCCGTATTTTCTTTTGTAATAAAGTTTCACTTTCAGGAATATTGGGGTCAATCGGTTCGAGGAGGTCTTCACAAGAGCTTTCAAGGCGTATGGCCCCCCCCATCGGCATGGCTTGGGCGGCATTATTGACAAGATTGACCAAGATTTGATGGATTTCAGTGGGATCAGCAAACAATATGGCCCCTTGTTGGCACTCATCACAAATGATCTGGATGGTGCTGGGGATAGAGGGGCGGAGTAATTGGATGGCTTCGCCAATGGCCTCTGAAAGGTCTAAAGGTTCCCGGCGGCTTTCTCCGCGACGGCTGAAGGATAAAATGCGGTCCACCAAATCTTTCGCGCGATTGGCTGCTTTCAGGACCTCGGTCACATAGCGTTTGGGGCGGTCCCCTGTTTCTTCATCACCGACAGCCATTTCCGCATAGCCGAGAATAGAGCCTAAGACATTATTGAAATCATGGGCGATGCCCCCGGCAAGGGTTCCAATGGCTTCTAATTTCTGTGATTGCCGGAGTTGTGATTCAAGCCTGGCGCGTTCTTCTTCAACACGTTTTCGTTCCGAGATATCCCGGATCAGAATGAGCCTGGTTAAAGGCGCATCGGTATGACGGCTTGTTTGGCCTTTTTCAGGGCGTGCTGTGAGATAAAGCGCATCATAGTCTGCGGTACGTCCTTTGCTTTGTACTTCGAGGGGAAAGACTTCGCCATTCGATCGCAAGCCTTCAAATTCTTGTCGCTCATCACGATTGGCCGCAAGCATACGTGCCAAACGATCACGTTCTGCCATGGTGACAATATATTCTAAAGGCATGCCGCGCAGGGCACCAATATCGCGCCCTGAAATTTGCACAGTGGCATTATTGACATCGACAATTTGATTGCCGTCATGCACGATCACCCCTTCTTCTGCATTTTCTGAAAGAAAGCTAAGACGGGCTTCCGATTGGCGCAGCATGAGTTCTTGGCGTTTTCCACGGGTGATATCGGTTGTCGAGATCACGAACCCGCCGCCTGGAATGGGGTAGGAGCGATAGCGTAAAATACGGCCATCATGTCTTTGCCATTCAAAATCGAGCGCTTGATTTTGGCGAATTTTCTCCAGCTGGGCATGGGTGAAGTGAGGGTTATTTTTTTGATCAGCGGGATGCCCTGCCTCACTATCGGCGGTTAAGAACAATTGATAGGGAGACCCTTCTTCGGCAAGCACATGAGGATAAGACATCGAGGCGAAAAAGCGCTCATTCCAAAGAAGCAGCCGATGTTGGGCATCAAAACAGGCAAGACCATCGCGGATGGCATCAAACGTTGTGCGCAGCAATTGTTGGTGGTTTTCGATCTCTTGTTCGCGCCGTCGCCGTTCGGTCACATCTGTGAAGGTTGCGACATAGCCTTTGCCACTGACAGGAAAACGACGCACGTCAAAAACGTCTCCGGCTTCGGTGACAACCTCATAGTGTGTGTCTGAAAGCTCTGCGAGACAGAATTCGGCGAGGGTTAAGGATTTTATTGTAACGTCACGTGTTTCCCCAGGATGTCTTGTGATTGATTTCAAAACACCCACGCCGGCATTGGGATTGGCAGAGAAGTAATCTCTGAATTTTTGTCCTGCGGTGCCAATATGTAAAAAATCATCGGGGCAGCCACAGAGTTCACGCCAGCGGTTATTCCATGCGAAAAGTTGAAAATCTTCATCAAAGCCAACAAAGCCCTGATCGATTGAGTTCAACATTGTATGGAGGAGTTGGGATTGGGCGACGAGCTCGCGGGCAATCCGCTTATGATGTGAAATATCCAACGCGGCGGTGACAACAGCTTTGGTTTTTTCTTCCTCGTCGAAAAGGGGGTTAAGCTTGACAACATAGGTGCGCGTTTGCTGATCTGGAAGGGTAATTTCGATTTCTTTGCCAGAAAGAGGAAGACCTGTTCGGACAACAAAATCATCCATGATGATAAGGCTATCGGCTTCCTCTCCAAGAACATCATGGATGGTTTTGCCGATCAGCTCTTCTGGCTCCCAGCCAAATTGATGGGCAATTTCTTCATTGGCATAGAGGAATTTGCCATCGGCGTTTTTAACCGCTAAAGCGCAAGGGACGGTTTCAACAATGGCGGCTAAGAGCTGCCAATTTTCCTCAACCTCGCGTTCTGTGCGGCGGCGTTCGGTCATATCGGTGAAGGTGACAACCCAGCCACCTTTGGGAAAGGGGCGCACCCGAACGTCTAAGGAACGGCCATCGGGTTTGACGATGGTATGGGCGCGTAATTCATCTCCTGGCGCGGAGGGATTGCCTTTGCCAATGAGGGTATTGATCTGATCTTCTGTCATTTCCCCATGTTTGAGGAGATGTTGGGTTAAGGCCGATAAAGGGCAGCCAGGCTGGATTAAGTCTGGCGGGAAAGAAAAGAGATCAGTGAAGGTATCATTCCAGGCAAGGACTTCGAAATGTTGATTAAACACACACAAACCTTGGTCCATATTTTCCAAAGCCGTGCGGAGGAGCGCGCTGGTTGCTGCGAGTTCTTGCTCTCTTTGGGTCAATCTTGTGATATCGGTGAAAATGCCGATAAAACCACCTTCTTTTAACTTATACCGTCGGACATCAAGGACGGTTTGGCCGCGTTTGACTTTTGTCTCAAACGGCCTTGGACCCTCATCTAAAATGTCATGCAGGCGGTTTTGGGCAAGGGTTTTGGGGTCGCCTGAACCATAGGTGCCACGATGCGCTTGAAATTCAAGAATTTCAATGAGGTGGCGGCCTTTTTGTAAAAGCTTATCGGGAAAATCAAGAAGATCTTGATAATGACGATTCCAACTTTGGAGACAATTGTCTTCGTCATAAACAACAATCGCCTGATCAATACTGTTAAAGATGGTTTGCATGACGGGGGGATCGATTGACCCTTCCCCTTCGACCAGCGAGGCGGCATCAAAGACGGCAGCAGGCTTTTGGTCAGCATCCTTGTCTTGCGCAGAAGGGGCTGTTTTTTCCCAAGCAGCTTCGAGGGCGTGCAGCTTTGCGCGCGTGGCTTCGATCTCGCGGCGGAGAGCGTCTCTTGTTGAAGAAGGATCATCTTCCATGCGATGGACTCGTTTTGCCTCCGGCGGCCAAAGGGTTTGCCCTGTATGCGACACTGTATGTTAAAATCTTCTCAGATCGAGGGTATAAGGCGCATCGGGGTTGCGTGTAACAGGATGAGCAAAGATTGTGCCGGAGCTATGGCCGTGGGGGGTAAACCGTGCTGATCGGCGGCTTTCTGCTTCATAGGCATTCACCGGGAAAGTCTCATGGCTGCGTCCTCCCGGATGGGCAACATGATAAGTACAGCCAGCAACAGCACGGTTATTCCAAGTATCAACAAGATCAAAAACTAAAGGGCTATGGACACCAATTGTGGGATGAAGAGAGGTTGGGGGCTGCCAAGCACGATAGCGCACGCCTGCAACAAATTCGGTCCGAACCGCAGTTGCATGCAAAGGCAGGGTTCGACCCTGGCAGAGCACGGCAAAACGATCGCCTGAAAGACCTGTGACTTTGACTTGCAAACGTTCGAGGGAACTATCGACATAGCGGGCGGTACCGCCAACGACGCCTTCTTCGCCCATGACATGCCAAGGCTCTAAGGCATGGCGGATTTCAAGGCTAATGTCTTTATACTGAAGGCTGCCATGGCGGGGGAAGCGGAATTCTTGATGAGGGGCAAACCAATCTTCTTTAAAATCAAAGCCATGGTCTTGCAGATCTTCCAAAACCTCTTGGAAATCAGCCCAAACATAATGGGGCAACATGAAGCGATCATGCAATTCTGTTCCCCAACGAATAAGCTTGCGCTCATAAGGGCTTTCCCAGAATCGTGCCATCAAAGTGCGTAATAAGAGCTGTTGTGCCAGGCTCATTTGTGGATGGGGGGGCATTTCAAACCCCCGGAACTCCACCAAACCAAGACGGCCTGTTGGGCCATCGGGGGAATAGAGTTTATCGATACAAATTTCTGCCCGGTGGGTGTTGCCTGTACTATCAATCAAAAGATTGCGGAAAATGCGATCAACCAGCCAAGGAGGGCAGGCGTCTGGCGATGTTTTTAAAGGGTCCGGCACCTGCTGGAAAGCAATTTCCATTTCATACAGGCTGTCATTGCGGGCTTCGTCGATGCGCGGGGCCTGGCTGGTGGGCCCAATAAATTGCCCCGAAAAGAGGTAGGAGAGGGAGGGGTGGTTTTGCCAATAGGCGATTAAGCTTTTGAGCATATCGGGGCGGCGTAAAAAGGGACTATCTGCTGGCGTGTTACCGCCAACAACAATATGATTGCCGCCGCCTGTGCCTGTATGGCGGCCATCAACCATAAATTTCTCGGCCGCCAATCGGGAGAAATAAGCCTCTTCATAAAGGGCTGTTGTGATCTCGCGCAGGCTTTCCCAGTCTTTTGCCGGATGCACATTGACTTCGATCACACCAGGATCTGGGGTCACTTTGATCACGTTCAAACGATCGTCCGAAGGAGGAAGATAACCTTCGATATGGACGGGAATCGAAAGCTCTAAAGCGGTGTCTTCGATGGCGTCCAAAAGATCAATATAGTCTTCGACCGATTCGACGGGGGGCATAAAAACACAAAGCCGCCCATCGCGCGGTTCAACGGTCATGGCGGTGCGCACGGTCCAGCCATGGCTGTTGGCATCCCAATTGGGTTGTGCTTGGTACCGTTGCTGGACAGCCTGTTGGCCACCTTTTTGATAAGGTTGACGGCGATCGTCAATGTTGGGCAAAGGCCTGCGGTTTGAAAAAGGGTCTTGGGGCTGAAGATGAGGATAGGCGGCTTTCTCTAAAAAATAGAGAGATTCCAAAGGCAAACGGAGGCCAACGGCAGAATCTCCGGGCATGAGAAAAAGGCGACCGCGTCGTGTATCCCATTTTTGGCTGATCCAGCGATAGCTGTCTCGGGATTGTTCCTGGGATTGCCCCCGGGATTGCCAACGCTGGATGGGGAGGACAAAGCCAGCGGCGTTTTTGAGACCCCGTTCAAAGACACGGGCCAATCGGCTGCGTTCTTCGGCATCGTCTAATTTTGCGTCCAAAGGATCGACATTTTCTGGGAGATTTTGTTCTTTTGCGAGGAAATGCAAAGGATCTTCATAGAGGGCCTGGGCATTTTCTGGGGAGACATCCAAGCGAACCGCCATGGAGCGCAAAAAAGTCTCGGCTTGGTCGATGGTTGGGTGATAGTCTGTTGTCTCATGGGCGATGAGTTCTGGATGACGCCAAAGGGGCTTGCCATCCCCACGCCAAAAAAGGGCAAAGGCCCACCGGGGAAGGCTTTCGCCGGGATACCATTTGCCTTGGCCGTAATGGAGTAAGCCTTGGGGGGCAAAACGGTCTTGTAGACGGCGAATGAGGTCTTCGGCGCGCCCGCGTTTCATGGGGCCGACGGCGGCGTTATTCCACTCAGCGCCCTCCATATCATCGATGGAGACAAAAGTTGGCTCGCCGCCCATGGTCAAGCGGACATCATTACGCTCTAAAACTTGGTCGACATGCTGGCCGAGGCGATTGATGTCTGACCATTGAGAATCGCTATAAGGCTTGGTAACCCTGGGCGTTTCGAGGATGCGCTGGATGGACATTTGATGGTCAAAGGTGACCTCGCAAGGTTCGACCAGACCGTCCACAGGGGCCGCTGTACGGGGTTCCGGCGTTGCGGCTAAAGGGATATGGCCTTCCCCGGTTAACAACCCAGAGGTTGGGTCGAGGCCAATCCAACCAGCGCCGGGTAAATAGACTTCCGTCCAAGCATGGAGATCTGTGAAATCAACATCGGTCCCCGAAGGGCCGTCTAAAGATTTCACATCCGGGGTTAATTGGATCAAATATCCCGAAACAAAACGTGCGGCCAATCCTAAATGGCGTAAAACCTGAACAAGAAGCCACGCACTATCGCGGCAAGATCCAGATTTAAGGGTGAGCGTTTCTTCACAGGTTTGGACCCCAGGTTCCATACGGATGGTGTAAGCGACGGCCTCTTGGACAGTGCGATTGACAGAGACAAGAAAATCATTGGTTTCGCGGGGGCTGCGATCGATTGTTTTTAAGAATTTCTTGAAGAAAGGCCCGGTGGGCAGGGTTTCCAAATAAGGGGCCAAATCTTTTTTTATAATTTCATCATAGGTAAAAGGGTAAGAGGTTGCGTCTTTTTCCAAAAAATAATCAAAAGGATTGATAACAGACATTTCTGCGACCAAATCGACTTTGACATGGAAAAGATCTGTTTTCTCTGGCACGACAAGACGGGCGAGGTAATTGCTATGTGGGTCTTGTTGCCAATTGAGAAAATGATCTTCAGGTTCAATTTTAAGGCTATAAGACAAAATAGGGGTACGGGAATGGGGGGCTGGTCGCAAGCGGATAATTTGGGGACCCAAAGCAATGGGGCGTTCATAGTGGTACATCGTTTCATGGCTTAAGGCGACATGAATGGTCATAATATGAAATTCCCCTAATACCAACCGACAAAAATAGAAACTTATCGCCGGTTGGTTAAGCCCGTGCGGCGTTTGAGCAAAAGACCAACCGAAGCGTCGTAAGACTTTGTCGGTTGGTATAAGAGCGAAGGACAGAGCTGTTCTTGCAAGGGAGCCTTTTGAGAAATACCCCCTTAGAAGGATCCCCTGAAACTTTTTTTCTGCGCCAGAAACAATAGCTTGTTGTCAACAATGCGCCAAGTTCGGATATGCCAAAATTAGCGAATTTGCAAAACACATAAGAGGGTGAATAGGCGCCGTGCGGTGTCAAAATCAATGGCAACTTTTCCATCTAATCTTTCCCGCAAAAGCTCCGAACCTTCATTATGCAGACCGCGTCGCCCCATATCGATGGCTTCAATTTGGGCGGGGCTGGCGGTTTTAATGGCTTCGTAATAGCTTTCACAGACCGCAAAATAATCACGAATAATGCGGCGGAAAGGGGAAAGCGCCAGGAGAACTTTATCAAGATTTTCCCGGCTTTCTGGATGTTGAATTTCCATCACCAACCGGTTTTCAGACACAGACAAATTCAGAAAAAAAGGCCCTGGGTAACGCTTTCCGTCCTGATTTTGGAGAAGATCCTGTGGCGCAAAGAAATTTTCTTCTTTGAGGTCAAAAATCGAGACGTCAATTTCTTGTTGGATATCAGGGTTCCAGCGGACTTTTGCTTGATTGTCTAATTCGATATCAATAATGCGTAAATTTTCATCTTTGGTATTGCCGTCTTGAAGCTCACTGTCCGTCACTGTTGTGTCCTCCTCTGACCTATGATCTTAGACCAACCGACAAAAATAAAACCTATCGCCGGTTGGTTAAGCCCGTGCGGTGCTTGAGCAAAATATCAACCGAAAAGTCATCGACTTTGCCGGTTGGTTAAGCCTGTGCGGCGTTTGAGCAAAGTATCAACCGAAAAGTCATCGACTTTGCCGGTTGATATGAGATCAAAGCAACTTTGGGTGATTTTCGCCCAAAGGCAATGTTGCGTGGCAAAAAGAAAGAAATAACGGGTGGTTCGATTCATCGCGCCTTATTGTCCGCAAACATCGAATCAAATACAGGCGCTCTATATGCAGCGACAGAGATAGAAAGAGCGATCTTTTGCCAATATCGCTGCAGGACAGCATAAAGACCAAAGCCTTTTAAAACCAGTATGCTTTTCGCTCATGACGCTATTTTGTGATGGGTTAAGGCGGCTTCGAAGCGTTCAATCCATCCCCCAACAGCGTCTGGCATCGTTTTGAGGGCTGGACGATTGACCGCAAGGCGTGAACTCACCGCCATAATGCGTTCGATTTCGACCAAACCATTGGCTTTTAACGTGGCGCCGGTCGAGACCAAATCAACGATTCGG
The DNA here is from genome assembly GCA_002340345.1 of Alphaproteobacteria bacterium UBA2562. Lineage (GTDB taxonomy): Bacteria > Pseudomonadota > Alphaproteobacteria > UBA2562 > UBA2562 > UBA2562. The sequence continues at coordinate 4,732 of DDLW01000029.1, read as the reverse complement.
CGGCACAATCCCAAAGTTGGGGCCAGTTCCATAGCACCATTGAGCTTGATACATTCGGCTTGTATGCCATGGGCAGCGAAATGACGACGGGTGATATTTGGGTATTTTGTGGCAACGCGGATGTGACTCCAGCGTTGGGGGTCGTCTTGCTCTGCAAATTCTTTCAATTCGGCGACAGAAAGATGGCAATGGCCAATATTAAGGTCGATAGGAACGTAAATTTCTTCGAAATCGAATTCTTCAAGAACGTCAGAACCGGCAATCCCCAAATGGGCACCACCAAAGGCCACAAAAGTTGCCACATCAAAACTGCGGACCCGAATAAGGTCAAGAGAGGGGTTGCTGGTGGCAAATCGAAGCTGGCGGCTTGCGGGATCATCGAAAGCAGGCTCTGGCTCAATGCCAACTTTTTGCATTAAAGGGCGCAATTCTTTGAGAATTCTGCCTTTTGGCACGGCCAGGACAAGCTTATCGCCTTTTCCCGCATGGGGCAGAGCTGTTGACGACATGGCCATTCCTTGTGTTCCTCACATGATCAAAATGGTTTATTGACGATAGGTTGTTCTTGAAGTTTGGCATGTTTTTGATGTTAAGCACATTATGGAAGTTACAGCATTTTATTTTCCGTGAAAGTCAGGAAAAGGCCGCTTTTCCCATAGCGTGTGTGTTCATAGCCTTCTAAAGCGTCGGACCGGTTTGGCCCCCTTAAGAGGTTTCATGGCCGGGAACCCATTGTGTTGGCCATGATTCACCAACGTCTTCCAGGCGTAAAGACAGATGATCAATATGCAGCCAAAGGGCGGCAGATTGAGAAAATGTCAAGAGTAACCCTTTTTGCTCTGTGTTGGCACTCTGTTCCAAAGTCACAGATAAAAGATTGAGTAAATGATCAGGTTTTTGCAAATGAATGTTTTTTTTCCGCACCGCTTGCACATGATCAATTGTAAATATGGTGAGAACGCGTTCTCCCAAGGTCGGTTGTTTCGATTTTTGCAAAGGCAGTTTTTCCCAGCAAAATCGGTTTAAAACACTGATAAAACGGCACTCTTCTGTCAAGAATTGCAAATCTTTGACGGGCACAATCGCATCTTGCAACAGGCCTGAGACAATTTTTAGATCTTGTCCATCTTGGGCAAGAAGCTTCAAGGCTTTATGATGAGAGGCCTGGTCCCCTTCTGTCAGGAAAGGGGCGTCAGATTTTCCATCAGAAGCGTGCATGGATCAACGGCTCCTTACCTATTTTGAAAAGAGGGGATGCAGGGGGACCCTTCGCTTCATAGGGTTATTCTTTTAAGCGTTCAATCTCGGCACCGCAAGCGGCGAGCTTTTCTTCTAAGCGTTCATAGCCGCGATCGAGGTGATAAACGCGATTCACAATGGTTTCCCCAGAAGAGGCCAAACCAGCGAGAATCAAAGACACAGATGCGCGCAAATCCGTTGCCATAACAGGGGCGCCTTTAAGGGTCTTGGTCCCGCGCACCATGGCAGAGGACCCATGAACATTAATACGTGCCCCCATCCGCGCGAGTTCTGGTACATGCATGAACCGATTCTCAAAAATACTTTCGGTGATCATGGCCGCCCCTTGGGCTTTTGTCATCAAGGTCATGAATTGTGCTTGCAGATCGGTTGGAAAGCCTGGATAGGGCTCTGTCATCACATCAATGCCAGTAAGCTTGCCATGGTGACGCTCAACAAGGACGCCCGTTTCGGTCTCAGACACGGGAACACCAGCTTCGATCAGCTTATCGCATAAGGCTTCAACCAGGTCATAGCGGGTATTGGTCAGTTCAATATGGCCATCTGTGATCGCTGCGGCGATCATATAGGTGCCTGTTTCAATACGGTCTGGCAAAACTTTATGATGGGCGCCATGGAGCTTTTCGCAGCCTTGGATGGTCAAGCGATCTGTGCCCAATCCTGAAATCTGGGCGCCCATGGCAATAAGGCATTCTGCGAGATCTGTGATTTCAGGTTCGCGGGCGACATTGCTCAACACGGTTTCGCCTTGGGCCAAGCAGGCGGCCATCAGCAGATTTTCTGTGGCGCCAACAGAGACAAAGGGGAATGTGATATGGGCGCCTTTAAGCCCGTCTTCTGGGGCGAAGGCATTGATATAGCCTTCATCAATTTCGATTGTTGCGCCAAGCTGCTCAAGGGCTTTGAGATGAAGATCCACAGGGCGCGTTCCAATGGCACAGCCGCCCGGCAAAGAAACGCGCGCTTTGCCCACCCGGGCCAAAAGAGGCCCTAAGACAAGAATAGAGGCCCGCATTTTCCGGACGAGTTCATAAGGCGCTTCTGTATTGGTGATCGTTTCCGCCCGCAATCCCATGACACGCCCTTGGCATCCCTGGTTTGGGTCATCGCCATTCAGGCTTACACGGACCCCATGTTGGGCAAGGAGTGCGGCTAGAGAGGCAATATCCGCCACATGGGGGATATTGGACAAAGCAAGCTCTTCATCGCTCAAAAGGCAGGCTGCCATGAGCGGAAGCGCTGCATTTTTCGCGCCTGCGATGGGAATGGTGCCGGACAGGGATTGTCCGCCGCGAATCCGAATTTTATCCATGGATGCTCGCTTGAAACTGTCTTCTTAAGGGGACACTCAAAAGAGGGGGAAACATTTTTGCGCAAGGCAGGCCACAGCCCCCTATGTGCCATAGGGTGTTTAAACGCGGCGAGAGCGTTTTAGCAAGGACGAACTGCAAATCACCTTCATCTTTTGGCGTTATTTTCTTGTGAGGTTATGATCTCTGGATGTTCAGGGCAAGGGGCTGTCGATGATGTTTGTGGTTTTTTTGGGGTCGCAGCGCGTTGTTTTTCTTTTCGGCGCAGCAAGTTCTGCCGTAAGGCCGCCGCCTGTCTTTCTGCCACTGTTGGATCTTTGGCCATAAGGGTCCCCATTGCTATAGGATCGTCTCCTGACAAGGTTTTATGTGAAAGTCTTGTCGCCCTCAGAAAGGAGGCGATTGTTGGAAAAAATGCAAGTCAATTTATTTTCTTCTTGCGTGGGCGCGGACCTTTCGATATACATCCTGCCTCACCACGTCGCATTTTTGCAGGCGCGCTCTGACAAAGATCAGAGACTTTGCTGTCGTAGCTCAGGGGTAGAGCACTCCCTTGGTAAGGGAGAGGTCGAGAGTTCAAATCTCTCCGACAGCACCATTTTTCCCAAAAGTTTATTTTTTTGAACGCTGGTTTTTCGCGGGCGCGAAATCTTCAGCGATTTTTTCGAGAAAAAGTCTTTCAAAAAGCTTTTTTGAAAGTTTTTAGGGGGCCTTTTTTAAAAGCCCCCCATTTCAAAGCGTTTTAAGCCGCCGCTTTTTTCAGGGCGGCAACGCCGGGCAGGTCTCTGCCTTCGAGCCATTCTAGGAAGGCGCCACCTGCTGTTGAGACATAAGTGAACTTTTCGGCCACAGTGGCTAAGTTTAACGCTGCAACGGTATCGCCGCCGCCACCAACCGTGACCAATTGGCCCGCCTGGCTGCGTTCTGCGGCGGCTTGGGCGACTTCGACGGTGCCTTTGTGGAAAGGTTCGATTTCAAAAGCGCCCATGGGGCCATTCCAGAGAAGCGTTTTACAGCCTGCAATTTGGTCTTTGATCGCGGCAATGCTTTCTGGGCCAACATCGAGAATCATTTTATCGGCGGGCACAGCCTCGCTGGAGACCACAGTGGCGGTGGCGCCTTCTGCGAATTTTTCAGCAACGACCACATCTGTTGGTAACAGGATCTTGCAGCCAACTTTTTCGGCTTCAGCCAGGATGTCTTTGGCTGTGTCGGCAAGGTCTTTTTCACATAAGGACGCCCCGATTTCCTTGCCTTGCGCATATAAAAAAGTATTGGCCATGCCGCCGCCAATGACCAAAAGGTCGGTCTTTGCGATCAAATTTTTCAAGACCGCCAGTTTTGAGGAGACTTTCGCCCCGCCAACAAGGGCGGCTGTGGGACGTTCGGGGGCTTCAACAGCCTGGGTCAGGGCCTCGATCTCGGCCATCATCAAAGGGCCTGCGAAGCTCGGCAGGAAATCTGTGATGCCAGCGGTTGACGCATGGGCCCTGTGGCTGCAGGAAAACGCATCCCCCACATAAAGATCAGCAAGAGCCGCAAGCTGTTTGGCGAAAGAAAGATCGTTTTTTTCTTCTTCTGGATGAAAACGCAGATTCTCCAGCAACAAAACCTGTCCGTCTTCTAAAGCTGCGGCGGCTGTGTTGGCGGCTTCGCCAACGCAATCGGAAGCAAAGGCAACAGGTCCGCCAAGGCAGGCAGCCAAAGGCGCGACCAAAGGCTGTAAAGACATGTCCTTTTGTCTTTGGCCTTTAGGGCGCCCAAAATGGCTGGCTAGAATCACTTTACCACCTTGGTCCAAAAGGGTTTTTATGGTTGGGATAATCCGTTCAATCCGGGTTTTATCCGTGACGACACCGTCTTTCATCGGTACATTCAGATCGACACGCACAAGCACTTTTTTGCCTTTAACATCGTCTGCTGTGGCTTGACGGATTTGCATTCCTTGATTCCCCTTCGGTCATAGGATGAGAGCGGCCTCTGTCTCAAGAGGCCTGATTTGCCGAGGGATATGACATATTCTTCGCAGAAAGGCGATGTCTTTGTGAATTTTCTGAGAGACTTCCACAATTGGGGACGGAACTCTGATCTTGGAAATCTCTCATATCAACCGACAGAGTCTACGACTCTTCGGTTGATATTTTGCGCAAGCGCCGCACGGG
>DDLW01000069.1 GCA_002340345.1 Alphaproteobacteria bacterium UBA2562 | reverse complement strand
GAGCTTTTTAACGGGCGACTATCAAGACCGACACGCAAGCTTTCCTCCAGCAAGAGATCCAGCCGATCCCCCAGCCGTTTTCGCCAATGGCTGAGTCCAGACCGTTCATGGGGGATCTTGTGCTAAAAGAAGTCTTCTCGGGTAACGTATTGATAATAAGGGTTTGTCACCCAGTGTTCGCGAACTGCTTCGTTTGACAGCCCCGAGATTTGCTTCTGCAGCATCAGCCCAATCATGAAGCGGGTTGGCACCGCTTGCTGGCCTTTTGTCGCGACTAGAGCAAAGTTGGTTAAAGTGACGCGACTTTAACCAGCTTTGCTCTAGATTCACCGGAGAAAGCCGAGGGGCAAAACAATGTCGCCAAATATGACCCGTGCGAATGGCCGGAAATCAAAAATCTGATCCAAGGTCGAACATGTCTTCGGCCATCAAAAACAAAGGATGGGCATGGTTATCAGCACCATCGAATTGTAAAGGGGTAAAACGAAGATCGGTCTCGCCAATCTCGTCTATAATATGCGACGAATTGTGATCCTCAACAGCCGAATTGCGCCCGTATAACGCCAAATTGGGGGCAGAAACCTCCCAAAACGAAAGAAAACCCAAAACAGCACTCAATTTGCCAGTCTAATCCCTGGAACAACGCCGTTTTACGGCCTCAAATGGGAGAGTCACACAGTAATTCGGAGTGTCCAAGTATAATACTAAACGGAAAACGCTATTTATTGGAAAATAGAAAATAATTCTGGTTATGAGGAAGTTGTTTTGCCGAAGATGGATCAAAAGAGGTACTTCCAGACAGTTGAGAAACGCAAACATTCTTTCGCTTACGCGAAATGAGGCGCCTTTTTCGAGAAAAAGTCTTTTAAAAAGCTTCTAAAGATTTAAAGCTATCCTTTTAATTTTGCAGCATGACAGGACCTGTTGTCATGACAGGGCCTCGTTTTGCATAAGCGACAGCTTTTTCCATATCAAGGGGGCGCCCCAAAAGGAAACCTTGCCCATAATCACAATTCATTTGCCAGAGTGATTGTAATTCTGGGACGTTTTCTATGCCCTCTGCAATCACTTTTAAATCGAGCGTATGGGCCATTGAAATAATCGCCCTGACCACTTCGAGACTGCGGCCATCAACCAACATATTGCTCACAAAGATGCGGTCAATTTTGATGGTGGAAATTGGGAACGCAACTAAATAAGACAAGCTTGAATATCCTGTCCCAAAATCATCTAGAGCAATTTGAACACCCATTTCGCGCAAACGATCCAGCATAATAGAGACTTGTTTGGGATTATCGATCAGAACACCTTCTGTGATTTCTATTTTAAAAATAGAGGGATCAATATCTGATTCTTCGACCAGGTCTTGTATGAGGGTCAAAGCTTTATCACTTGTAAAACTGACACCTGAAAGATTGATGCTGACAAAAGGGAGGGGACCGAGCGGTGCTTCTATGGCATTATGGATTTCGCGAATCTGCCGAAAAGCATGGCGGATGACCCAAAGATCGATTGATTGGATGAGATCCGTTGATTCTGCAATGGCGATAAATTGGTCTGGGGGAATATAACCACGTTCGGAATGATCCCAGCGCAATAAAGCCTCGAAACCGGCAGGCCGTCCTGTGGTCATGGAGATAATGGGTTGCATTAATAATTGAAATTCGTTTTCCTCAATAGCTTGCTCTAATTCACGTTCTAACTTTAAGCGATCAATGGCGTTGCGATGGCGATAGCGTTCTGCTTTACGCAAGGATTCTGTGCTTTGTGCAATAACGGCGCTTGGTTCGGACGAAAAGTCTAAGCGGCCTTGCATGGAGCGAAAACGCCCTAAAAGAACTTCTAGTAAAAGTGACACTGTTGAGTCTGCTGTCTTGAGGACCGCTTGAATCTGTTCCCGACGAATAACAAGAAGCTCGCAATCGATTGCTGCTGTGGCTGTTGCAGATCTCTCGCGGTTATCGATGAGGGCCATTTCGCCAAAGATTTCTCCGGGCCCTAAACTGGCCACGCGAATAGATCTTTCGCCTCTTTTGAAAGAAATATCAACTTGCCCGCGCTCGATGATATAGGCATGTTCGCCTTGTTCACCTTTACAGAAAATATTTTCACCGGCTTTAACGGTTTGCATGAGGCCTTCTTTCACGTAATGCTCCCCATTTGTCGGTGTGGAATATCTCCGAAAAGTTACTATTTTCACAGCACTTATGGAGAGACTCAAAAGCCATTGGGGACCATGCTAGAACAATCTGATCGAAACCGAAACGGGTTAAAGTGATCGTGGGCAAAAAGATTGAAAAAAATTTCTTTTCAATCTGGCAGAATATTTAAAATGGCAAAAAGAATACTCTTTCTGTTTAATTTCTACTTTTAAGAAAGCCGATCAATCATGAACAGGTCTGTCTTTTGATGATAAATACAATAGAAACAAAGAAGGCCACCTCGATTGACCTCCGATTTTGTGTTGCGGCGCCTCAGGGGGCATTGAAAAATCTGAGACTGGAAAAATCGGTAAAAGGCGGAATGAAAGGGTTTCCAGAAGAAGAACAATCTTAGACCTATTAGGGGATATCTCTTTTGTTTCAACTTGGTCTTAGGAAAAAAGTTCTTCTTCTTTCAAGGCTATCGAGCTGTTTTTGTTTGTTGACGAATGCGGTTGACAAAAATATCAAGTAACCGTCGCATGACAGGGTCAATATCATTAAGGCGATCTAGACGGGCTTTGAAAGAATCAACGGGAATAACTGTGACCATCGTATCTTCGACCGCCTTCGCTGAGGCCATGCGCGGTTGATCATCAATCAAAGCCATCTCGCCGACAATATTGCCACGACCGACTGTTGCAACAACTTTGTGTGTATTACCTGTTTTGCGGTTAATTTCTAAGCGACCAGAAATGAGCAAATAGGCTTCGTCACCAGGTTCGCCTTCATGGAAAAGAAAATCCCCAGCAGCGATTTTTCGCCGCTTTAGAGGTTGATCGGACATCTGTTTGCCCTTTGCTGCGGAAGGTTTCTTTTGGGCCGGCATTTTACCGCCGGTGCTACGATATTCGCTTAAAAGCTCTTGCAGTTTTTTGATGAAACGCGGTTGCCATGTTTCTGGAAGTCCTTCGGCATTTTGCATTTTGTCGAGCAAAATTTCGGTTGCTTTTAGGACTTCTTTTGTATCATGGCCATGGTCAAGGAGATCGCCAGCAGAAGGGATGCGGTTAATCACATAAGCAATTTGGCTTACAACTGTTGCTTCTTGTGCGCGACCAATATCCGTGTCTGCCAGATCAATGAGGAAAGAGACGGCTGCGGCTTTTGACGCCATAAGATCTGCCGTTGCAATGATGGCTTTGTCTGCTGGGATGTTGCCATCCTCATCGGAGAAAAGGATTCGCGCTCTTTGGATCAGGGTCTCTGCTGTCGTGCTGCCGCCAATAATACCTTCTACATGACCAAAATCATGCATCAACCGTTTAAAAGCGGCTTGGTCCGCCTCTTTTCCTTCACGTGTGAGAGGTTTGACGCTGGCCATCTCGCGTTGGACGCGTTCGAGTAAAACCATGCGTGTGTAATGCATGTCTGAACGTGACATTAAAGCATTCAGACGCGGAAAGGCGGGACCTGCAAGGGGTTGATCCGTGGCGCGGCCAACACAGAGTGTGGCGAGGACCGAAATGGCAGCCGCCATATCTTTTTGTCCCCGGAGCAATTCTGTGACGGCTTCGGCCCCATCTAGAATTTCTGCAATGATTTCATCGCAGTAACGAACATGAGGATCACCTTCGGCCAGAGGATCAATAAAATCGATCATAAAGGCCGTTTTCTCATCCCAATCGCCAGCTTCTGAAAGGCGCATCGCCAGGGTGCCAAAAATAAGTTGTTCTGCTTGGGCTGGCGCTTGTTCTTTTGCTTTCGCAACAAGTTTAGGCAGGCCCTCTGCTTTGAGATAAGACAAAGATCGGGGTAAGCGATCCTCGAAATCCTGTGCTTGGGAGGTGAGGCGATTGACCATCGTATAAAGAAAATTCGATCGATCGCTGACATTGAGATCATAAAGCTTGGCTTGTGTTTTTGCCAAAGAGCCCACAGCTTGAGGGAGTAAATTATCTTTGCGTTGAAAGAGTTTCAATTGCCCTGAGGTGAAAAGCATTTCAAGGGCACAGATATGGTGATGATCCAGCCACCGGCGCAGGAGCCACCCAGCAGTACGCCTGGCATCGAAACTATAGAAATCTTCAATATTTTCACAAAAAGGCGCCCATTCAACAGGGATAATATTTAAGGGACGCTCACCACGCCGTCCTTCCTCTTGAAAAACAACCTTTGGCTTTAAATTGCCTTGGGTCTTGAGAACACGGGCTGCATCCCAATGTCCAGTTTTTAACATCGCCTTTGCATGGGCAATGGCCTTGTCTTGGGAGGGAAAGGAATTGTTGATCGTCCAACGACCTTCCCGGCCAGTTTGGACTTCGAAATTGCCAGAAGAGCCGGACAAGGGAACCACCTTTAGTCTTTATTGTTTTTAAAAGGAATTATGTGTGCGGCCTCTAAAGCCAAAACCATATTCTACCACCAACATATGGATAATGCTGTGCTATAGATCTTACATGAAGCATATTTTCGAATGGCATGTGACGTGCGAGACTATGCTTTGAGAAGATCCTATCTGAATCCGTTTTGGCCAAGAACCAGAATTTATTTTTGTTATGATGGTCCGAAAAAATGGTAAAGATTTAGCTAAGACCACAATGTTTTTTTAAACAAAAGACATAATGATAGATGTCTCATTCTGATCAAGTTTGCAGCAAAAACAAAGATGTACGGCATTTTTGGTGTCAAAATAAAAGTAAAATGCCGTAAAAATCTTTATTTGTTTTGTCTGCGATCTATAATTTTATGAAGAATTTCTATTCCTTTTAAAAGAAACAACTATAGACTGTAAAAATATGAAGATTGATATTTTTTTTGATCCGACATGCCCCTGGTGCTATATCGGCAAAGCAAAATTAGACCAAGCCCTCCAAAGCGAAAATGGCGGCGTTCGCTCTGATATTGTTTTGCGATGGCGGTGTTTTCGCTTGAATCCAGGGCTGCCAGAAGGGGGCATAACACGGCGTCAATATGTGAAAATAAAATTTGGGTCGGAAAAAGTGATCCAAGACTTGCAAAATAAAATTATTGAAACAGGCCATGATTTGAATTTGCAGTTTAATTTTGACCGTATTGAGAGAACACCAAACACATTGCTATGCCATCGAGCGGCCTTGTTGGCTGAGAGAGAAGGGAAGGCAGATACCTATGTTGAGGCCCTTTTTCGGGCTTATTTCGTCGATGGGTACGATATCGGTGATCCGACCATTTTAATGTCTCTTGCGAAAGAGGTTGGCTTGCCGTCAGAAGCGCTTGGGACTTTATTTGCAGGAGAAGATCTTATAAAAGAGGTCTTAGAGGATGAGCAAGAAAGCAGACGGCGAGATATAAGGGGGGTACCCTTTTATATCTTTGATGAAAAATTCACTTTGTCTGGTGCACAACCGAAAGAAGTTTTCCACGAAATGATGGCCTTAGCCCGCCATTGGCCAAAGAGCCAAGAAACATAGGGAAAGACGGCATTCTGTAGAGTTTTCAGCCTGAGAACAAAGCGCGTCATCAGATGATATGTTTGCCTGGTGACACGCTTTTTGATGAGGAAATTTAATCCTCACTCTTTACCATTTTTGCAAGTTCTTTCATGAGTTTATGTGACCCCTGAACCCTTTTGGGGACATCATCCCACCCCCTTTGATACACAAGTTTATGATCTGGTCTGAGTTTGACACTGCCGGCTTGTTTGGAAATGAATTTTATCAATTTCTCTGGATGGGCAAATTCATTGTTGCGGAAGGCAATGACAGCCCCTTTGGGGCCAGCATCTAATTTCTCGACACCAGCGCGACGGCAGAGCTGTTTGATTGCGATGATCTTGAGGAGATTTTCAACCTCAGCCGGCAAGGGGCCGAAACGGTCAATCATTTCCGCACCGATGGCATTAATTTCTTTGCTTTCTGTTAGAGAAGAGAGACGACGATACATCGCGAGGCGTAAATTTAAGTCAGCAATATAAGTCTCTGGGATAAGAACAGACATGCCGAGATTGATGGCTGGGACCCACTCCTGGTCTTCTGGGGTGAGACCTTCTCCGGCATCGCGTGCAGCCGCAACAGCTTCTTCAAGCATTTGCTGATAGAGCTCAATCCCGACTTCTTTCACATGCCCTGATTGTTCGTCCCCGAGCAAATTGCCAGCCCCTCTGATGTCAAGATCATGGCTGGCTAAAGTAAAGCCTGCACCAAGCGTATCAAGGGTTTGCATGACATTAAGACGTTTCTCGGCTGTTTTGTTGAGTTTACGACCAGGAGGCAGAGTTAAGTAACAATAGGCCCGCTGTTTCGAACGACCAATCCGACCGCGAATCTGATAGAGTTGCGCAAGGCCAAACATATCAGCACGATGCACAATCATCGTGTTTGCGGTTGGCACATCAAGGCCAGATTCGACAATATTGGTCGCAAGAAGAATGTCATAGCTGCCATCATAAAAAGCATTCATAACATCATCGAGATCTTTGGCGGCCATTTGCCCATGGGCCATGGCAAGGCGGGCTTCTGGAATCAGCTTTTCGAGTTTTTCTCTCATTTCCGCAAGATCAGAGACCCTTGGACAGACGACAAAGCTTTGTCCACCACGCATTTTCTCGCGCATGATAGCTTCTCTGGCCACCACGCCATCAAAAGGCATGACAAAAGTTCGAACGGCTAAGCGATCCACAGGCGGGGTCGCGATAATCGACATTTCTCGAACACCTGACATGGCAAGTTGTAAGGTTCGTGGAATTGGCGTTGCGGTTAGGGTCAGAACATGAACTTCAGCCCGCATTTGTTTAAGGCGTTCTTTTTGCTTCACCCCAAAATGCTGTTCTTCGTCAATAACCAGCAGGCCCAGATCACGGAAACCAACAGTTTTGCCCAGTAAAGCATGGGTGCCGACGACAATATCAACTTTACCGTCTTTCATGTCTGCTTTGGTTTGGTTTTGCTGTTTTGCCGACACGAAGCGGGAGAGCTGCTCAACCCTGACGGGAAGACCTTTGAAGCGCTCCGAAAAGGTTCGGTAATGTTGTCTGGCGAGCAAAGTTGTTGGCACAACAATCGCGACCTGCATGCCGGTCATGACCCCGATGAACGCTGCTCTTAAGGCCACTTCGGTCTTCCCAAAACCAACATCGCCACAAATAAGGCGGTCCATCGGTTTGCCAGAAGAGAAGTCATTGACGATATCTTCAATGGCTTTCAGTTGATCTTCTGTTTCAGGGTAGGGGAAACGCGCTGCGAATTCTTGATAGAGACCTTCTGGAGGATGAATGACCCGTCCTTTCCGAAGCTCTCTTTGGGCGGCGACTTTAATCAGCTCATTGGCAATTTCGCGAATACGGTCTTTAACTTTGGCTTTCCGGGCCTGCCATGCCGCACCGCCAAGCTTGTCTAAGGTCACTTGTGCATCTGCGGCGCTATAGCGAGACAGAACCTCCATATTCTCAACGGGGACATAGAGCTTATCGCCGCCATCATAGATCACACAGAGACAATCATGGGGCGCACCGCCGACATCGATGGTTTCAAGCCCCTGGTAGCGACCAATACCATGTTGGATATGGACGACAAGATCCCCTTCGCTAAGGGCTCCCAATTCTGTGAGGAAATGATCCGATTTTTTACGTTTTTTGTTCGTACGGGCGAGCCGGTCGCCGAGGATATCCTGCTCGCCAATCAAAGAAATCTTATCATTGCGAAATCCGTGCTCGATGGGCAAAACCAAAAGAGCAACGGTCATGGGGGTCAGATCTTCGGCTTTTTGCCAAGATTCGACGGGCACAATATTGGCAAGCTCATGTTCCCCCAGAACTTTCATAAGACGGTCTCGGGAGCCTTCAGAATAGGCGGCAAGGGCGACTCTCCGGCCCTTGGCTTGTTCTTCTTTGATGTGGTCTTTGACAGCTTCGAAGAGGTTGACATCGGCCCGATTGCGGGCGTCCGAAAAATCATGGGCTTGTCTGGCCTGAATGGGGATCAGCTCTTCCCCTGGGGATTCTGGCACATCAAAGGGAGAAAAGCGTGCTAAAGAGCGATCGGATAACAAAAGCGCCCAAGCGTCTTCCATAAAATAGAGCTCTTGCGGGGCGAGGGGCTTATAGCCTTGTCCTTCCGTGCCAGCGCGCAGCATGGTCTTACGGGCAGCGTAATAATCGCGCACCATGTCCCAACGCGCCTTGACAGCGTCCTCGACTTGGTGATCAAGGCCAAGGATAGCGTCCGGCACATAGTCACAGAGGGTCTCCATACGCTCATGGAAAAGCGGCAGCCAATGTTCCATGCCACCAAATTTTTGACCGACGCTGATGGCTTCATAGAGGGGATCCTCACCGTCACTTGTACCAAAACGACTGCGATAACCTTGGCGAAAACGTTGGATCGAGGCCTCATTCAAGTCGATTTCACTGGCAGGCTTTAACGCAAAGCCAGGCAATTTTCCTGTCGAACGCTGGGTTAAAGCATCGAAACTGCGAATGCTTTCGAGGGTATCGCCAAAAAAATCAAGGCGAAGCGGCATCGGGGCACCAGGGGGGAAAAGATCAAAAATCCCCCCCCGGATAGCATATTCACCTGCTTCGCTGACAGTTTCCACCCTCTGATAGCCATGGCGGTTGAGGAAGCTTGTTAAATCCTCAGGATCTAAGCGATCGCCAGACATGGCAGACATCCACGCCACAGATACCATATCGCGGGCGGGCAATTTCTGCAAAATCCCAGCCACGGTTGTGAGGACAAGGACACCAGAGGTTTTGTTGCTTTGTTTGGTGATGGCTCTTTCTTCTTGGAGCCGCGCCAAATCGGTTAAGACATCCATTCTTTGGGCGAGGACATCAGATCGCGGCGACACACGATCATAGGGCAAGCAGTCCCAGGCCGGGAAACATAAGACATCAAGATCTGGCGCAAAGACCGAAAGACATTCTCTCAGCCCAACCATCCTGGCTTCATCCCGGGCAATATGGATGACATCACGTCCTGCTTTTAAGAGATCCGCGAGAATTAAAGCATCTTGTCCTTCTGGTGCTGCCGCGATCAGAACAGATCCTGGCATGTCAAACAGGGAAAGGTCTTCCTGTTCGATCGAGAAAAAAGATGTGTCTTTGGAAAGAGCAGGGGAGGCAGAAGACGTCATGGGATAGTGTCGCCATTACTCGAAAAAAAAGAGATGGGAAAGACAAAGGGTGAGAAAAGGAGCGCTTTATGTCTCTGAGGCTTTTCTTAGAGCAGCTGCAATGTCGAAGTCCATCAATAATTGCAGGACGTCACTTTGCGAATCTTCTGGGATATCTTCTTGTCGGCTGACCCAGCGATAAAGAACGGGATCTTGTTCTGCCATCAAAGCTTCAAAAGCATCGAGCTGCTTTTCATCAAACTGAGGGAGATAGGTTTCGGCAAAACGGCCAAGAATGAGATCTGTTTCTTTGGTGCCACGATACCAGCATCGATATAAAAGTCTTTTGCGGCGTGTTTCGAGGTCTTCTCCCATCGAGAAACTCCATACTGGCGAATAAGAATGTTTGTCTTGACAATTAAGCTTCTGTCTTTGGGTCTCTGGCCGTTGCCGTTTTATGAAGGCGCTGGGCGGGGCTGATCAGGGGGCGGAAAGGCCGCTTTCAGCCCCCATGATGAGACAGGATCTTATCGTCAAAAGAGGTGCTTTAAGAATATGCTTTTCTTTCTCAAGCGCTCTACCTTCTAACGACTCAAGCAAAGCTTCTGCCAAGGGCCTCCTTGGATTGGCTTTGCTTGAATGGATTGCGTCCAACATTTCAAATCCTTGAAAGTCGGATGACGCCATGAGATCAGAAACTTACGTTTCCGGCGTGTCGTTTGGCAAAATAGCGCGGGCGGCTTTCGGTACTGTTGGATCGAGGCCGTTGGCAGAACAGAAATCGACCAAAAATTTCTCATTTCCCAGAATGTAATCCATGACTCCAGCAAGGAATTCAGGCTCTGAGGCCATGTCATTCACTTGCTCTGGCTTTATCCCGGTATGATTTAAAAAGGCTTCTATGCGTTTTGGGTCTTCTGCAATAAAAACAAGACCTTGAATGGCGACGCGAATGGCGACTTCTGCTGTCATTGTAGGCAAAAAACAGCCCTCCTATGGGCAAGGGTGGTAAAATGAACTGGTAACATAGAATCTCATGCTGAGCGTATAACATTTTTAGGAAATGATGAACGCTTCTAAAGCATAGTCAGTTGAAAGGAGTCTCTTTTAACCATGTGTTTTTATTGAAAGCAAAGGGCAAAGGGATGCCGTTTGAAAAAAGAAGAGTCTTTTGTCTTCGTTGCAGTGCTGGATAACTTTTTGTTTATGCATTGATTTTTTCATATGAAAGCCAAATTTCGCCTGAACTTTTCGTTTAGAATACCGCATGAAACTGTTTCACCGTCACATATTCACTGAAAGTATTGTCTATGATTCTCGCCAAAGCAGAGTGCTTAACCCTTTTATTTGAATTGTAAGCAAAAAAAGCTTTTCAGAATTTAACGAACCTCCCCTAAACTATGTGTCCATCAGAGTGTTATGCTCTAACATAGAGCCTTTCGCTTTTATGGTAACCCAGGTGAAAGGCCCTATATCTTTGTTTTGCCGCAAAACGCATCGTTGAAGGGGCGCCCCCTCTAACGCGCTTTGCTCTCAATCGTATTTTGTCATTTTTGAGGGAGTACCCAGCCTCCATGGCCTCCAATATCGACCATCTTGAGATTCTATCTCGCCAACCAGAGACGCCTTGTGACAAACCGCCAATCCTGTTTGTGCATGGTGCCTATGCCGGTGCTTGGTGCTGGGATGTCCATTTTCTTGATTTTTTTGCAGAGGCAGGGTTCCCATCTTATGCCCTGAGTTTTAGAGGGCATGGAGGATCAAAAGGGCATAATCAGCTCCATCAACTAAGAATCAGCGACTATGTGAATGACGTAAAAGCCGTTGTTGATCATATAGAGGGTGATCCTATTTTAGTAGGACATTCCATGGGAGGCTTTGTCTTACAGAAATTTTTAGAACGTTTTCGCGCACGCGCTGTTTGTCTCATGGCGGCTGTTCCCCCAGAAGGAATCATGTATTCTGCGATGCAGTTAGCCTTTGACGACCCGATGCTTTATCATCAGATGAATGTGATGCAAGCTTTAGGGCGTTGGACGACAAGTCCTGATATTTTGCGGCGTGCTTTATTTTCGCCTGAAGTTCCAGAAGAAGAACTTTTACCGTATTTTCGGCTTTTCCAAGATGAATCTTCCCTCGCTATTTTAGATATGTCTTGGCTAGATTTACCGAATCTTTCACGAGTCCATAAAACGGATATGTGTGTCATTGGCGCGGAAAGAGATGCTTTTTTCTCTCGAAAGCGTGTCCAGGCAACGGCTGAGAGTTTTGGGTGTGCGGCTCATATTATTCCTCGCATGAGCCATGCTATTATGTTGGAGCCCAATTGGAAAGAAGCCGCTCATATTCTGTTAGAGTGGGTGAAGGCTGTGCGTTAGACCTTTATGCGGTCCTTTTTGTCTGTACTATATGTCGAATGGCTCTTAAACTGTTAGGTTGATCATAATGATGAACTTTGTGAACATACAGAAGATCGTGATAAAAATGAGCCTTCGAGACAGATGTCTCCTTGCGAGCAAGCAACCTATACAAGGCTTTTTGATGGTCTTTTTTGTCATGATGGGGGTTTATAGCTTTTCTTCTTTTGCAAAAGCAGAAACGACATCTTTGCAGGCTATGGAGGCATTGTCTTTAGCAAGTTTTACAAATGGACAGCATGCTTATTACCATGATGTTATCCGCCAAGCCCTTACAGAGGCAGGATATGCTGTCGAAATTAAGGAGGCGCTTTTTTCTGAACCTGCAGAGGCAGAACAAGCGTTCCGGAAAGGCCGCTTGCCTGTCCATTGGTTCCAACAAACTTCCTTGCGGACTGAAGCTTGGATCAGGGTTCCTGTCGATCTCTATAGGCCGCACAAGCCTTTTGAGAAAGGCAGCAAACCTTCTTTAGGACATACGTCTTCTTTCTCCAATCTGGGCCTTGGGCAACAAAGATTGGCGGCTGGCAGCCTTCCTGGCATGGGCGGACATCATGGGGAAGAGACACGGTCAGGGCTTTTGGGCCAGGCGCTGCGTGGGGCCCAGGCTCAAGATGCGACGAATAACGCTTTCCCACGCCTAAAAAGCACATTAGGAGAAAGCTTATTGCCGAACCATATGGGGCAGGGGGACGCTCAAATTTTCCATTTTTACGTGATGCCGGACCAAAAAGACTTGGCCAAAAATTTACAAAAGGGCTTAGAAAAACTCAAATCACAAAATTGGTTTATGCTCGCGCCAAATCCTCGTCTAATGGCCCCCCCTTATGGGGATGAAAAACCGCTTTTTGTGCGTTAAGGATATTGGTATCCTTTCTTGATATCATAGCAGCTATTGCACCGACTGAGACAAAAAATACATCTTTTGTCTCAGTCGGTGCAATAGCTATCTTATTGTTTATGCAGTAATATTTACAGATGAAATCCGAGCTGCGCCCGAATCTTTCGTCTGCATCGCTGCACTATTGTCTTTACTTTTAAAAGGCTCTTCCATTCGGTCGCATATTTTCTTGAAGGACCTTTATTGCAATGCCCGAAATGACAGTGGCACAAGCTTTTCAACTTGCGCTTAGCCATCATCAATCTGGACGGCTTGATGACGCGGAAAAGCTCTATCGTATTATCTTGAATGCCCATCCGCAGCATTCAGATTGCTTGCATCTTTGTGGTGTTATTGCGCATCAACGTGGTAACAATATCGAAGCGATAGATTTGATCGGCAGAGCCCTTGTCGAGAAACCTGATGTTCCAGAGTATAATAATAATATTGCAGAGGCTTTTCGTGCCATTGGCCGCCTCCAAGATGCAAAAGAACATTATGGCTATGCCCTTAAAGCAAATCCGGATTATGTACAAGCCCATGCTAATCTTGGCATATGCCTATCCTATTTGGGAGAAGCCGAAAAAGGCATGTTCCACTTGACCAAAGCCCTTGCGTTGGAGCCAGAAAATATCAGAGCCAATATTGCCCTTGCGGATGCTTTAACCGAGCAGAGCAAACTTCAAGATGCGCTTGCGGTTATTCGGTCTTTGCTTCGGAAACATCCCAATCAGCAACAAGCAAAAGAAAGGCAGCATAATCTTGAAAGGCGACTCCGCCTAGAAGGGGGCAGTGAGGTTGATGATCAAGCTCTCTTTAAAGCTCTGCGTCAAAGTATAGAAAAAAAAGAAACATTCCTTGTCATTGATGTGAAGCGTTTTTCGCATCCAGATTGCCCAATTGTTATTGATTACTTAAATACAAGATTTTTGTATTTGTTTTTGGTTGCGATACCTGCAAGCTTTTACTTTATGCGTCATGATATGCCAAAAGCCATTATGGTGTCTGCTGCTGTTGCAACAGTCTTTATGTGTTTCGGGCGTCCTCTTTTGCATGCTTTACAAAGAAAGTCCGCGCGTCGGCAAGTTTTAGAAGATAGTAAACGTTGGAAGGCGATGTGGCAGTTTGGCAGTCTCAGCCTTTGTTTTGCCAGCAATACCCCCCAAGATATGATCAAAAGCCCGGATCAGGATTGGCGTATTTTTGCAAGAAAACTGCTTCCCAAAAGACAAGCTGGATGAGATCGCCATATAGCAAGGTCAAAGTCATTTGATGACACATGACGCCCAAGACGCCTTTGGAGACCTTTTCGCAAATTCAATAAGATAGAGCGCATGTCCTATGATCATCTCATGGGACATGCGCTCTATCCTCATCATAGGGGTTTTTAGCAAAAGCAAATTAAGTCTATGATGGTCTTGTTTGATGAGCCGCTTTGCTATAACGTCGACGTCTGGCACCGGCCAAAGTCGATCTAGAGCATTTTGCGTGATGATAGACGCACACAAAATGCTCTAACTTATTGTTTTTGCCGCAAGACCTGTCGACTGGATGTTTCCATCC
>DDLW01000068.1 GCA_002340345.1 Alphaproteobacteria bacterium UBA2562 | reverse complement strand
CGAAAGGCAAAGCGATGCCGCAAAATATGGCCCGCGCGAATGGTCGGAAATCAAAGATCCGATCCAAGGTCGAACATGTCTTCGCCCATCAAAAACAAAGAATGGGCATGGTTATCAGGACCATCGGATTGGAAAGAGCTAAAACCAAGATCGGTCTTGTCAATCTCGTTTATAATATGCGCCGAATTGTGACCCTCAACAGCCGAATTGCGCCCGCATAACGCCAAATTGGGGGCAGAAGCCCCCCCAAAAACGAAAGAAAACCCAAAACAGCCCCCAATTTGCCAGTCTAAGTCCTAGAATAACGCCGTTTTACGCCTCAAATGAGAGAGCCTCACAGTAATTCGGAGTGTCCAACTGCAATTCAGCGTTAAAAATATTCTGTTTTTTGTCATTTTATCTGTGTCTCCTACGATTTATAAGGCTTATATTCGAAATATTGTCATTTATAACCATTTTATATTTGCGATTTTACATTTTTCACGGTAAATTGGAAGTTTTTATTTTGTTTCTCCTTTTGATGTTGCTATGGGAATTGATGAGAAACGTTTTTGCGCGAGTCTCTCCATTTGCGTTTTTATTTTAGAGAAATGTGGCGTTCAAGTGGTGTAAAGATGCTCTTCTGCCGTTGTTGCACTGCCGCATGAACATTGTTCAAAACAGTTTATGAAAGAAATAATACATGGAAAACAATTTTAAGAAATATATAATAATTATAAACTAAACACTAAAGCGATTGTAATATTATTACACAACCTATTTCTTGGGTGAAGCAACTTCCAACATGTCGCATGTCACATACAGAGAATTATCTATATTGTAATTAAATCGTTATCGTCGTAAAGATTGTATTCGTATTTTACCGTTTCTCAGGAGGTGAAATTGAAACGAATTACCTGTGTACTCGCGACAGCCTTTATGATGTTCTCAGCTTCCCATGCACAAGCAGCGGAAACCCTTAAAATCGGGCATGTGCTGCCAAAAGGGTCGCAATTTGGCGAAGCCATCAAAGTCATGAATGAAGAGCTGGCCAAAAGCACTGGGGGTCAGTATCAACTGGAAGAGTATCCTGCAAGCGCCCTGGGGTCCGGTGGTGACGTTTTGGATAGTGTTAGTCTCGGCACAGTTGACATGGTTATGTCATCTTCTGGTGGGTCTCTCTCAAACTTTAATCCAAAAGTGGGTATCCTGGATCTCATGATGCTGTTCCGGGGACCAGAGCATGCTGATACCGTCCTTGACGGCCCCATTGGCACAGAGTTGCTCGAGACCTTTAAAGACAAAAATACCGTTGGTCTTGCCTGGGGAGAAAACGGCTTCCGTCAATTGACCAATTCCGTGCGCGCGGTCAAAGAACCCGCGGATCTAAAAGGTCTTAAAATTCGCCTGACCGCGAGCGAGATCTATAAGGCTGCTTTTACAACCCTTGGCGCTGAAACCTTTGTCTTGCGGTTCTCCCAGCTATACCAAGCTTTGAAAAGTGGGGAAGCCCAAGCCCAAGAAAATCCGATTACAACCATTCTTGGCTCTAAGCTTCATGAAGTGCAAAAATACATCACAATGTCTTATCACACCTACGCACCAGCTGTGATCCTGATCAATAAAGATCTTTTTGACGAGTTCACACCTGAAGTCCAAGAAGCCTTTGTTGCTGCTGCCCGTGCTGGTGGTAAAGCGTCGCGTGACTTTGTGCGTAAACGCGATGTTGATGGTATTGCAACCATGGAAGCCGCTGGTGTCACCGTGACACCTGCCGAAGAATTCAATCGTGCAGCCTTCGAAGAAGCGCTCGCACCTTTCTATGCAACATATGGGGAAAAATTTGGCATGGATAAGATCGATGCCATCCGCAATACAAAATAATAGCTTTTTGCTTTTTTAGTCTGAGGATTGGAGAGGCGCGAGGGATACTGTTCCTTCCGCCTCTCCAAAGTCCCTTGTGTGAGAGTTTCCTAAATGAGTGATACCCCTCTGAACCTTGGCATTTTCTCCCGCCTCAAGGTCATCCAGAGAATATCGATCGGCTTTTTGGTCATTTTACTGCTGGTGGCCTTTTTGGGTGTGCAGTTTGTGCGCTCCGTCGATAAAATTGACAACAATGTTAATCAAGTCATGGCAACAAGCCAAGATGCGATGATCAGCGCAAAGCTGGCGACAAGCATCGAAAAATTAGACCGTATGATTTTGACTTATATTGTTGGTGGAACGAAGGATGAGCTTGAAGAGGCAAAAGTAGAGCTTGAGAATTTCCAGCAATCTCTGCAATCTTTGATGGAACTTGCCGAAAGAGGGAAGGTGAGTGCAGAAGTCGAAGTGATCCAGCAAGCCGCTGCAGACTATCAAGACGCCTTTGAGCGGATTGATCCCGCCGTGATCAAACGGACCGTGGGGCAAAGAGCGGTTAGTGAAGCTGGCAGAAATCTGAGCACAAAAGCATCCGCTATTTTAGAAAGAGCAACGTCACGTGAAGGCACAGACGTGCAGCGTAAGGCTCTCGGAATGCTCAACGCTTTACAGGCCAGCCGTGTGGCAATTTCCCGCTACCTTTTTACAGGAAATCCAAGCGATTCTGATGTCGCCGTAGAGGAATTTAAAAAATTTGAGACAACCCAACAAGAAATTGCAAAAAGTGCTACGGATAAACGGATCGCACGATGGTTGAAATCTTTTGGAAAAGATTTAGACAAATATAGTTCTGAACTGAATAATATTATCAGCGGCAGTAAAGCCATTGAGCTTGCGCAAGAAGACAATCGTACAGCCTTAAAAAATATTTTAGATGCTGTCGCAAAAATTGTTGCAACTTTTGAAACCGTCCAAAATGAAGTTCAAACCGAAGCCACAGAAGTTGTTGATTCAGGGCGCAGGCAAGCGGTAATCATGCCGGCTATTGCCATTGCATTTGGTATTCTGTTTTCGGTCCTTATTGGTCTTTCAATTGCCAGCCCGATCCGGCGCTTAACCGCAGCCATGGTCGCATTGGCCGATGGGCAGACCAGTGTTAAGATCCCGGCCACAAGACGCCATGACGAAGTGGGCAATATGGCACGCGCGGTGCAAGTCTTTAAAGATAATGCCCTCGAAATGGAAAATCTCCGCAGTGCAAAAGAACAAGAACGCATACGGGCAGAAGAAGAAAAACACCGTGCGATGAATGATCTTGCTCTGAATTTTGAAAGCACCGTGATGGGGGTTGTGCAAAGCGTTGTCCAAGAATCCGGCGCTGTACAAAGCAATGCCGAGATTGTCGATGATATCTCACAGCAAACCCGCGAGCATGCAACCCAAGGCGCTGCTGCCACCGAAGAGGCAAGTGTGAATGTCAATCTTGTCGCAGCGGCGGTTGAACAATTAACGGGGTCTGTCGCCAGTATCAGCTCGCAAGTCGATGAATCTGTTAAAATTGCTGGGGCAGCGGTTGATGAAGCACGGCAGGCCGATCATGTCGTCAATAGCCTCATCGAAGCGGCCGAACGGATTGGGGCCGTTGTTCATCTGATCCAGAAAATCGCTTCACAAACCAATCTTCTGGCTCTGAATGCCACCATCGAGGCGGCCCGGGCAGGGGATGCCGGGAAAGGCTTTGCTGTCGTTGCCAATGAAGTGGGGGGGCTTGCGAAACAAACCTCTTCTGCGACAGAAGATATTGGCGTCCAAGTTGAAGCTATTCAAGGGGCAACCCAAGATGCGGTGTCTGCTATTCGCCATATCGTGTCAACAATTACACGGATGAATGATATCGCTGGAGAAATCTCCTCCTCCATCGACCAGCAAGTCGAAGCAACACGTGAAATCCGGGAAAGCCTGCATTCCGCCGCGATTGGTACAACGGAAGTGGCGGGGACAATTTCAGATGTGATGCATAAAGTCACAAACTCAAGCAGCGCCGCTGATCGGTTGCTGGCAAGTGCTGCGACCTTGTCCCAGCAGACCTCAATCCTCAAAAATGAAGTCAATGCTTTTACGGGACGCATCAGGAGCGCGTAATGCTTTAAGAGAGAGCCTTTCTGTTCGTTTTAATCGGCGTGAAAGGCTCTTTTTTATGTGCATGAAAATCCAAACGGTTTTTCCGAAAAAAGTCTTTGCAACATGCTTTTGGACGTTATCGGGGTGATTTTTAATACCTCCTCATGCCACGCTTGCGCAGTCATAGCATTTCACTTTTATCGTGACTTAGAGCAAAACTGGTTCAAGTGGCAGCCCCTTTAACCAT
>DDLW01000336.1 GCA_002340345.1 Alphaproteobacteria bacterium UBA2562 | reverse complement strand
TGGTTAAAGTGATGCCACTTTAACCAGCTTTGCTATAAGTCGCTTTCAGAGCGCCTGCCCCCTCGAATGCGATCTCCAACAAAAAGTTCCCTACCATTTTGGCGGCTGTATCCCTTCTGGTGCTAAGACAACAGGATTTTCATCTGTTCCGCCTTGGCCACTTGTTGAGGCGCCGGATTGATGGGAGCGTTCTTGGTCATAAGGGGAGGGCTGCTGGTAAGCCGGAGCAGACGCTTGCGGATACGCCGCATTGTCAAGCTCACGATTGTTTTGGAGTCCAGGAACGGGGGGGGTTGCCGAGGGGCTGCTGAGGATGGGGCCTTGGAAATTGCTTAAAACCGTGACAGCGCGGCGATTCAGAGCCATGGCGGCGATTTCTGTGGTTGGGTCAATTTGTGCATAGGGACGCGTTTCACCATAGCTGATGATCCGCAGCCGATCTGGGGAGAAGCCGTTTTGTGTAAGATATTTTGCGACCCGTTGTGCTCTTTTTTGGCCCAATTCCATATTCAGCAAGGCTGAACCTGTTTCATCAGCATGGCCTTCGATCACAATTTCCAGATCTGGTTTGCCTTGCAACCAGGAAAGTTGCTTTTGGAGAATATCAAGCCCGCGAGGATCGATATCATCTTGGCTGAGAGCGAAAAAAACGCGATCGCCAGCCGCTTTATTGAAGTCATCTTGGAGGCGGCGTAGTGTTTCGCTGTCATTTAAAGTTTGTATGCGCGCGGGAGCTGCGGCCTGTTGTTGTCCAGGCTGAGGTTCCGTTTGGTTCATGGTCTCGCAACCAGAGAGAGCCAAAGCCGCGAAGGCGATTGCGCCAATGTGTTTTCGTTGCATCAATCAAACCCCACCCATATCGGTGTTATTATTCGCAAAATACCCAGCAGCACAAAATTGCGTGTCCAGTGCTTCTGATGAAATGCTTCTTTTAGTCTGCGTTCAAAAATCAAACCGCATCTTGGTTCTACAGTATTTCGTTTTCTCTCTGAAGGAGAAGAAATACTATAAGTTTTTGTTTTTCTGCAAAACAGTGCCGTTGGGTCATTCGAAGGACCCACACTTTGCTCTAAGATTTATAAACTGTTGTGGTCGATAAGTTCTAGAAGATTTTTATGGCCAGGGCAAAGGGCAAAAGAGAGTTTCTCTATTTTTAAGAAATGTTTTAAAGTTCATCAGCTTCTGTAGGGCTTGTGATTCGATCAAAACAGAAGAGCCTGACATCAGCAGAGCCTTCTGTTGGAAAAATTGAGCCAAAACAGAAAGAGATGTTATGGGATGGCCTGACTTTCCAGGAGGTGACATGCCGACGTCAATCGACGGGCGTGGCAAAGCCATTGTATTATAGTGAAGACTTTGGAGAAAATAGCATTCTATTTTACACAGAATCGAGAACAAGGCGCGTGCTCTTTATTTTTGCTGCAAAACAAGCCAAAATGAGAATTCACATCCCTGCGCTTTTTGCTCGAATATAGGTTTGCCTTTATAGTTTTGGAGATTTCTCACAGTGCCTGATGATAAAACTGCACAGACTCACGCCTTACAAATGACACTTTTTTTCCATCCATTCCCTTCAGGAAAAGGGGGAACCTATGAAGTTTATCTTGAGAGTGAAGGCTGTATGTCTCAGGTCAGTTGCTCTAATTTAGGAGAAGCGCAAAAACTTTTGCTCAAAACAACCAAAAGCTGGGCTCAGCACAATCATAAAGATTTTCAAGAAGAAGACTTCTTTAAATCCTGAGAAAAGCGATTGCGGAGAGAGACCCTCGAGTCTCAAGACTTTGGCATATTGGAACCTGTTGTTTCGTTGGGGGGCGATCCTTCGAACTATAATAGTATAATAGAGAAATGGCGCTTGGATTGGGCCGACTCTTGAGGGATCGGATTTTCGGAGTCAATCCACCAGCCTTGTGACATCTCTGAAAGATTTGGGTGCAGCTTATACCAACCGACAGAGTCTTCCGACTCTTCGCTTGGTCCTTTGCTCAAACGCCGCACAGGCTTAACCGGGCGGCTATGGGGTTCTATTTTTGTCGCTTGGTCTTAGTGTTTGTTTATGAATATTGCGGTAGACATATGCTGTTGCCGAAATGTACAGCCCGTCCAGATAAATTTATTTGGGTCCTGTCTTTATATGGTAAAAACAATAAAAGAGCGCCCTTCACCTCCATAAGCCAACACAGAAAAACGTTTCGGAAGAGCAGGCCGCCTGTCCAGACCTGCAAAAGGGTGAAGGTAAAATAAAGATTGTTCCTGGAATAAGAATTCATGAGCCGACGCCCGTCTCAAAAGCGCCCAAGCGCCCCCCGATCTTCGACAAGCCGGCCCCCGCACCGGTCTACAGGACGTGCTTCTTCCCAAAAGCCGCGTTCTCGTGCGTCTCGTGGACAAAAAACGCACACACAGGCCACAAGAAGAAAAAAGACCCAGAAAAGCAATCAACGATTTTCTATGTTTTTCTGGCAATTTAAAATCTTAAAATTGTTTCTCACTGCAGCGGGGATGGCGTTCTTTCTTTTATGGCCGGGCTTGCAAGAAAAAGGTGTTTTTGCGGCTGCGATCATTGGTGCCTTTGGCTTAGCGTTTACTTTCCAAGATGGGTTTAGCAAACGTCAATGGCGACGCCGAGAATATGGCGGTCTCAATGAGGCTTTGGTATGGTTTGGCCGTATTGCGATGGGGATTGCCGCCCTTGTGACGCTGTATTGGTTCTCGACTTATATGATTGAGAATTTTGAGTCGAAGTCTGACAAAAGTTCGGTCGGCTGTATTGGGTTTATTTGCCTGAATATTGATGCTGAAAATAAGAAATAAAATGACAGCGTTGCCTCCTTTTCTTCTGACTCTCAAGAAAAGTCAAATGCAGTCAAACAGAGTTTGCGAATATTTTATGGTTTAGGCCCATTTCTTGAGGATTGCCTCCCATGAGACTCCATTATTTTCAACATGTTCCTTTTGAAGGGCTTGCGCTTATTGAAAGCTGGGCACAAGATAGAGGGCATGAGGTGCAAGGCACACAGCTTTATGACACGCATCATAGGCTGCCGGCGCTGGAAGACTATGAGGCTCTTGTCGTCATGGGCGGGCCGATGGGGGTCTATGAGGATCAAGACTATCCTTGGCTGGCCGCAGAAAAAGACCATATCCGCAGAGCGATTTCAGCGCATAAACCTGTTTTGGGGGTTTGTCTTGGTGCGCAATTAATTGCCCATAGTCTAGGGGCAACGGTTAAACCGCACAGCCATAAGGAAATAGGATGGTATCCTATTACACTCACAGAGCGCGCAAGATCCCATAGGCTCTTTGAAGGGCTAGAAAAAGACCTGACAGTGCTCCATTGGCATGGCGATCGTTTTGAGATTCCAGACGGTGCACTGCCCCTTGCCCAGAGTGAAGCCTGTGATCATCAGGGCTTTCTTTATCGCGATCGGGTGCTTGGCTTGCAATTTCATATTGAAATGGAGCAAGAGGCGGTAAAGAAAATTATCGCCGCTTGCGGCCATGAATTGGTGTCAGGGCCTTTTATTCAAGATGCGGACACCATTCTCCGTGAAACGCAAAAGCATGATTTACGAGCCGTTCTTTTCACGCTTTTAGATCGCTGGAGCCAGGCTGCTTAAAAATATAGTCCCAAGCCATAAGCTTTCCACTGGAGACCATAGAGCGCACACCCTATAAATGATTACAAGGCATGCGCTTATATTACAGTCTTTTCCTGCCGTCTGAACCTAGAGCCTTTCACTTTTAT
>DDLW01000326.1 GCA_002340345.1 Alphaproteobacteria bacterium UBA2562 | reverse complement strand
ACATTGAGGAAGAAATTGGAAGCTTGAATCTCAACAGACCCTAGAGCAAAGCTGGTTAAAGTGGCAGCCCCTTTAACCATGCGTTTTGCGGCAAAAACAAGATTATAGAGCCTTTCCATTGATTCAATATAAAAGTGAAAGGCTCTAGAGCAAAAGATGAAAGCTTTCCAAAGGGCTGGTCCTTTGGCCGCCAGAGGCATCCAAAGAGCCTGAAAGGCTCTTCGTTTGCGCGAGATTGGGCGACTTTTCGAGACAAAATCTCTCAAAAAGCTTTTACGAACTTAGGGCTTAAGCGCTTATTTGTCCAAACGCCCTTCTTTATAATCAAAGCGTTCGATATTAGCCTGACTGCGCAAGTCCTTGACATGGCCCGCAATAAGCTCACCGGACCATTCTTTCACCAAACGATCTCGCATCTCTTCAAAACTTGGTGCAGGAAGGGTTTTACGATCTGTCACCTTCACAACATGCCAGCCAAATTCACTTTTGACCGGTACCTTCGCCAATTGCCCCGCTTTAATGTTCAAAACAGCGGTCACAAATTCAGGGGTCATATCCCCCTTGCCGACAAAACCAAGATTACCACCTTTGACCCGGTCAGGCCCCAGGGAATGCTGTTGGGCCAACTCGGTAAAATTCGCACCCGCTTCCAATTTTTTGATTAAATCTTTTGCTAAGGCCTCATTACCAACCAAAATATGATAAACATAGGCGACTTCACGCGCACTATTATCACTGACATAACGGTTATAACGGTCCCGCAGTCCTGATTCTGTGATTTTCTGGCTCACATAGCGGTTCAGGTAAACCTCTTGCATAATTTCTTGTGTTTTTTCATAAACTTTCTGTTTGACCTCTTTATCATTTTCCAGCCCTGTTTCCCGGCCTTTTGCCGCCAGCAACCGAATGTCAATCATGCGATCAATCAAAACAGGATAGACCATTTCAAGCGGTAATTGCTTGAATTCAGGGGATAAGTCTTTTGTTGCGTCCAGAACCTCGGACCGGCGCACGGGAACGCCATTCACAACAGCTAAAACAGGATCCACTGTTCCATCACGCGGACCGCCTGCTTCTTGCGCTTGCGCCTGCAGATCAAGGCTACCAATGCCGACGGCCGAGAGCAAAAGAAAAGCGAGTGTCACCCGTGAGAAAGACGCAGCGATGGACCGCCGTTTTACAGTTGGTTGACGCAAGTTTTCAGAGGAAACCATATGGGTTTTAAAAGACAAAGGCATCATGAACCCCAAAGACAGTGCTGGATATCACCGCTGACACTCTTCAGGGCGATTCTATCAGACAGCGAAACTGAAAATATTGGCGCAAAATTTTTGGTTATTTTGCAACAAATCTACGAAAATAACAGTATTTTTAGCAAGGACCCTGTCTTTAGAGCAAAGGACAAAAGGATAATTTTATTCTTTTGATCCGTCTTGCGGCAGAATCATAAGGCTCACAGCATTTTTTCCCATCCAAGGGAAAAGCAAAATACTGTCTGTCCACGATTCTAACAAGGTTATGCGCACAAGACGCAACCTCACAGCTATACTGTTTGCGCTTTTCTATAAGGGTTCTTCTTGAAGAGATCAAAATGAAAAAGAGAATTTGCTCTAATTTCTTTTGAAAAAGAATAAGATCCTATAGCATTTTCAAAAAAATAAGCAGATTTTATCGTTTTATCCGACAAAATCTGCTCTTAATCACAGTCTAGATCTAATGTCCCCACTTTGGACATTCTTATTTCAAGATATATTTATTTAGGCTTTCACGCTCAAAGCGCCGTCTGTAGGCGCAGATTGCGGTTCTGTTGCGGCTGTTTTGTCTTGCCCCATTTTCATTTCAACGGGGATCAAAGCATCCAAGCGGATGAGTTGAACAGCGGGCGTTGTCGGATCAGCGGCTGGAATAGGCGGTGCGAAATGAATCATATTTTCCAGCATGGATTGGATATCTTTGATTTGCTGGAAAGCTTCTTCATAAAGCGTGTTTAGGTCTGCGATTCGCAAATCATATTGTTCTTCGGGGAGCTTGGCGAGCTCTGCCTCTAAGCCCAATTTCTGCGCCGCTTTCATTGCAAGTGTGTCTTGCCCGATCGAGAGCATTTCAGACATATTGACGAAGGTATTAAATTGCCCTTGGGTAAAATCAGACAGGAATTCTTGCCCTGGATCCCCCAGCATAGGTGGCGGTGTGCCGTGACGATTCGTGATAGCGATTTCGGCCGTCACCCCGAGATCAATGCCTTCTGGTCCCATGACGATCGACAGCCCGAGATCGATATCAACGGCATCCCCAGGTTTCAAACCATCGACATCAACTTTGGCGGCGACTTTGGCTTCTTGGATGCTGAGGGAGAGATCACCGGTTTCTCGGTTATAAGCAAAGTCAATTTGCCGCATGATCAGGCTGGCTTCGACGGTGAGGCCATCATTGTCATAGGACACTTGCTGACTGCTGGCGACAGAGGTGAATTCGGCCTCTAACACCGCATCTTGGCCCATTTGGCCGCCGATATTGAAGACGATTTCCTGGGCAAGGGCGCCGGCTTCTTCTGCGGGCAGACCAAAGCCGCTTTCGAGCACCTGGGCGACGTCAGCAACAAAATTGCTCATCGCAGAATCGACAAAGGCCTGGAAGCCGGCCTCGATGGGGGCGCTCCCTTGGACGACGCCGCCAGCTAAGGAGACGGGCGCTGTGTCTAGCCCTTGCTCGGACGGTGCTGCGGTTTTTGCCGCCCCATTTGACAGATCAAGCTGCACGGCGGGCCCATGCATGGGATGATCATGGGCTTGGCCCTGTTTCTGCCCGGCCATGTCTTCGGTTGTGCGCGCCGTTGTTATTTTCTGGCGCGCTGTTTGGCCGGCAACAGTTTCGGCATTTTGATGCTGCTGATGTGTTGGATCGACATCAAGGCGGGACAGCATATGTCCCGAAGGCGATTGATTTATCATTGATCAGATCCTCCTCCTGAGGATGGTTTAACCTCGGCCTCTTGCCAAGGGGCATCGCTTTGTCAAAGGCGTTGTGCCAACATTGATCAAAACAGGAAATGGGCGTGCCATTTGGCCCCTAAACGAAGGCTTGAGAAATATGCTTTCCCTGCTTTTAAGAGACTTCACTCTGGCCACTCTTTAATGAACCCATAGCTTCTATAAACAGAAATACCCTACCAAAAAAAAATCTAAAATGCAATCTTTGAAGCTTTCCACAGCTAAAAAAAAAGAGACTCTGAGGAAGAGGTTAAATAGTTAACAGAGAATTAATGTCTGAAAACCAGCGTAAATAAAGAAAATAAACGATAATGACTTCCAGATGCCTCAAACTATAGCCAAGATCCATAGCACAAACCGCTGCCAGAAGCGCTCTGCTTCGCCATGATCTCAAAATGATCTCAAAAAATCATTAAGACTCAAAAGAACACATCATGGAAATAGTATGATCCTTGCCAAAAGATTATCTTCCTATTTTGCTTCTTGGTCTCAAGCGCACTCTACGGTATAGGGTGTGGATTCGCCATAAGAGGAAAGCATCTTCCATGCAAGGATCTGAAAAAATGTTTGGTATTGTCTTAAAAGGGCATGGTGGCTTAGACCAGCTCGCCTATCGAGAAGATCTTCCAATGCCGAACATGCAGGATGGAGATGTTTTGATTCGTGTTGAAGCGGCTGGCGTCAACAACACCGATATCAACACCCGCACGGCGTGGTATTCTAAAGGCGCACAAAATCCAGGCGATGCGAGCTGGTCTGGCCAGGCTTTACACTTTCCGCGCATCCAAGGGGCCGATGTCTGTGGCTCTATTGTCGATGCCCATGACCTTGCCCATAAAGACCGTATCGGAGAGCGTGTTCTGATTGAGCCTTGCTTACGAGAAGCCCAGGGACGGCCCCTCGAAACCCCTTGGTATTTTGGTTCAGAATGTGATGGCGGTTTTGCCGAATATACGGTTGTCTCCCACCGCCATGCGCACCGAATCGATAGCCCTCTTGCCAGCCGCGACTTGGC
Source organism: Alphaproteobacteria bacterium UBA2562 (assembly GCA_002340345.1). Classification (GTDB taxonomy): domain Bacteria; phylum Pseudomonadota; class Alphaproteobacteria; order UBA2562; family UBA2562; genus UBA2562. Next base: position 24,608 of record DDLW01000326.1, on the reverse strand, counting down.
CTCTTTCCCCTGTTCTTATTCTACAGCCGAAAATATGATGACCCGGGCCAATGTCCGCAGCGGCGATCGCGTTTTTATCACCGGCGCCTCTGGCGGTGTTGGCTCTGCGGCGATCCAATTGGCCAAAGTCAGAGGGGCAGACGTCATCGCGGTGACCAGTGCCGACAAAGCCGCACAGATTCGCACCCTTGGCGCGGATCAAACCCTCACGAGAGACGAGAACCCTCTTGATCTTCTGGGTCAAAACAGCGTCGATGTGGTCATTGACCTTGTCGCGGGTCCCTCTTGGCCTCTTTTGCTGGACCTGTTGCGGCCCCAGGGTCGATATGCTGTTGCTGGCGCCATCGGCGGGGCAGAGGTCACCCTTGATGTGCGCACACTTTATTTGAAGGATCTTTCTTTTTTCGGCTGCACCGTGCTGGCGCCTGATGTTTTCCCCCGTCTTGTGAAACTCATTGAAGGGGGCAAGATCCAACCTCTTGTCGCGCAAACATACCCCTTGAAACAGATTGCCGCTGCACAAGAATCTTTCCAAAGCAAGGCCCATATCGGAAAAATCGTGATGGAAATTTGTTCTTAAAAGAAAGGGGCTTCCGTCCCAAAGGACTTTAAAGCAAAGACCAAAGGGATAGTTTTATCCCGTTGGTCCGTTTTGCGGCAAAAAGAGACAGCATTTTTCCGGATTCAAGGTAAAAGCGAAAGGCTGTATCTTTTCCTTAAGGAACCAGATCCCTCCTCCAGCGATAAGGATGTCTTATGCCGAAAATTGAAATTTATTCCAGCCCTCTTTGCCCCTATTGTCACCAGGCGAAAAGGCTTTTGGGGAAAAAGGGGGTGTCCTTTGAAGAGATCAATGTCCTCAGCCACCCTCATCGCAGGCCAGAAATGATCCAACGCGCCCAAGGGCGTCAAACGGTGCCGCAAATTTTTATTGATGACACCCATATTGGCGGTTGTGACGATCTTTATGCCCTTGACGGGCAAGGAAAACTTGATGCCAAACTCGGACTTTAAGGAGGGTGGAATGGCTGATGCTGTTCTCCGGGCCGCCTGTGTACAAATCACAAGCCAACGTGAGATTGCCCCCAATCTAGCGCAGTTAGATAGGATGATCCGCGAAGCGATCACCCAAGGCGCACAGCTCATCGCCACCCCAGAAGTCAGCGATCTTTTAGAACCCAAAAATGCCCTTCTCAGAGAAAAAGCGCATTTTGAAAAAGACCATCCGACGTTGGCCCACCTGCGAGACCTCGCCGCACAATTTTCAGTCTGGATCTTGATTGGGTCTTTGGTCATCAAAAGAGAAACATCGGACGGCGCACCTTTCGCGAACCGTTCTTATCTTATTCAGGCGGATGGCGCGATCGCCGCGTCCTATGATAAAATTCATATGTTCGATGTTGCAATCGAAGATGGCCAAACCTATCATGAATCTCGCCATTATGAAGCGGGACAAAAAGCGGTGCTGGCGCAAACCCCCTGGGGCGGGCTCGGCATGACGATTTGTTATGATGTGCGTTTTCCCTATTTGCATCGCCATTTAGCACAACAAGGTGCGCAGCTGATAACGGTTCCAGCCGCCTTCACACGCTTAACAGGCCAGGCCCACTGGCATATATTGCTCCGCGCCCGTGCGATTGAAACAGGATGCTTTATTCTGGCGCCCGCCCAATGTGGCACCCATGCCGAAGGCCGCGAGACATTTGGCCATAGTCTCATTCTTTCCCCCTGGGGCGATATTTTAGGAGAAGGGGGCACAGAGCCAGGTCTCATTGTCGCGGATCTTGATTTGGCCCATGTCACCAAAGCGCGGACCCATATCCCCTCTTTCGCGAAAGATCGGCCTTTTGATGCGGCCTTATCATCATAATGTTGATTTTATTATGGCTTTGGTGTTTGTTGAGCCTCTGAACGCTCTTGGCGAGCTCCCTTTTCGACCCTGTTTCTAAGGACAATTTCTGTGCTGGCGCTTCTCTCGTCTCCCCTGAAGGTGAAAACAAGGCTTTTACTCTGCAGCCTTGGGATGCTTCTTGCTGGCTGCGGTGATTTGCCGAAACCTTTTAAACCCTTGGATAAGCAGTCTCTCCGCACGGATCTCACGGCTCTTCCTGGAAGTGGCGGTATTGTCGTGCTCCCCCTTGCGGGGATCGGCACCTTAGAACATGGCGAAGTGTTCGCAACGGCCATCGCTGACTCTTTAATCACCCAAGAAATTCCAGCCTCCACATCCCAGGGCAATCCTCTTAGTCTCTATGTATCTGGCCGAGCGTCTTTCGCGCCAGCAACAGGACCAGAACTTGCCACGTCGCCCTCCACCGCTACAGAAGCAGCAGAACCAAAAAGCGCGGACAGCGCCAACGCAAAAGACAATTCCGCCGCTCCTCAAACACCAAAAACTGACATGGCGGAAGACAGTCCCCCCTCAGAAAATGATACAAGCGACACCACAGACCCTTCGACAGCAGACCCTTCTAAGAGCGCGGCCGCAGATCAGCCCGACAGCGCAATGGCAGACACACCAGCCGCCCCAGCAGACCCCTTTGAGGGATTGGACCTGGAAAGCTTGCGAGAGGTTGTCATTGGCTGGGAAGTTTTAAATCGCGATGAAGAAAGCCTCATCGGCTATCGGCAAACAACAAAAATTGCCTTTAAGGATTGGGGCAATCCGAACGCCCACAGCTTTCGGGCTCTGACCCAAAGTGCCGCCGCTCGGATTGGCCGTTTAATGAAAGAAAGCGGTCTTGTCACGGTCAAAACCGATGCGGTCCAAGCCCCAGAAGATATTAAGCGCATTATTGTGCTTGCTGCGAAAGGCGCGCCCGGAGATGGCAACACAGCCTTGCCTTTGGCGATGAAAGCGGCCCTTATTCAAAAGAAAATCCCGATGGCGCAAGATCAGAAGAACGCTGATTATCGCTTGGATTGTCGGGTTAAGGTTGAATCCAGCCGCAAAGAAGACCGTCAATTAACCATCATTTGGCGTTTAAAAGATGCGAAAGGCAAAGAAATTGGCAAAATTGAGCAAGCCAACCGCATCAAATATGACATGATTAGCAAGAAATGGGGGCTTCTGGCTGAAATTATTGCCAAAAGCGCGGTTCCTGGCATGGTTAAGCTCATTGAACTCGCCGAAAAAAAGGCCGAGGAAACGCAGACAGAGGATGCCACCCCAAAAAGCTAAGACCAACCGACAAAAATAAAACCCTATTGCCGGCTGGCATAAGATCACAAATATGCCCTGTCTTACGAAAGGGCGATCATTTTCTTACGCTTTTGGCGGGATATGCGGTAGAATGGGGCTATAAAAAATAAGATCTTATGTTGCTTTTACCTTCAGGAGGCCTGCTATGGATCAAGAATGGGAAGCCGGTTTGGCTTTATTAGTGCAAGAGCTTGAAGGGGATGTCGGCGACAATCACGAAATTTTTATGCGCCTAAAACAAAGCCTGGGCGTCATGCGCGCCGAAGGCCTCCCTATTCCCGAAGATCTTGCGAGGCTTGAAAGTGACCTTGATGCCCGGTTTGCGCTCACGAGCCAGGAAGAGTGATCGTCTGTCAGGTTTAACATGCAGCAATTTTTACAGACAAAAGCCGATCTTCGCCCGAATCTTTTGTCTGCATCGCTGCACCAGCGCGACATGAGACGACTTTTTCGAGAAAAAGTCTTTCAAAAAGCTTTTGAAAATTTGGCTACTTTTTTCGGTCTTCCAACTCGGCTCCGGGCTTGCACTTTTTGAAGAAATGGGATCATATCGTCCGATTCTTATTTTCATCCCATCATATTTGCACAAGGAGCAGCAAAATGGCCGAAAGTGTGGCCAAGCAAGGCGCGGAGAATTGGACCCCCGAAAGCTGGACAAACAAGGAAATCCGGCAAATTCCAGACTATCCTGATAGGGCTGCCTTACAAACGGCCCAAGAAAAACTGGGGACCTATCCACCCTTGATTTTTGCTGGAGAAGCACGCGCCCTCCGGGAAGACCTGGCAAAAGTCGCAGCAGGAGAAGCTTTTCTTCTCCAAGGTGGCGATTGCGCAGAAGCCTTTTCCGCATTTCGGGCGGGCTCTATTCGCGACACCTTTAAAGTCCTTTTACAGATGGCCGTTGTCCTCACCTTCGGCGCTGCCTGCCCTGTTGTGAAAGTCGGACGCCTTGCCGGGCAATTTGCAAAACCCCGATCTTCATCCACAGAAACCCAAAATGGCATCGCTCTGGAAAGCTATCGCGGCGACATTATCAATGATCTGGCCTTCACAGAAGAAAGCCGCACCCCCAATCCAGAGCGCATGATCACCGCCTATACCCAAGCCGCAGCGACCCTCAATCTGTTGCGCGGCTTTGCCAGGGGCGGCTTTGCCAATCTCCAAGATGTCCATAAGTGGAATCTCGATTTTGTCGGTGACAGCAATCAAGGCACCCGCTATGCCGCTCTTGCGGACCGATTGACAGAGACTTTGGATTTCATGGCCGCCTGTGGCATCACCGCAGAGACAATGCCGCAGCTGAAAGAAACCGATTTCTACACCTCCCACGAAGCCCTTCTGCTCCCCTATGAACAAGCGCTCACCCGGATCGAAGACGAAACCGGGGAATGGTATGATTGTTCAGCCCATATGCTTTGGATCGGCGATCGCACCCGCCAGACAGATGGAGCCCATGTTGAATTCTTGCGTGGGGTCAATAATCCAATTGGGATTAAATGCGGTCCAAGCTTGCCTGCAGATGAGTTGATCACGCTTCTTGATATCTTGAATCCTCTCAATATCCCAGGGCGTATCGTTTTGATCACCCGTATGGGCGCCGATAAAGTGCAAGAAGGCCTGCCCCCTCTCGTCCGTGCTGTCAAAGCAGAAGGCCGGTCTGTGGTTTGGTCTTGCGATCCCATGCATGGCAATACGGTCAAATCCAATAGCGGCTATAAAACCCGCGCTTTTGATCGTGTTATGCAAGAAGTGACAAACTTCTTCGCCGTCCATCTCGCCGAAGGCACCCATTCTGGCGGCATTCATATTGAGATGACCGGTGATGATGTCACAGAATGTATCGGAGGCGCCCAAGCGATTACCGATGAAGATCTTGGCGATCGCTACCATACCCAATGTGACCCAAGGCTGAATGCCTCACAATCTTTGGAATTGGCTTTTGAAATGGCCGAAGCCTTGAAACGTGAACGGGCGGCGGCATAGTAAAGGGCTGTTTGTCTCCTCCCACATCGGCCTATTCATAAGGCTTGCTTATGGGGGAGGAGACTTTAACAATGTCGATCATTTCCAAACCGCATGCATGGCCCCGCAAAAAATGCAATGCTCTCATGCAACCGTAAAAACGAACTCTTGTTGAAAAACGCGCGTCCTTTGTAAAGGATTTGCTATAAAAAATAATCCGTCATTGCAGGAGACCTTGTCCCATGGCCGTAGACCAAAGACGTTTCAGTGGCGCTCCCTGGTCCGTCCCCAATGGAGACCTCCCAGAAAAGCCCCAACCCCATGAGGCTTTTTTTCCAGATTCCGACCAAGTTTCTCGCTGGACAGACACATATTTTAACCGCACCAAAGCCACGATTGAGCGGTTTGGCGATAAAACCGTCACCTATGCGGTTTTCATGCGTCGGCCCGTGGTTTGCTCGCCACATCTTGCGATGGCGTGGATCGAGAGCATGGCCGCGGCGCGCGGCGGCAATGTCAGCCTCCAACTGAATTATGAAGAAGGCCAATGGGTTGGTGCTGGCGAACCCATGCTCTATATCACCGGCTCTTTTGCCACCCTCGTCGATTTAGAAACTTTATATTTGCAAAAGCTGGGGGCCGCCTGTGTTGCGGCCTATAACGCCTATCAAATGTGTGTCGATTTACCAAATGTCGGTTTCTTAGCCATGGATGCCCGCCATTGTGCCGGTGTCAGCATGGCCGAGATTATGGCTTATGCAGCCTCCGTCGGATCCCGCGCAGCCCAACGAGAAGTCGGCGCAAAAGGGTTCATTGGCAATGCCACCGACGCCACAGCCCATTTCTTTGGACGCGACACAGGCATGGGGACCATGCCCCATGCTCTTATCGGCTATGCTGGATCGACTTTGCGGGCGGCTGAAATGTTCCATGAGGTCCACCCAGAGCAACCTCTCATTGTTTTAGTGGATTATTTCGGGCGCGAAGTCACTGATGCCCTAGAAGTTTGCCGCCATTTTCCCGCCCTCGCCGCCGAAGGCAAGGTGGGGATTCGCCTCGATACCCATGGCGGGCGCTTTCTCGAAGGCCTTGACCCCGCCGCAAGCTATGCCGTTTTAGAACGCAATGCCCCTTCTGCGATCCGTGGCTATCGTACGGAAACTGAATTGCGCTATTTGGTCGGCACTGGCGTCTCCGCCGCCGCCATTTGGTTCATGCGCGAACAGCTTAATGCCGCTGGCTTCCATAATGTCAAGATCGTCGCGTCCAGCGGCTTTGGCCCTGCGAAATGCCGGGTTATGGCCACGGCCTCAGCCCCTGTTGATATTGTTGGCACCGGCTCTTATATGCCCGATAAATGGTCCGAGACTTATGCCACAGCAGATATTGTCGAATATGATGACCAACCCAGCGTGAAAGTAGGCCGAGAATTCCTGCTCCGCAAATAACAGACAGGACCGGCCCCTTTCACGTCGCGGCAAAAACAAAAAAAGAGAGCCTTTCACCGGCTTCAAGTGAAAAGCGAAAGGCTCTAAAGCAAACTGGGATTGGGGCGCGATCAGGTGGAGACTTGATCGCGCCCCAATCCCAGTTTGCTCTAAATCGCCGCGGTGTGCGCCTCTGGGGTTGGGTAGCGCCAATCGGGGATGAGATGACCTTTTTCATTCAAAAAACTGATGTCACGCCCTTGGCAAGACTCAAAGCGAAACAGAAAAGCCTCACGTCTCATTTTTGCAATTAAAGACACCATCCAATCTCTTGCTTGCTCAGGCGTGTCTGCGCGCATCTTTTGTGCCACGGCTTGCGCATTCAAAAGGCGCAAGAGAACAGCCTGGGCCCGCAATTGGCGCAAGCGATGACGCACATCAGGATTTGCCTTGAGAACATGAGCCAGCCAAAGCTGTTCCGAGGCCTCTTGCGATAAGACATCAATCTGCCCATCCCCTGACACGGTCATTTGTGGTGCCCAACGGGGCGGATCTGATTTCCGACGCCAAAAGGGGGTAAAAACTTCCTTAATTTCGGCAAGATTTTCCTCTAAGGACCGCGCCAAATCCTTACTCTTCAGGGTTCCTTCTTGTAAGAAAGAAATATCCAGAACCTCCGAAGCCCCCATGGTGCTTTTTATTGTGTAACGATCTGCTGGGATCGCGATCTTATTTGTTGTTTCTAAGCCAGAGGCCCTCATCATCATCATGCGCTTTACTCTCTCGCAAATGGGCTAAAACCATGCAAGCGAGACGTCAATAGAGTCTCAAGGCCTCTCCAAGCAAAACCTATGCCGACTTTTTTGGGTCGGAAGCAAAGCGCGTTAAAGGCGCTCCATGTCCTTGTCTTATGCTCTCGACACAACACAAAACGGCAGCGGCTCTAAGGCCGCTGCCGTTTTTGATGCTTGATAGCTTTTTGCTGCCCGTGGCAAACCTCTTAGATCAACCAAAATGTCTTTAAAGACCTCGGTTGTACCATCTACTTATGGTCTGGTTTGCCACAGCAGGCCCGATCAAGGCTGTGTTTTAGTTATACTCATGGCCAGATTGTTCTGCACCCATGTCAACCATGTCGGATCCTGCCCCTTCGGAGACAGAAAGAGATTTGACCAGTTCAAAGATTTTTTTCCGCACCATTGGGTCAGAAACTTTGTAATAGCTACGCACGAGCTCAAGGGTTTCGCGCTTTGCCATGGGGTCCAAATCTTGATCCGCATTTGCATGGTCCCGGGCATCTGCAATTTTACCAGGGGTTGTCTCTGTCAAGTCTGTAGACATGTCATCATAGAAGAAAGAGACAGGCACGTCTAAAACGCGGCTGAGATCGAACAAACGGCTTGCTCCGATGCGGTTGGCACCACGCTCATATTTCTGAATTTGCTGGAAGGTCAAGCCCAGAGCATCACCCAATTTTTCTTGGGACAGGCCGAGCAAAGTACGACGTAGACGAACACGCGCACCAACATGCGCATCTATAGAATTTGGACCCCCGCGGCCTTTACGTGTTGCACCAGAGTTGTTCGTATTTGTTTCCATTTCTCTCTTTCCTAACTGCATTCGCTATATTTGAGTGTTTTTCTTGCTGTGGATTTCCAGCCCCTGCCAGTGGTTTTACTTTGCTTTGTTGTATTCAACTATCCCTCCAAAAAAAACGAAACAGCCGTTTCAAGGAGTGAATAAATAAAATTCCTAGCATAGGTGATATCCATTTACTAAATTCTCACGGGTAACTTGCCTTTGCCTTGCGTTCGCCTGAAGTTAATTTGATTGAGCCCATAAATATTATCAAAGTTCAGCTTCAATATTTATAAGCATTACTTATTCTAGATTCTACATTTTAAGCTTATTCCTCAATAATCAGGCTTGCAGCTTCTATATTTATTGTGTCTATCTTTGATTCATTTTGCAAGAGGCTTGAGAAAAAAAATATGATTATTTTTCTGAAATCAAATGAAAGGTCAATTTTTTGAATGGGTTTTGAAGGAAAGTTATTTCTAAGTTTAGATATTTTCCAAAAAGGTTTCACTAGGTGAATTATTGTCAGTCGCAATGATAAAATTTGAATAATTTAGAAAATTTACCAAGAAATGATCAAATACATATAATGAAAATACTTTTTTACTATGAGATATTTTTGGATATAGAGAAAAGTCTTAGAAGGATCCGCATAGATATTTTAAAATTTTTAGGTCATCAGCTCTTTCCATACAAAATATCATTCATATACACTATTGCATCTTTTACGCTTACTTTTTCGTCTGGACAGGAAAGATCTCTATTAACATTATGATTTTTATATCAAATCCCCATTATCTACAATTTTACTAAAAAACTTATTATAACAAAGACCCTAAAGTCTTTCCGGCATCTTCTTTTATTCTTTCCCAAAAGAATGGTTTTCTCTATAAGTCAGACAATATTCAGCCGATCATTAGTTTATCTAGAAACTAATGTTCTCATTGAAGATGAGGCTTTTCTATAAACACTCTTAAGAAAAATATTTTTTTAAGAAACTATTTTTTCCATTGCATAGTTGTGAATCGGAACATTAGAAATTTTAAAATCTCTGCGTTTTACAATGCGGAATCCCTGCTTTAGGAAAAAGGGTTTCGCAATTTCGCTCGCTTCCGTGAAAAGGCGCCGCTGGTTGCAGGGCGAACAGTGTTCAGAAGATAGAAGATGGTCTTTTGCCTGAGGATCGCTGCCATGGGGGGTCACCTCTTCCGCGATGAGAGGGGCGCTTTTGCGTATTTTTGGTTCACAATATTCATAAAGCGCCTGCCCAACCCCCCGGCGAGACGCTTCGGGATGAACATATAAAAACTGGATATGCCCTCCCTCATGCCAGGCAAGAAAGCCAATTACCTTTTGAGCCCCTGTTTCTGCCAGAACAAAAAAGACCCCAGGCGCCAGGGCGGCCTCCAAAAAGGCCTCGGGTGCCGGTGCCAAAGCCGCCCACTGCGCCACTTGATCTGCTGATACCCCAAAGGCCCTAATGTTTGCACAGAGGCCCGATAAAGAGCCGACAAGGCCTGTTCATCGCCTGGCTGAAAAAGTCTCAATCGCATTTTAAAGCGGCTCCAAACGAAATAACCGGCCCCGTTTGCTGTCTGTCAGGAGATATAACGCCCCATCAGGGCCAGACCGGACATCGCGAATACGTCCAATGCGACGTTCTAAAAGGCGCTCTTCTTGTATGACCTGTCCCTTTTCGATGTCTAACCGGACAAGCACTTGCCCGGCGAGCGCGCCCACAAACAGATCATGACGCCATTGCGGGAAAAGATCCCCCGTATAAAAGGCCATCCCAGAGGGCGCAATAGAGGGCACCCAGACATGCAAGGGCTGCTCCATACCAGCTTTTGCCGTTCCAATCCCGATAGACCCGCCACTATAAGCGCGTCCATGGGTGATGACAGGCCAACCATAATTGGCGCCTGCTTTGACGATATTCACTTCGTCGCCGCCGCGAGGACCATGCTCATGCAGCCATATCGCGCCCGTCACCGGATGTTCAACCAAACCTTGGGCGTTACGATGGCCGAAAGAATAAATTTCCGCCAGCGCATTTTGCTGTTTCGAGAAACGATCATGGGGCGCGGCCTGCCCATCCACGGTGAAACGAAGGACAGATCCGCCATGATCTCTGAGATTTTGGGATTTGTCTTTCTGGCCCCGCTCGCCAATTGTTGCATAGAGATAGCCATCTTTGGCAAACAGAAGACGCGATCCAAAATGACGACCGCCATAGGTGGGATTGTTACTTTCGAAAAAAACTTCAAATCCTTTTAGGGCATGCCCTCTAAGCGCCCTCGTCCCAAACGGAGGCTTAAACCTTGTGCTGTCTCATGGGCATAGGCCATATAGAGCCAGGGCTGCTCGGGAAATTCTGGATGCAAAGCAAGATCAAGAAGTCCACCTTGGCCTTTATGGGCCACTTTTGGCACGCCAGAGAGGCGTTTCCCCAAACGACCATTGGCCAAGACATGGCGAATTTCACCAATGCGCTCGGAGACCAAAAAGCCTCCGTTGGGCAAAAAGACCAAGGACCATGGCGATGAGAATCCCTCGGCGATTTGGGTTATGCGAAAGTCATGCTTTTCGCTTTGAATCTCTTCTGCCATGACAGCTTTGCTGCTAAAACCACCATAAAGGGCAAAGCTGAAGGCGAAAACCACCCCCAAACCCTTTTCTGTCAAGATCTTGAGCCTATGCATCATCATCGTCTTTTCCCCAGGCTGTCACGCTGTGCCTTTTCGTTTCCGCAAGAGAGACGCGGCTCTTTCTCAAGGGCCAGCGCATTCTGCAGGTTTGATTGACATCTTGTTTTTTTCTTTATTTTCAAGGGATATGTTGCGGATTTAATATATTCCCCCCTTTTGATTCTGGAACGACAGCATATATCTTTGTTTTTCTTTACAACAAAGGCAGAGAGCATTTCACTTATGTCTGGATCAAAGCGAAAAGCTTTAGGAAAAAGACATAGAGACAAGTGCATTTTTTGGGTTTTAACAATTTTAAATTTTTATAATGCTAAAATAAAGATAGCCTGTATTTCTGAAATCTGAGGTCTTGATTATTGGATTTTTAGGGTTAAATATGGAGGTATATATCTAATAATAATAGAATTCTCCTTAAAAGTTGGACCGGAAACATATAATGTTATGAAGAACTGTTATTTACACAACATGGTCTAAAATTTTAGAATACCGATCCCAAAATAAAAACGGTTTAAAAATAAAAAGGGTTTAAAAATGCATACTTTAAATAATCTCAATGTCTCAACTAAAATATTTATTGGTTTTTCTATAGTCTTAGCACTCCTGCTCATCATTTCGGCGGTTGGTTATTTCAACCTTCAGAATAGCAGTGAGAGCTTTACACGCTATCGTGCCCTTGCCCTGCAGACAAATCAATCTGGCCGGGTCCAAGCCAATCTCCTTGAAGCCCGCTTCCAGGTTAAAAACTTCCTTATCCAGGCAAACGAGGAAAATATTGCCAAGGTCAACGCACGTGCCAATGCCACACTCAAGCTTATTGAGACCTTACGCGACATGTCCAATGACGACACAAAGCTGAAAGTCGCAAATGACTCTGAAAAGTCCATGCAGATCTATTTAGAGGCTTTTCAACAGGTGACCGAACAACAGACGCGCCGTGATGCGTTGGTGAATGGCGTTTTGAATAAAATTGGCCCGGCGATGGAAAAAGAGCTCTCTGGGATTGTCAAAGCAGCCTTTGAAGAGGGAAATATGGACGCTGCTTATAAAGCAAGCGAGACCTTCCAGAATCTCCTCCTCGCAAGGCTTTATGTCAGTAAGTTCTTGATTGAAAATGAGGAAGCCTCTTACAAACGCGCCCAACAAGAATTTCAAGCTTTATCCCAAAATGCCCAAACGCTCTTAGAACGCCTTCAAAGCCTATCCCTCAGAGACCGCATCCAAGCCCTCCACAAACAGGTCAAGACCTACCAAACCGCATTCAAGGATGCCTATAAGGCCATTGTCGACCGCAACCTTATTATCACAGGCACTCTCGACAAAATTGGACCGAAAATCGCTTCTGATATCGAGACCCTAAAGCTCGCTGTGAAAGAAGAACAGGACAAATTAGGACCCGCCGCAACCCAAGCCGTCCAATCCGCAACACTTGTCACCTTGGTCGTGTCTTTTCTCAGTATTCTTTTTGCGGTAACGGCCGCCTGGTTCATTGGCTTGGGTGTTTCCAGCCCCGTTAAAGCCATGACAAATGCGATGGAAGCCTTGGCCAGCGGCAATAAAATGATCGACATTCCCGCAACGGGCTTACGGAACGAAATTGGCCATATGGCCAATGCTGTCCTTGTCTTCAAAGAGAGTATGATCAAGGCCGACCGTCTGGCAGAAGAAAAACGACAAGAAGAAGAGCGTAAACTGGCAGAAGCCGCCCATGTGCGTGAGCTCATCCAAGGTTTTGACCTGACCATTGTCAGTGTTTTGGACAATTTATTTGAAGCGGACAAAACAATGAAAAAGGTGGCAGCACAGGTGCAAAACAGCGCTGAAAACACCAAGGAGCGCTCTAAAACCGTTGCGGTTGCGGCGGAACAGGCGACAAGCAATGTGCAAACCGTTGCCAGTGCCGCAGACGAATTGGCAGCGTCGATTTCTGAAATTAGCCGCCAAGTGGCCGAAGCCAACAGCGTTTCAAAAAATGCGGTTTCAGAATCGAACAAGACATCCAACGACATCAAGATCTTGGAAGAAAATGTCAATGCGATTAATCAGATTGTGTCTTTGATTAATGACATTGCCGACCAAACCAACTTACTGGCGCTGAATGCAACCATTGAGGCCGCACGCGCCGGAGATGCTGGGAAGGGGTTTGCTGTGGTTGCCAGTGAGGTAAAAAACCTTGCAAACCAGACCTCTAAAGCCACAGAAGAGATTGCAACACAAATTGATCAGGTCCAGGCCTCAACCCAAAAAGCGGTCGGTTCGATCAATGGCATTGCGAAAGTGATTGAGGATGTCAGCAATATTTCCTCTTCAATTTCTGCGGCGGTTGAAGAGCAAAGCGCCGCAACCCAAGAAATTGCCCGGAATGTCGAAGAGGCCTCTGTGGGCACGACCAGTGTCTCGGCTTCTATTGTCGATGTGCTCCATGCCGCTGAAGAGGCCGATGCGGCGGCAATAATGATTACTGAGGCGTCTTTGTCTTTATCGGAACAATCGGTCAATCTGCGCACACAAGTCACGAAATTCCTGAAAGATGTTCAACATCAAGATCATACAGAGGCCGAACTCCTCCCTTGGCAAGACAAATATGATTTTGGTTTAGAGCCCATCGACCATGAACATAAAGACTTGATTGCCATGATTAATGATGTCTATCGCGATATGAAGGGGGGCCATCTCTCTGACATCTCTCTACAGACGATGGGTAGGCTGATCGAAGCCTTTTCAAGCCACTTCCAGGGGGAAGAGCTTTATATGCAAAAGAATCACTATGAAGGCTTAGAGAAACATAAAGTCGATCATGATCTTTTCATCGAACGTTTACAGGAACTTGCAGACGATATTCAGAAGGGGGAAACCAAGGAAGCCATGCAACTTATCGCGCTGTTGGCTAAATGGTGGCAGGCCCACCATGATAGCCATGATGCGCATTTAGCGGCTTTTGCGCAAAACCATCACGGGTCATGATCCGCAAAGCACGAAATATTAAACTTTTTTAAGCTTGAGTCCCTATGAAACGCTGTTCCTATGGCGCAGAAAGCTCTATACAGCTCTGTGTTTTATGCGTGTTGCCTGGGGTTTCGCCCTGGGTTTTCTCTCCCGGATTTTCTTAATGCTGCAAAAAGTTTATGATAAATGCCTGAAATGGGCGGCCCATCCTCATGCCATATGGTATTTGGCCATTTTATCCTTCGCCGAAAGCTCTCTCTTCCCCATTCCGGTTGAAGCGATGATGCTGCCCATGATGTTTGCAGCGCCCAAGCAATCTTTCAAAATTGCGGGTGTCGCCACGATCACCTCTGTGCTTGGCGGCATTGCTGGCTATGGCATTGGCCTTTTCTTATTTGACCAGCTTGGACAGCCGATTCTCGCCTTTTATGGCTATGAGCAAAAATTTGTCTCGTTCCAAGAAACCTTTGCCGAATGGGGGTGGTGGATTGTTTTCGCAGGCGGTTTTACCCCTTTACCCTATAAAGTAATTACCATCGCCGCTGGGCTTGCCCATTTAGATCTCACGGTCTTTATCCTGGCCTCTCTGGTGTCACGCGGCAGTCGCTTTTATTTGGAAGCCAGCCTGATCTATTTTTTTGGTCCTGCCATTCGTCAGTTTGTCGAGAAAAGATTGGCTTTGGTCACCAGCCTTGGCTTTATTCTCCTTCTCGGCGGTTTCCTTCTGATCAAAGCTTTGCATTAGAAAATTTGAGGGGTGTTAAGGGGCCTTTTCCAAAAGCCCCCTTAAAAGCAGCCATCAGCGCGCCTCAAGACTCTATAAGGATTTTAAGACATGACGTTCATAAGGTCTCTTAAAGAGGCGCACCAAATTGCGCTGTTTCTCCTTGTTGTTTCCGCTCTTGCCCTAGGGATTGCTTTATTGTCGCAATATATTGGCGGCTTAAAGCCTTGCATTCTCTGTATTTACCAACGCATTCCTTTTGTGCTTGCGATGCTTATGTCCATCGGGGCTTTTTTCCTGACCGGGAAAAGCCTACGCCTTTGTCTTTGGGCCTTAGCGCTGGTTTTTGTCAGCAATGTCCTGCTCTCTGGCTATCATGTCGGGGTTGAGCAACATTGGTGGGCGGGCACAGAAGAGTGCGGAGGATTGATCGGCACCGGCGCCCCAGAAGACATCGCCAAAGCTCTGTTGGCCGCCCCTGTGGTCCGGTGTGATGAAGTCGTCTGGTCTCTGTTCGGCATTTCCATGACAGGCTATAATCTTTTATTCTGTTTGGTTTTATCTATAATTGCGGGTTGGGGAGCCTCCCGCCATCGCTAAATCCCCATCATCACCTCATCGACGCACCCGGAAAGGACGGCGAAAACGATGTCTATTTCTGAGCCCCTCGGGGAGAAAAAAGGCCCTTACGCTGGCGATCTCACACGCGAAGAAGAAATTGCCCGCATTTTGCGTGTTGATCATGCGGGTGAATATGGTGCTGTGCGCATTTATCAGGGCCAATTGGCTGTTTTCGGCCCCAAACATCCCTTGGCCGGCAAATTGCGCCATATGCAAGAGCAGGAGCAAGAGCATCTCAAGGCCTTTGAGCAGCTTTTAACCGAAAGACGCGTGCGCCCAACAATGCTGACCCCGCTTTGGGACCTTGCGGGCTTTGCCTTGGGGGCCGGGACCGCATTGCTGGGGGAAAAGACCGCCATGGCCTGCACCGTTGCCATTGAAGAGTGCATCGACGGCCATTACACCGAACAAAAAGAAGCTTTAGAGGGGGATGAGCGCGAAACGGACCTCAAAGCAAAAATTGAGCAATTCCGCGCAGAGGAAATCGAGCATCGTGATCTGGCTTTAGAGCATGGGGCCCAACAAGCCCCAGGCTATCGTTTTCTTTATGAGGCGATCCAAGCTGGCTCGAGATTAGCGATTTGGGTCAGCTCTCGGGTTTAGAGCCTTTTGCGTGATGATAGACGCACACAAAAGGCTCTCTCTTATTGTTTTTGCCGCAAAACGTGTCGACTGGATGTTTCCATCCAGCCGCACTTTGCTCTAAACGCCTGATATCGATCGACAGGAGACCGTTATCTTTTCGCTTGCGCGAAATCCAAGCGACTTTTTCGAGAAAAAGTCTTTCAAAAAACTTTTGTCACATCAGGGCGAGAACGCGCTTTACTCTAGGCCAGGCTATATTTTTGTGTTGCCGCAACCGCCGCACAGCCCGTGGTTTCTTGTTCTGCGGGCGTTGCCTTTCGCAGCCCTTGCACAATGAGCGCACCGGTGGCCGCATTGGCCATAAAGAAAAGGCGCGAGCGGTAATTCAACAAAGGGCTTGGAAACGCGAAAGGGTCGACATGGGGTTGCCGTGCGCAGTCTAAGATCTGAGCACGTCGTAAAGCACTTTCCCCCCAACGGTCTTTTGAGGAGGCCCCCCAATGCTGGCCCCGCCCAACACCTGGCCAAGGGGCGGACAACCATTCATTGCCCACCGAGAGTCCGGCCGCGCCCCCATAGGTCACAAGGCGGTCTGTGCCTTTGGCTTCGATGAGCGCGGTTTCATGGGCCGCAACCCCGGTCAAAGTGCCGAGGAACGGCGCCGCAAGACAATAGCCATCGGATTTTAAGAGCGCTAAGGCCGCGTCATAATCCTTTGCCTCTTCACAGATCTTCCGCAAAAGATGCACCGCCGGCCAATGGGGACGATGCTGATAATGGAGACGCATCACCCCCGCCAGCTGGCCCAAGGGGTAGCGTGCGCAGTCTGGACTCGGAGCCTGATTGAGGGCAATGGCAAAACGCCCAGGGGCCATCGCCGTCAAAACCCCCGCATAGCCCGGCCATGTTGCACTATAATAAGGTCCCTGTGGGGTTTCAAAGCGCACAAGCATCAGATGTTCCCCTAACCCTGGGAAGTCCCAATCGAGAATCCGCATCAGTCGCGGTCCGGGGCCTTGAGGGTCTGGAAGCGCAGCCGCCGTGCAAGCCCACTCATAAATGAGATTCAGAAAAAAAATCCCCTTTGCGGTCTGTCTCGCGTGCTGCGCCCGCGCCTGACCCTGCAAAAGAGACGCCATGGCCGTGAGTTCCGCCATAAAAGGCGTTTCCCATTGCTGAAGACGCTTTTTTGAAAAATAATCACCATAAGGAGCAAGATATTTGAGACCATGGGCGCTTAAACATGTTTCGAGGAGGGCTTGCGCCTCTGGCAGTTTTTTTTGCAAAAGATGAAAAGCGGTCTCACCAGGGGCCAAAGCAATATAAGGTAACGGCGCGAGACTCTCTTGGGCAGCAGGCTGGCTCATAAAACACCCTATGATAGTTCCACATAAAAATATATTTGCGAAAGATGTAAGGAGCCCCTTCCCCCTGTCCAAGGGGCGGGACAGATCATGGACAGAGTTTAATTTTGATCTTGAACAAAAGATCATTATGCAAAAGAGGCACGCCATAAGCCCCGCCAAGCTTTTTCAACTTTTCCATTTCGTGTTACGGTCTCCAAAACACAATAAAGGCCATCAAACGCTCCTGCACCAACCGCGACAAAACATCCCCTTTTGTCACCCCACTGGATGCGATAACGCTTTGTTTGGGTCAATGCACAAGAGACAGCTCAACAATAGGAAACATCATGCCTGACGCGACCGGCAAATCTTCTGACCTTCCCCATGCCCCCGCTGAGAAGGGCCAGACCGCGCAAAAATGTGGCGAAACTCTGTTAAAAACACCCATGGGACAGGCCATACGCACCCCTGCCATTGGCGGTTTTCAGCGCATCAGACCCCGGCGCAACAGAGTCAATGCGGCCACACGCCAAATGGTCGCAGAAACACGCCTGGATGTCTCTGACCTCATTTGGCCTGTTTTTGTCTGTGAAGGCCAAAATGTTTGCCAACCGATTCCTTCGATGAAAAATGTCAACCGTCTGTCCCTTGATCGGCTGGTGGCGGCGGCAAAACAGGCTGCGGATCTCGGCATTCCCGCCATTGCCCTTTTCCCTGCCATCGAGGCCGCACAAAAAACAGACACGGCCGAAGAAGCCATCAATCCTGATAATCTCATTTGCCGGGCTGTCGCCGCCCTTAAAAAAGCGCAGCCGGATCTGAATGTCATTTGTGATGTTGCCCTCGACCCCTATACCACCCATGGCCATGATGGCTTGGTGCGGGATGGTTATGTTGTAAATGATGAGACCGTTGCTATGCTCTGCCATCAAGCGGTGGTGCAGGCCGAGGCGGGCTGCGACATTCTCGCCCCCTCTGATATGATGGATGGCCGTGTTGGCGCCATACGCCAAAGCCTGGATGAGGCGGGCTTTGTCAATGCCCGCATCATGTCTTATACGGCCAAATATGCCTCAGCCTTTTATGGGCCGTTTCGCGAGGCTGTTGGCTCGCACCCCACGCTCACAAAAGCGCAAGGGGGATTCCATAAACGCGGCTATCAGATGGACCCCGCCAATAGCCATGAAGCCCTCAGAGAAGCCAGCCTTGATATCGCAGAAGGGGCCGATATGCTGATTGTCAAGCCGGGCATGCCCTATCTTGATATTCTATATCGGCTTAAAGAAGACTTCAAAATGCCAACCTTTGCCTATCAGGTTAGCGGTGAATATGCCATGCTGACCCTCGCTGCAGAGCAAGGGATTTTGGATCTTCCCTCTGCCATGATGGAAAGTCTTTTGGCCTTTAAACGGGCGGGGGCCGATGGGATTTGGACATATTTTGCCATTGAAGCGGCTGAAGCTTTGCTGAAAAGATAAGGACCTCTGGCTGCCAAAGGACATGTCCTTTGGCACTCTATTTTGTTGCCTGTTAAGGATAAATCTTTATAGGGTTTTGACCTTCTCTGCTTTATGCTGCCTAGGGCAAAGGGATGGGGCATTCCTTTGATCCTTGTTTGCGACAAGATAAAAGCAAAATGCTGTTGCATCCTATTCTCGATCTTGTGTTTTGGAGATCTCTTCTCATGACAGGCCTGTTTTCTCCCGCGCGGCTTTGGCATCATACTGCATCTTTACAACCCGTTCGGGCGTTAGCGGTCTTGTTGTCTGTCGTTCTTCTGGCCTCGGAAAGCCATGCGGTCGAAGATGGCTTTCTGGATAATGCCTATTTCGCTGTTTATGCGACCGCCTCGCTCCCACGACTCACCGGTGTTGAGAATAAAAGCACAGGCCGTCTCGCAAATTTAGGGGTGGTCACAGAAGAGGTCACCGATGGTGTCATTTTCGCCCCGTCTTTGATTATGGGCTATAATTTCAAGAAGATGGGCCTGCCTTTGCGCTTAGAAGGCGAATATACGATTCGCTCCAAAACAGAATACCGCCAAAGTCCCGCCCTTGACGGCACAGCTGGTCGGAATACTGTGATGGAAGGGGTGGTCGAGAATCAAACCGTCATGGCTAATATGTTGTTCGACATCGATGTCGGTTGGGACCGCTGGACTCCTTTCATCGGTGCGGGCATTGGTGTTGCTTGGAACAATGGCGAAGCCTACCGCTTATCTCCGAATGGCACGGCCTTTGGGGAACAACGCTTGAACACCATTTCAACCGAACTGGCCTTTGCAGGGATTGCGGGGATTTCCATGTCTTTCGGCACCGATTGGCATTTCGACAGCCGTTATCGTTATATGGATATGGGAACCGTGCAATGGGGGCCCAGCACCCTTAATCCCACAGATGAAATACAGCTCGACGCTGGCTTTACCGCCCATGAATTTTCCATGGGATTACGCTATCAATTTTAGCCCTTAAACGACGAATAAGCCCCGGCATTTTTTCGCTTACGCGAAATCAGACGACTTTTTCGAGAAAAAGTCTCTCAAAAAGCTTTTGCGGACTGTCCCCTAATAACCGGGCAGGCGACTCAAGCCGAGCCAGAAATCCGCCGTGACTTTCAGCTTTTCAGCCAAGGCCTTAGGCTCTAACGGCAAATAAAGATGCGCATTAACGCCGTGGTCATAATAGGTTTCCTCTGCCGTCACATCTTCGGCATGGGAAATCGTTAAGACCGGAATGCTTGGAACCGTCTGGTTCTTTTTTGCCGCGAGCAAAAGCGTCGATAGATTTTGCTGTCCTTCTTCGGGTAAATCGTCTGCGGGCACTTCAAACAGAATCAGATCAGGTCGGCGGTCTATTGTGCTGAGCTCTGTCATGGTGTTTAGCAAAAGAATCACCTCAGAAAGCTCTATGATCTCAGCTTCACAAGAGAAATTTTGCTGTTTTAAAAGCCCCTGTAATTGCTGGCCAAAGTCATGTGACGCGATAATGAGGATGCGCGTTTTATGTTGGTCAAATTTCCGCATAAGTTGCCCACTCTCAAAGAATTTTAATGATACAGCATGTTCTTTGCCATAGCCTTGTTTTTGCCGCAAGACGAAAGCGATTTAAGGAACCCCACTGGTAAGGATCCACTCGGGAAGTCCACTGGGGAGGTCCACCGGATCACGCTTTGCTCGCGGCACCCTGTTTCAAGACAGGATCTTCTTGACCAGAGCTTCTCATATTTGAGGATATGAACAAAATACTTTAGTGAGATTTTTTTCAAAATCTATCACTCCGATCCTGGTTTTCTTTGTTTACAGCCGCCCGTTTTTCGCCTGAATCGAGAGAAAGGCTGTATAGTTTTACTTTTGTGTAACACCCTTTGACAAAATCAATTTTCCCCTTGGGATAAGGACGCATAGTGTTATGGTCTCATGGTCTGGTCAGGCGCTTATTCTGTCATGCCGTCCTTTTGGAGAACAAGACGGTATTGTGCATTTTTTGACCGCGGATCAAGGTTGGGGGGCAGGCCTTTTCCGCAATGCCATGCGGTCTCATAAAAAGAGTTCTGTCGAACCGGGAAGTCTTGTCAATCTTCACTGGCGGGCGCGTCTCTCCGAACATCTTGGGCAAATCGATCTTGATCTTGACAGGAGTTATGCGGCACAGTTTTTACAGGATCCCTGGCGTTTAGAAGCTTTATCCTCTGTCTGTGCGCTTCTCGATCAAAGGGTCATGGAAGGCGATCCGCACCCTGATCTTTATCATCAGACCCTCGCTTTTTTGGCCACCATGGCAGATCAAACCTTCTCTGACAGGGTTGGGCTCTCCCAAAATATGGCGTTTCTACCGGCCTATTGCCTTTGGGAGAAGACGCTTCTGGCAGAACTTGGCTTCGGGTTTGACTTTACGGTTTGTGCGGTCACAGGCCAAAGCCCCCGTCCAGAGCCCAGTGAGGGCCACAGTGAGGACCACAGTGAGGCGCAGCCCCTCCTGACTTTTGTCTCTCCGCGCACGGGCGGTGCTGTGACGGACGCGGGCGCGGGGCCATGGCGGGACCGGCTTCTTCCTCTCCCGCGTTTTTTATATCGCCAAGAAGAGAGCTGCCCTTCTGGAGAAGATCTCTTAGCCGCCTTACGGTTGACCGGGCATTTTTTGCAAAAATATGCCCAAAGCCATGATCAGGCTCCCCTTCCTGCCGCGCGAGAGCGCCTGCGACAACGGCTCCTCCACTTTATCGGCCAATCATCTTCGCCCTGAGACGGGATGGTCTCCCGGCACAGCCTGTCTTCATCCTTTTCCGGCGGTTCTTGTCCTTTAGAGCAAAGTGCGGCTGGATGGAAACATCCAATCGACACGTCTTGCGGCAAGAACAAGAATCTAGAGTCATTCGCGACCAAATTTGATCGCGAATGACTCTAACCCCAATAAGGTTGCAAATCGGGCCAGAAATTCACTTTATGCTGTTGCAAAAATGTGGTCAATTGCCCCCTTAGGTCCAAAAAGCGTACGGTCTCTGGTTTTCCCTGATCTGCGATTGAAGGATAACGCTTCACCGGACGGCCATGGTCATCGACCATGCCTAAGCGTGCGGCGAGATTATGCCCTTCAATGATTGTCCCGGCCAATGTCAGAACATCCCGCAAACGCACCATATGGTCTTTATTGGGCATCATCAGCGACATTTTGCCTTCACGACCGAGGCCACGTTCGAGCAAGGAACAGCGCACTTCATCCTCTTCAAACTGCATCACCATGGCAGTTTGACTGTCATGGTCAAGCCGGACATGGCGCCATCCTGGGCACAGCCCGCCTCTTTCCGTTGTCACATCCCCGCTTTGTAAGGCCTGGGCGCGTTGCAGTTTTTCAAAGCCAAAAATGGCATAGGGTGTTTCTTCATCACTATGAAGCAGCTGACCATTGCGGAACAAAGCCGACCAGCCTTTGTCTTGCATTAAAGCCTGCTCTAGCGCCAAGGGGTCATGATCTTCTTCGCCGATTTCTTTGACCAAGGCCGCTAAAGTTGCGGGCATTGACTGGCCATAAACGGACAGAACCGCTCTTTTTTCGCCTTTCAGTCTCATCGCTTCTAACCGGCTATATCGGACTTCCGTAAGGATTTTGCCGGGATAAGCGGTTCTATCTGGCGCGTTATTGTCAACGCCAGCCATGATGATCGTTTTTTGCCGTGTTAAAGTCGCCTTAATCATTGTCTTCGCCTCCCCTATAGCAAGATCAAAGCAATTTGATGACAAATTGCGCCCAAAATCCTTGGGGATCCTTGCGCAAATTCAATAAGATAGAACGCGTGTTCTATGATGATTTTATGGGACATGCGCTCTATCTTCAGCTTTCGCATGAGGCTTTTCTGGAATCATGGGCTTCTTTTTGTGGTTTCACCTTTCCCTCTTTAAGAAAGAGACGAAAAGATAGCTTTATCCGTTTGGTCCCTTTCACGGCAAAACCATACATTTATACTCACCTGCAAAGTCGATGACTTTTCGGTTGGTATGAAGCCTTTTGGTAAAGAACAAAGCCAGCACGGACCCAATCCTTGCGAAGCTTTTACTATGCGGTGAAAACAAAAACCAAAAGGTTATCATTTGATTTCACAGAAATGCTCTCTTTTGAACAGTTACAAATCTCTTAGAGGGTCAAGAGAAATTGCTTGATACCTTAGATTTAGGGCGATATTGGTTTCAATAAAGGCTATAATGTCTTTCAATGACTTTTTTTATGTGTATAAAGATCCACATATGCCAATTGCTGGACAGCGCTATGAATCGTGCTTTTACAAATATCCTTTGCCAAGATGTTCAGCAAACCGCTCGATTTTATGAGGCGCTTTTGGGCTTAAAGCCTGTTGGCGATTTTGGCTGGTTTATTCTTCTTGGCAGCGATGAAACCCCTGGCTTTGAACTGGGCATTTTACAGAGGAATCACGAGACCATCCCACCAGACCTTGCTGTCCCCCCCGCCGGGGTGATTTTAACCTTTGTCGTGGCGGATGTGGAAAAGATTTACAGCCAGGCGCTTGCCATGGATGTCGAGATTCTCCAAGCGCCAACGGATTTACCCTATGGACAACGCCGTCTTCTGCTCCGGGATCCGGCAGGGTCTACGGTTGATATCAGCGCTCCCATCCAATGAAAGCGTCGCCCTGAAAGTCGAGAATTCATGTCTCAAAAAAGAACCGCAGACATTTTATCGCCGGCACACCCGCCCTCCACAAACAGCGAAGAGGAGCGTGAAGCCATTGCTTTTGTTCAGGAAAGCTTTGGTGCTGGGGGCGGGACTGGGAGCCTAGCTGATTTTGCGTTAGAGTTTGTGTGCCGTGACGCCCAGGACGCCTTAGCGGGCAAGAGACCCCAAGAGGCCCTGGCGTTCCTCGCACAGCATGATCCGTCCCTGGCAGAACAAATCGACCTCATTCTCAACACAAGCGCAGATGGGCCTCAAAAGGCGATAGAGGCTTTAGAGATGATCCTCATGGCGCAAAGCCTCACCAACCTCCTTACTTCCCAAGAGGAAGAGCAAGAGGCCGGAGACGGATCCTAACACAGCAACCAGGCCCTTATTCGGTCTGGGCTTGCTGTCTCTTCAAGGGTAAAATCACCGAAGACAGCTTTTCTGTTTTGTCTGTCTTCGCAATGGGACGTTCCTCATCCTTGTCTTTTTCCCGAGGCGGCAATTGGATCCGAACGACAGCTTTGCTGGGGGAAGCATCGGGCTTTTTGAGATCCATATTCGGGATGCCTTCAACCACAACACCCCCTACTTTTTCACAGGTTTCCGGGGCCAGCTTGAGATAGCGCGCTTCACGATAGCAGGCTAATTCCGGCTTTTTCTCAATAACTGCCACCTCGACCGGTTCGCTCTCTTCAAAAAGACTGCACCCTGCGAGGAGCCCAAGACTCCCCATCAAAGCCACGATAATTGTGCTTCGCACCGAAAATATTTTTTTCTGGGAAAAAAGCGCAGGGCTCATGGACAGTTCCTAATATGGTTTGCCTTCTTTGAAAGGCTTATCGGCACATCCTGTAACGCAAAACATTTTCTGAGAAGACTTTAAAGACTCTATCGCTTTAAGCTTTTACTCTAAAGTCTTTCTTGGCAAATCTGCTGCCCCTGAAAGGCAGGATATGCGGCCCGCATGTTCATGACAGCCTTGGTTCTGAACCGAAAGCAAAAGAGACGCTCTCTGTCTTTACTTTTGACTGGAATTTGCCCTTTTCTCTATCGATTTGAGACCATACACGTCTGGTGGAGGGCTGAGAAGCAAAAAAAACATCACATGGAAAAAACGCCCCTCTCTTTCCCCTTTTCCTTTAGACTTGACCCTGCCCCAGATGGCGGTTAGAGCAAAGCTGGTTAAAGTGGCAGCCCCTTTCACCATGCGTTTTGCGGCAAAAACAAGATCATAGAGCCTTTCCATTGATTCAATATAAAAAAGAAAGGCTCTAGTTTTTGGCGATAAAAACCACAGTGACATTGACCGAGAGACCGGCCTGATCCGGATTTGGTTGGTGAC
>DDLW01000327.1 GCA_002340345.1 Alphaproteobacteria bacterium UBA2562 | reverse complement strand
TTATCACGGATACTCTAGAGCCCGCCCCGACTTAGGCTTAGTCGCGAATGACTCTAGGCTTTCGGTTCTGAACTTTTTTGATTTTGGATGCGTGCGGTGATTTCGCTCAGGCGGGACCAGCCTTGGAGAGCCATGGGAAGGGCGAGGGCCGCTTCGACATATTCCCAAGAATAGGTGGCGATTGAAAAAATCCGACCTGCCGTGAGGTCTGGTAAGCCTGCGCCAAAATAAAGATTAAAGGCGATATACAGAATTTGCAGAAGAAAAATCCCGCCATAAACAAGGGCTTCAGTATCGGAAATGGAGACTTCTGTCGCGCGCAAAAGGGAAAGATGGCGAAAAATCCCAAAACGGTCGCCTTGGCCTAACAGGGTGACTTGTCGTTCGCGGTAAGAATTCAGGGTCGCATTGAGTCGGTAAAACCGCTTATGGAAAAAACTATAAAAAATCACCATGGCCAAAAGAATCGCAATCGACGACAGGCCAAGATAAAGATGGAAATAGGCCAAAACAGCGAAGCTGACGACCACTTGAATGAGGGCGGTGAGCAGCTCGGGAACATCTTGTTCTAGGAAATCGACCAGCTCTCGGGACATATCGAGGCGCGCATTCCGGCTTGAAACGTCTTCATGGGCGTTCTTCTTGTCAACGGCAAGCCCAAGATGAACACGGATCGTACCATAAGCCCGTGTGTCATAGACACGCCGTCCGACGGCAATCAACACCAACAGAACAAGCGCTGCGATCATGAGCAGCAGCTCATCAAGGCGTTTGGCGAGCAAGCCATCAATGGAAAGGCCAATGAGAAAAGGGATTGTGGCGATCAAAACATTTTCGATCACGACAATGCCCCAGGTGGTGAGAATCCGCCCCCAAAAAGCTTTGAAAATGGCCTGAAGACTAAAATGATTGCCAAATTTCACCAGAGGTTCGGTCGTGTCACGCATCCCAGGCCTTTTCCAATAAGAGTTTCAAAGGGGACCGACCAACTGGTAAAAGAAGACCGATCGACAGTGAAATCGGCTTATTGCCGATCGGCTTCGCCCGTTAGACGGTTACGAAGAGTCTCATCCTGTTTTATGAAGAGATGTTTTTCCATCAAAAACATCTAATAAGTGTAAAATATATTTTGTTTCTAAATTAAGAATTTCGTAACCTCCGCGACATTTTTGGTAAGACTGTGTCATCCAAGGCTAGGTTTTGTCTTCGATAGCCTGGAAAATCCTCTGGAACGCGGCCCTGGAGCGATGTCCTCTCTCTGGCTGTGGGGGCAAAGTCTAAAGCTTTTGGGGATGTCTTTCATCATGCCCTTGCTTTGAAAAGCGCTGGGTGTCGTGCGCTATGTTTTTGTTATGGCTAATTTTCTCTCAGGGGACCGTATCGTTCAAGCCTGTTTCTTAGGGAGCAGACGACGGCGATTCTGGTGGGAAGGGGACGTTTAGGTGCGAGAAGGCGTCTCTGATTCTTTTGCAAACCAAATGTTCTAAAAGGTTTTCTATTTGTGATAAAATATTCCTGTACGACTTTAGAAAAAGTAAAAAATATATCTCCTTGTATATAATTCCTAAGATGGATTTTGGTTTTTAATATTCATTATTATATATATTTAAGGCTAAAAATTCCCTAAATGCAGCTTATTCACAAGATTGTGAGAAACATCGTTACATTTTTAAGCTATACCCGATTAAGAAACTCTGATACTTTTTTAGAAGAGATAAAAATTTAATCTCTATCGAAATGATGGTTTACGGTGCCAATGCAACAGAATAACTGTATGGCACAGGGTGTTTTTCAAAGGGAACTTTTATGTGAGACTCTAGGTAAGACCGTGGCTTAAAACTTTCTTGCCCATCAACAAAATAAAGTTTCCTGAGATCTAAAAAACACGCCCTTACGTAAAGCTTCATAGAGGAGAAAACACAAGGACCCTATCATCCACTCAATCTTAGAAGATTGGTTGGTCAGGGCTTTATAATAAAGCGAAGGGGAATGCGTGATGGCCTA
The DNA here is from genome assembly GCA_002340345.1 of Alphaproteobacteria bacterium UBA2562. Taxonomy (GTDB): domain Bacteria; phylum Pseudomonadota; class Alphaproteobacteria; order UBA2562; family UBA2562; genus UBA2562. The sequence continues at coordinate 5,540 of DDLW01000327.1, read as the reverse complement.
TATTGATGATCCTGAAGCACAGCGTGCAAATGTGGCCTATATTAAACGCTCCATGGCCACCCCCCTCTTGACAAGAGAGCATGAGCAAGCATTGGCGGTAAAATGGCGCCAAGATGGTGACCAAAAGGCGCTTCATGAACTTGTCACTGCTTATACACGTCTGGTCGTTGGGGTGGCAGCGCGCTTCCGGAATTATGGATTGCCCATGGGGGATCTGGTCCAGGAAGGCAATGTGGGTCTTATGCAGGCGGCCTCTCGCTTTGAGCCAGAGCGCGGTGTGCGGTTTTCGACTTATGCAACTTGGTGGATTCGCGCGGCAATCCAGGACTTCATTCTGCGCAATTGGTCGATTGTGCGCACGGGCACAACAGCCTCGCAAAAGTCTTTGTTCTTCAATCTCAGACGGTTGCGGGCGCGGATTAAAGATAGTGGTGGTCTCAGCGGCAATGGCACCATGACCGGCAAGGCGCGCAAGAAAATTGCTGAAGAACTCGGGGTTCCTGTTGGCGATGTCGAAACAATGGAACAACGCCTTTCGGCCGCCGATCAATCCTTAAACACCCCGATGAGTGAAGGCGGGGATTATGATTGGCAAGATTTCTTGTCCGATGATCGCCCCGATCCTGAAGCGGTGATTATCGATCATCACGATGGGCATAGCCGTACTGTTTGGCTGAAAAAAGCGCTTGGCGAATTGACAGATCGTGAACAGATCATTATCAAACGCCGCCGCCTAAGCGAAGAAGGCGCCACCCTCGAGGAGCTGGGCCGGGAGCTGGGCGTGAGCAAAGAACGGGTTCGGCAATTGGAAACCCGTGCCATGTCAAAATTACGCTCGGCCATCGAACGTGATGTCGAGGAACCTAAAGACTTGCTCCTGGAATATTGATCCTTTGTTCCAAAAGTCAAAAAAGTTTTAGGGGATTTTAAGGGGCCTTTTTCAAAAGGCCCCTTAAGTCTCTTACCCCTCCCAGAGCTCCGCCTGTTGCAAAAGCGCGACGGGAAGCTGTAGACCAAGCCGCTTAACCGTCCGCACATTCACCAGAATATGGGGCTTCCGAGGCGCCGTCAGACCAAGCCTTGCGGGTGACTGCTGATAAGACAAAATCCGCTGGGCTTGATAGGCGGCATACCGTCCGACAGCATAACGGCTATGGCGGACAGACAGCATTGCCCGGTGATCCTGAACCAGCCAGGGGGTCTCGGCCAAGAGCGCAAATCCTTTTTCGGTGGCCAGTTCGGCCAAAAAAGCGATCTCCTCTGCGCGATATCCCGGAGACGGCAAAAAAAGGCTTTCAATCCCAAGCGCTTGCCAATGCTCTAAAAGAGAGGCCAATGCTGGCATATCGATGTCTCCTGCCGAATCCAGGGGCAAAGTCTCCCACAACAAAAGCGTGCCTTGCCGCAAAGCTTGGCGCTGGAAAGCCAGAATAGCCCCGTAAGGATGATTCGGTATTGTGACCATCATCAGCTTGGTGGTGGGCTTGATCATGCGCAAATAAAAAAGCTGCTGGGCAAAGGGCACATTCTGTTGCACCCCGCAAAAATGAGGCCCTTGGAGCGCTGTGACCGGCTGTGGCGAAAAGGGGACGATAGAGAGGCAGGGGAAAAACCAAGGCTGGCTTTCAGGTGCTGTGGTTAAAGCTTGGGAAAAGCTGTCCGAAAGGCGTTTGAGCAGAGCCTGGTCATTCACATATAGCAAAGCCGGACTGTGATGATAGAGAATCTCTTTCAATAAAGTGGGGAGATCTTCTTCAGGGACGATTTGACGGCTTTCGAGGCTTGTGGGAAGCGCATAGGCGATGAGGCCATCGCGAAAGCCTTTCTCGAAAGGGCTTTCTGCCCGTGCTAACAGCATAAAAATACGATGAGGCCGGCTTTGGCCAAGGCCCATGCGTGGGAAGAAAAGACCGGACAGGCTAAAAAGACAGAGCCCTTGGAGGAAATCCTTGCGTCCCACAGCGCCTGTCATGGGGTTGACCTTTCGCGCTGGGCGCGCTGCAAACGGTATCCAGCAAAAAATAAGCCGGCAAGACCAAGCACAGAGAGATGGAAGAGATCTTGCGGCAGTTTGAACAAAGCTGGCGATAAGAAGGCCAGAATGAAAAACGGCAGCGCTGACAAGACCGGGACAGCCTTTGCCGGTTTTGCCATGCCCATCGGGGGCTCACAGGGCGAAGCCGCGCTGTGTTGCAAAAGGCACAGAATAAGAGCGGTCATGACGGCGGTCCCGATAAAGGTGATCATGGCCCAATCTGTATAGCGGAGCCCCAGCGGCAAAAGCCCATTGGCCAGTAAAAGAAAGGACAGGCTGACCGGACTTAAAAGAGGTTTTATGTCTTCTGTGGCGCCTGTGGCACGTTTTTTTTGAATTTTGGCGCGAAACACCAAACAGCTGGCCACCGCCAAGCAGGGCCATAGCAGGGCGATCTCAAGGAAAGAGGTACCCCGGTTGAAGGGCAGCAAAGGGAATAAATTATGGGAAAAAGAAATCATAATCTGTAAGACAAAAACCGCAAGCAGGCTGGAAAACCATAAGGGCTGGTGCAAAGTTTGATGCGGTTGGGGGGTGGACTTATGGCAGGCCGCATGGTCTTTGTCTTGTGGTGCCAGCGGTTTGCTCAGCAGGGCGAGGCCCAACCCAGCGATCACCGCGCACAGCATGGGAATCAGGCTTAACAGGACACTGCCAGAGGCTGTTGTTAAAGATAAGGCTGCATTCGGGTCATGGCTCTGGTCCAAATTGGGCAAAAGGGCCAAGCTGAATAAAAGCGCCATAATATGGCCCAGGGACATTTCAAAGCTCTGAAATGGATGGGCGAGAGACCCCCTTTGGCGCCAGGTCGCCTGGAACAGGGCAAGACAAAAGCCCACCGCCCACATCATCACCATCGCCGGGAGCATAAGACTTGGCAGCGCTGTCGTAGGCAGGCTGAAAAAGCCCAATATTCCGCCTAAAAGGGGCAGCAGGCATAGCCCAACCAAGCCAAGCCCCAAAAGACGGTGCGGGGGCCGCAGCAAGGCCAAGCGCTTAAAACCGAAAGAGGTGGCAAAGGGATGCAGCGTGCCGGCAATCCGGAGCGCCAAAGCCCCAGACAAGGCCATCAAAAAGGGCGATAGGCCGATCAAGGTCGTCTGCCCCAGGCCAAACGCATGGAACGCCGTGTCCGTTAAGCAAAGGCCATACACCAGTACCGCCATGCCAATGAACAGAAACCCTTCTGTCAAGCCAAAGCCCCAACCAAACAGGCGTCGGCGAAAGGACAAGGTCTCTTCATCTTGCGGGGCGGTGGTGGGCAGGGCCCCTAAGGGATAAAGCCGTTTTAAAAGCCCTAAAACCGCCAAAAGGCCTTGGGCTCGTTCGACCTTTTTTTGGGCTTCAGCTGTGTTATGGCGCCGTTGCAGGGCATGGGACCATAGGGAAAAGGCTTTTAACAATGTTTCGCATTTTTTGAAATCGTCATGAAGGGCCATTTGCTGCTGTTGATAGGCCCAGGACAGGGTTTGTGGTGTGGGATCTTGTGAGGCCCTTTGTGACAGGACGGGAGGGGCATACCGCCAGTCGCGCTGGTCGGCTTTCTTGACATCCCTTTCAAGCCGCGCCGACGACAAAAGAAAGCTTTGGCTCAAACGCCAGAGCGTAAAGAAAACAGTGACAAAACCCAAGAGGCTTAACCAAGGCCAGAGTGGCATTAAGGCTGTAGAAAGGGCCTTGAAAGACAGGGCTTCTCGCAAAAAACCAATATGGACAAGGCCTAAAACACGCCCCTGATCTTGCATGATCACCACGACATGGAGATAGTCTTCCGCCGCCACCCAGGCTGTCTGTGCGACAGGCTGTGGGGGATGGAGGTCAAAGGCGGTCTTGGCCAAGGTTGGCAGGGCTTGCATCATGCTGCGCGAGAGAATATCACCCGCAGAATGGCGCAAAAGCCCCTCTGGATCTGTGATCAATGCATAGCCCGAGGGCAACCCCGCCTGTCGACTTTTTTGCAGACGGTCTTCTAAAAGAGGCTCGATGCCGGTTAAATGCTCAAAGGAAAATCCAAGGGCCATTTTTTCTTTAAGGCTTTGGATCACCGCATCGGCTAAGGACTGGGCCGCATCCGCACGGGCTTGATTGATCGCATGGGAACGCTCCCAATAAGCAAAAGGCAGGGGCAAAAGACAGCCCAAAAGCGCGAGAAACCCAAGCCAAAGGGCAATCTTTTTCACAGGGAACGGATCCCCTAACAGCCAACGGCCATCATGGCGTGGGCTTTGGGAGGCGTCCTCAGCGGCCAAAGGTTTAGCCTCTAAATCCTTGGCCTTTAAATCCTCTATGGCGATTCGGCGCTCTTTTGTGTTGGGCGCCTCTGGGGCCTCGAAAAGAGAAAAAGCACTCATCCCTGGCCTCCTGCTGTGTGGGAGGGCGAAGACGTGGATGACGGGCGCTCTTGAAGCGTTTGTGGCGCCGGAGGGCGCTGTGTACGCCTCTGGGCTGTTTGATGGCGCGCATAATGGCTCAAAAGCGCCAAAGCATCCTTTAAAACCGCCAATTCTGTCATTTGTTTGCGGAGTTTCAAAACGAAAGGGGTGGTCTCGAAAATATGATCCCATGACGCTTGAGAAGAGTCCTGTGACGCCGCCTGGGCGGGGGCGGTCTTAAAGTCTTTCGCCTGGAAAACATGCCGCAGACTGTAAGAAAATAAACGAAACCAAGGGCCCAGCTGGACATGAACCAAAAGCCAAACAAGCAGGCCCGTCAAAATGGCACTGGCCAACGTCACAAGCCCCACGGGAAGATTCTCCCAAAGGGATAAGGTCTCCGAAGTTTGGCGATGGGTCTCTTGCTGCTCCCCCGACGGCAGGATCTCAGAGGCGCGATAGCGCAAAAAAAGCCCGCCAATAATCGCCCCGCTCGAATCTCTTACGATGGAAGAAAGCAAAATGGAACGGTCTTGATGCTGCCACCAAAAAGGACGTATCGCGTTCTGGCCAAAATCTTGCCAATCTGGCAAACTCTTCGGTAAAGGTTTTTGAAGCTCAATGTCAGGGGAGGCCAATAAAGGACGCCAGCGGGCGGCGGAAGAACCATGAGACTCTGAAGCAAGAGGGCCACGGCCATAGAGAATGACCGCCTCGATATTCGGATCTTGTGCGGCAAAAAGATGCAGAATATTGCGCGCACCTTGGGCTTCTTGTGTTGCTGCGATGTCGGACAGGCTCTGGCCGCGGGCTAAGGCGGTCTCGACCTTGTCTTGAAGCGTCCAAAGCACACTCGATAGGCCAAAGGCTTTGCTCTTGGCGATGTCTTTCTGGCCCTGCTGATCAAGATGGGCCAAGAGAATCAAGGCTGTTACAAAGCTAAAAAAAGCAATTGAGAGTCCCAGCTTGACCGATATGGCCACAATGCGTCTCCTTTGAATGCGGTCGGGTTTTGGTTTCTCGCGCTGAACTTGAGTATGCCGAAGGCGCGTTAATCTGCCGTGAATCCTAAAAGGATTTTATAAATATGCCTCCGGCGGCCAAAGGGCGCGCCCTTTGGAAACCATGACTTG
>DDLW01000297.1 GCA_002340345.1 Alphaproteobacteria bacterium UBA2562 | reverse complement strand
GATATTATGCAGAGGTCTTGACGTGGCATTTTGACGATTTTCACATTCAAACGCACCCGCGCTAAAGGGGTGCCGCCGGTCATTTCCGCTTGAAATTCACGCAATTCTGTTTTCAAGACAAAATCTGGCCGCAGTCCAACCGCGTCACGCCCTACCGCTTTCAAGCGATTCGCGCTCTCTAAACTTTCCACCAACAGGGTGTGAATCATATCGGGGGCAGGATCAATCCAATTAACGCGGGCAAAATATTCTGTGGTCAAAGCCTTGCGCATGACCGCAATGCGGGGCGTGTCCAACCCAGCTGCCGCAACAGGCTTATCAATACTGATTTGCCACGGCAGCACTTTGAGTGTTTTCGGAATGTCTTTTTCTAAGGCGCGCAGAGCGGTCAGGCGATAAAGCTTGGGCGGTTCCCCTTGGCCTGGCAGAGCCACTTCGCAGGCAGTGAGCCCCCCAAGACAGAGCAATGCGACCAGAAACAGCCGTGGGATAGCCCCCCAACCCAGGCTCAAAGACCGGCGACGATCAGCCTTTTTTTCCTTCAGAAACATGGCAATATTTTGCTGATTCATTCGTTGACCTCATAGCCTTTTTGCGCATCGCCGAAAAGAAAGCGTGCAGGATCGCGCTCAAATTGCTGCGAAATCCGGTTTAAATTCACAATCAATTCACGCATTTCCATGATAAGCTGCGTCATTTCATAAAGGCCAGAAGAGGTAAAATCAACCACAGGCCTTTCAGCTTTTTTGACCACACCATTAACACTTTTCGACATGGTGGCCATCGATTTGGAGGCGTCTCGTAAAGAGGTCATCGTCCCAACCCACTCTTTGCGCATAGCATCCATATTGCCTTCAAAATTTTTGGTGATGGTTTTGAAACCCGCCACAGATGCCCGCAAATCTTGCATTAATTGGGCTGAATTTGAAATCATAACATCAACATCTTTCATGCTGCCGGCAAAACCATCGGAGAGCTTACGCATGTTTTGCAATGTATCGGCAACAGCCCGGCGGTTCTGTGCGTTAAAGAGTTGTTTCAGCTGTGAAATCGTTGCTTTGGTTTCTGCGGCAATCTCTGGCGCTTGGCTGATCAGTTGTTCTAAGGTTGAGGGTTCTGATGGAATTTCAGGCAGGACATCGTCGGTAACGGCGTCGCGCAAGAGAGGGGCTTCCTGGCTGCCTCCATCGAGCTGAACAAACACACGGCCTGTGACCCCCGGACGATCGACCCGCGCGACCGTATCGGTTTTGATTGGTGTATTGTGTTTGACTGTGATAATGGCCTCGATGCGTTCAATATCATCGGGCAGAATTGAAAGGCTGGACACTCGTCCGACAGGAATACCGCGATAGCGCACAGGGTTCCCTGGGGATAGTCCTGTCACAGAGCCTGAGAAGTAAATGCGATAGACATCTTGCTGCTCTCGTCCTTGGAATCCCCCCAGCCAAAGGGCAAACACCCCCAGAATGGCGAGAAGTCCCAACACAAAAGCACCGACAATGACATGGCTGGCTTTTGTCTCCATCTCTTTGTGCCTCTTTCCCTGTGCCTTCATTATCCAAAGAGCTTGCTTTTGGAGGCCTTGATCCGTCTGGCAAGCTATTTTTGCCCTTCGCGCCCTCGGATACCATGGAAATAATCCTGAACCCAAGGATGCGGATCGGCGGTAATCTCAGCCAGGCGCCCAAGTTTCAGTCGACGATCGACCAAAACCGCGATGCGATCGCAAATTCGATAAAGACTGTCGAGATCATGGGTGACCATGACAACGGCAAGCCCTAAACTCCGTTTTAACTCCAAAATCAAGCCGTCAAAATCAGCCGCACCGATGGGGTCAAGCCCTGCTGTCGGCTCATCAAGAAAGAGTATATCAGGATCCAGCGCTAAGGCACGTGCCAATCCTGCACGTTTGCGCATTCCACCAGAAAGTTGTGACGGTGTTTTGCCTGCGGCCTGTGGATCCAAGCCAACCAACCCCATTTTCATCTGCGCAAGAGCCTTCATCATTGGCACAGGCAGGGTGAGATGTTCTTGCATGGGGACCATGATATTTTCCAGCACGCTGAGTGAGGAAAAAAGAGCCCCATCTTGAAAGAGAACCCCCCATTTTTGTCGCAAAGCGCGGTCCGTCTGCGGGTCTATTGCGGCAAGACTTTGGCCAAAGAGTTGAATCTCTCCAGCTGTGGGCGTATTAAGACCGATGAGGCTCCGTAGCAGCACAGATTTCCCGGTGCCAGAGCCTCCAACAATGCCCAATACTTCGCCGCCATAGACCTCAAGATCCAAGCCATCATGGACAATTTGGGGACCAAAACGATTCACCAAGCCCGTCACAGAAAGGACGGTCTGCGGTACAGACGCAGCGGTTCTCTCAGCTGTTATGGTCCCGTCACTCATGCGTCTTGAGTCCCGTTTTAACGCTTTCCGCTTTTTCTTTTTTTTATCTTTGTTTTTCGCCATAGCGATCCTGATTTTTTGTCTCCGGCGGCCAAAGGGCCTGTCCTTTGGAGTCCTTGGACTTGGGAGGCGGCCTCTCAGATCCAGAGCGTGTCCAGGGCCTAGAGCAAAGTGCGGCTGGATGGAAACATCCAGCCGACACGTCTTGCGGCAAAAACAATAAGATAGCTAGGGCAACGGGCAGACAAAAGATGTATCTTTTGTCTCAGTCGATGCACGAGAGTCTTGTTTTGCCGCAAAACGGATCATGAAAGGCGTGCCCATTTTAACGCGTTTTGCTCTAAATCCCTAAAAGAGAAAACAGAATTGAAAACAACGCATCCCATAGAATGACCAGAAAAATCGATATAACCACGGCCTGTGTTGTATGACGGCCAACACTATCAGCGCTGCCAGCCACTTTTAAGCCTTCATGACAGCCGACCATAGCGATCAAAAAGCCAAAAACCGGGGCTTTAATGAGGCCAACCCATAAGGAATTTGGACCAACAGCCCCTTGCAATTGTTGCAAAAACTGACCGAGGGTCATGTCCAAATCAATAAGAGCATAAAAGCAGCCCCCGGCAAGGGCTGACATATTGGCAAAAACCGTTAAAAGCGGCATCACCAAAATGAGAGCCAACAAACGCGGTAAAACTAGGACCAATATGGGGTCCAAGCCAATCGCCCGCAAGGCGTCAACCTCTTGATTGACTTTCATTGTGCCAATTTGCGCACAAAAAGCACTGCCGGATCGCCCGGCCACCAAAATTGCCGAGAGCAAAATGCCAAATTCGCGTAAAACCCCAATGCCCAAAACATTGACGGTTAAGTGAGAAGCCCCAAAAACCTTTAATTGAAAGGCGCTTTGATAGGCCAACACGACGCCGATGAGAAAACTCAAAAGGCCTATAATCGGCATGGCCTGCCAACCGGCACGTTCCACATGGACAAGAAAGGCCGTCAGACGAAAGGCTTTGGGCCGGGTGAGAAGGCTGGCAAAGCGCGAAAGACAAAGGCCGAAAAAACCCAACAACCGCAAGGCTTCTTCGACAAATTCAAAAACATTTTGCCCTATCTGGGCGGTGAAACGGATGAGGAAAAACGGTTTTTTCGGGTCTGATGGCGGTGATGCGGTGAGGGTTTCGGCCACACGGTTGAGAAGAACGTCATGGGAGCCTGGCTGAATCTCAAGCCGTCCCCCTTGCGCCTGCCAGGCTTCACGAAAGGTCAAAAGCGCCCAAGCGCCTGCCGTATCCAACCGCGAAATCTCGGAAAGATCCAGGCTATAGCGCACAGAGGAAGGATCTGATGCCGAGATTGTAAAGGTTTCCGCTAACGCCTGTTGTAAGGCTGGCAGATGCTCTAAAGTCCAAGCCGCTTTGGCGGTTACGGCATGCGGTTTGGTTTGGTCACAGCATAGAAATTCAGAGCCTGTCGTCATGGCTTTCTTTCGGAAGCAACATGTCTTTGAATAACCCTACGCAGAGAGTGTCCATATGTCGCATATTAGATTTTTACTTTATGTCGTAGATTCACACTCTGACTCTGAGAGAGGAGAGCCCTATGATTCTCGATACCCCATCTTATATCGCGCTGGGATTTCTTGGCAGCGTTTTAGTGGTGACCGCCGCCTTAACCTGGTTTCTACTCAGCCGCAAAAAAGGCAAAAAAGAGTGATCCCACTTTTCTTTATGCCTCTTGTGGCGTGCCATACAAAGCCCAAAATCAAAAAACGGCCTGAAGATTTGACCTTCAGGCCGTTTTTCTCACACAGCAAAGCTGTCAAACATTACTTGTCCAACAAAGTGTTGAGATCATCGCCCATGCCATCACGGACTTTGGCAGGGATTGGGAAAACAACGCCTTCACCTTCGAGAACGCGATTCCCATCTTTATCCACGCAATATGTTTCAAAAGTCGCTGATTTTGCAGTGACTTCTTTGACTTCCGCAATGGCTGTATAAGGTTCGCCGATTTGCACAGGCGCCAAGAATTTTGCGGATTGGCTGGCCCAAATGGTTCCCAAGCCAGGCATATCCATGCCGAAAATACCAGAAAATTTGGCCACGGAAATCATGCCATGGGCAATGCGATTCCCAAAGCGTGTGGATTTTGCATATTCATCATTGAAATGAGCAGGATTGAAATCCCCAGAGATTTCGCCAAATTTGCGAATGTCTTCGTCTGTGATTGTATAAGGCTGGGAAAATTTCATCCCAACGTCCAAATCAGCGATCACCATACAGGCGCGAGGCTTTGGCAGAGACATAGCGTTCGATCTCCTTCGAATGCGATCATGGAAAAGCATGAACTGGATGCTCTCCTGCCACGACTGGACGTTCTGGTCAAGTCACAGCAGGACCAAAGATCGTAAAGTCATAAGACTGTCATGTTTCTGCCAGTTTTATCCGGTCTTTCGGTAAGGGATCTGGGACGATGGAACAAGCCACAGAACCTGAAATTTTACAAAGATACTGGGGGCACAAAAATATGAGGTTCCCAAAACCGTGCCTCCGACGGCCCCAAAAGGCCTTGGGGTCCCTTAGGCCCTTGGGGGCCATGACTTGAAGACGGCCTCCTGCCCAAATCTAACCTAAGATGGCCCCTGGATGCAGGATCCAAGGGGAACACAGCCTGCGCGCTGTTTGGGAGTTAGCGACAGTAACACCCGCAAAAGAATCTTACAAAGGCCGTGCTTCGCCTGTCATGATATCTTGTTTTGCTTGTTTTTCCGTACGCTTCAGAGCGGCGAGGATGTGCGACGGATCTGGGGTAACACCACCTTTGGCAAGGAGGAAAGCAACGCGTTTGGTTAAGGCTTCTTCACCGGGATTGTTAAAAGACCAGTTGGAAAGATCTTTGCCGGTCTGTCTGACTTGGTCTTCGGTTAGGCCTTGTACTTCTGCGGCCCAGAGTCCCATAAGAGTGGCTTTGCGTGCAGCGACCCGGAAGGAAACTTCTTGGTCAAGGGTGAAACGGCGTTCGAATTCTGCACGGCGATCTTCAAGAATGCTCATGACCCTTCTCCTTTTCCCTGTCAGGATCAAAATGGAATTTATTTTTAGTTTTGTTATGGATGATCATAAGTGAGCTTTCTTAAGAATACAAGGCGCATCTTTTATGTATAAGTCATAATAATTTGTTTTTATGTTTGATTTGTCCTGTATGATTATTCTGCATTGCACAAATTGGAATGTATTTTATTATTCTTTATTTTAATGTGGTTTTTTGCACTGCAAAATAAATCAGACGCCCCTTCGCATATTTCATATTGTGCTCTCTTCAGAAAATATTGACGCGCTTCCGGCATGATCTTATTTGAAAAGGAGATGTTTTGGGATGAAAGGGCAATAAGAATGAAAAAACCCCAGATTGACATGGACTATTTGATTGGGATTCTCGCTGATTTGGTGAAGATCCCAAGCCCGAGCGGCTTTACAGACCGGGTTGTCCTGTTTGTCTCACGGGAGCTAGAACGCTTGGGGATTTCTTATGAGTTGACACGGCGTGGGGCGATCCGGGCGAAATTACCAGGGACATCCCACTCTCCAGATCGGGCGATTATTTCGCATTTGGATACTTTAGGGGCGATGGTCAAAGGGTTGAAACCCAATGGCCGCTTGGAGATTGTGCCGATTGGCTATTGGTCCTCGCGCTTTGCCGAAGGGGCAAGAGTCAGTATTTATACCGATGGCTGTATGTATCGTGGCACGATTTTGCCGCTCAAGGCTTCGGGCCATACCTTTAATGAAGAAATTGATAGCCTGCCGATCGCTTGGAATACCGTCGAATTGCGGGTCGATGCAAAGAGCGAAACGGTGGCTGACTTGGAGAAATTAGGCCTTCAAATTGGTGATTTTATCGCCATCGATCCTGGTTTCGAGTTTACAGATACCGGCTTTATTAATTCGCGCCATCTCGATAACAAGGCTGGGGTGGCAACCATGCTGGCTGCGGCAAAGGCTGCCCTTGAAAATGATTTGGTTTTGCCCTTGGATTGTTATTTATTGTTCACCATCTCTGAAGAGGTTGGCTCTGGCGCGTCAGCGGTTCTGCATGGGGATGTGGCCGAGATGGTCACCGTAGATAATGGCACAACAGCGCCTGGTCAAAACTCAAAAGAAACCGGCGTGACCATTGCCATGAAGGATTCCAGCGGTCCTTTTGACTATCATTTGACCCATCATTTGTTACGTCTTGCCCAGGGCTTCCATATCCCGCATCAAAGGGATGTGTTTCGCTATTATCGCTGTGATAGCGCCTCGGCGTTAGAAGCGGGCAATGACATCCGCACAGCCTTGGTGACCTTTGGTGTGGATGCGTCCCATGGCTATGAGAGAATTCATATTGATGCTTTGCGCTCTTTGTCGACGCTTTTGGCGGTGTATATGCAGTCAGAATTGACGGTCAAACGGGATCGCAAAATGTTAAGTTCCATTGAAGGCTTCCCCGAAGGACAAGGGGCGGTTGATCCAGGTCCGATTGAGGATGGGGCATGATGATGAGAGCGGCTGTTCTGAAGACTTTAGGGGCTTCTTTGGGGGGCATATGTTTGGGTATAGTCTTGGCCAATAGCCCGGCTGTGGCCCAAGAGCAAACCCAAGATGCCTTGATCTTACGGCTTGAAGCCTTAGAGCAAAGGGTCCAGAAGCTTGAACAAAGTCTTCAAAGTTTCACAACGCCGCCAAAGACGGTGATAACAGAGCAAAACAACACACAGCCAGCTGTGCGTCAGTCCTCTCATAGGGAGCAAGGGGGAGCTGAGATCACGGGGGCACCAGGATGGCAGACAGCTCTGTTTCCGATCGATGAGGCCCGCCGATCGCGTGAGCGCAACTTGGACGAAGCCCTCTACGCTTATCCTTCTGGAGAAGGGTTGTTTACTTTAGGCTCGGCGTGGACTGTTCTGGGGGGCTCTGCCGGGGACGTGCCGCAAAATATCCCAACACAGCAGCCCTTCGCCTATGAGCAAAAAGCCATCTTCACGGTCATAGAAGAAGGTTGGCATAGCTTTATTCTTGAATTTACGTTTCCTTCGGAAGTGCTGGCCGGGTATTTAGGCGGGTTTTATTGTCCTGTGCAGCTTTTCATTGATGGCGAAAAAGTCAAAGAGACCCGCATTCGCCAAGCTTATAGTGCACGGGATCCCATCAAACAAGTTCTTGGCAGTGCTGATCTCAGCGTTGGTCGCCATGAAATTCTTTATTCTTATCATTGTGTTGGCGATGGTCGCCATGCGGCTGATCCTCTGCCTGCGATCAAGGCCATTACAGTGCAGAATTTGCTGCGCTTACCAGGAGAACGTCAACCGCGCTTGCCGGCAAAAGGCTTTTTCCAGAAGCCTCTACAGGACTAAAACCCTGGAATAGACTGTTGCATGAGGGCGCGAAGCAGCCTAAAACTTGGCTTCTGGCGCGTGAAGAGGGCCGACTTTCGGGAAATCGAAATGTGGGAGACTCAGCATGAGAGCCTTTCAGGCTCTTTTGAGCCTCCGGCGGCCAAAGGACGTGTCCTTTGGAAACCTTTTTCTTGAGGGAGATTTTTGAGCCGTGACAATAACCCTGCATAAAAATGATCTGCCAGCAGATCTTGATCTCGGCACGATCATTGCGGTGGACACAGAAACAATGGGGCTCATTTCCCATCGCGACCGGCTGTGTTTAATCCAGCTTTCTGCCGGTGATGGCAATGCGCATTTAGTGCAGTTCGAAAAAGGCTGCTATGACGCGCCTCATCTCAAAGCCTTGCTTGGCAATCCCAAAGTGGCAAAACTGTTCCACTATGGGCGTTTTGATATTGCGGCCATTGATCTCTATTTAGGGGTTTTATGCGAACCTGTCTATTGTACGAAAATTGCCTCTAAATTGGTGCGCACCTTTACGGACCGCCATGGTTTGAAAAGCTTATGCCAGGATTTGCTCGGGGTCGATATCTCTAAGCAACAACAAAGTTCTGATTGGGGCGCAGCAGAGCTCTCTACCGATCAGCTGGCCTATGCCGCCTCTGATGTATTGTATCTTCATGCTTTGAAAGAAAAGTTGGATCACATGCTGGCACGAGAAGGTCGAACAGAATTCGCACAGAAATGCTTTGAATTTCTGCCCAGCCGGGCGCAGCTCGACTTAGCCGGTTGGCCAGAAACAGACATTTTCGCCCATTAAGCCCTTTAAACCCATTAAGCCCATTAAGATTACGCCTGGGCAGCGTTCTAACCAGACAGACGCGGGCCAAAATGCGCGCTACAAGACCCTTGGCAGCCTAACAGCGTAAAAGAGATATCCTATCGTGACCATGCCCCTTTCAGAAAATGCAGACCAGAAAACCTGTGACATCATTGCCGTCGCACAACAGGTTCTCGGCCTCGAGGCCAAGGCCTTAGAACAGCTTTCCCAAGCGTTGGGATATGATCGCGAGGGGGGGCTCGAGGGGGGGCTCGAGGGGGGGATGAAACAGAGCTTTCGGGCGGCGGTCAGCCTCATGCATCAGGCGAAAGGCCGTGTTGTTTTGACCGGCATGGGAAAAAGCGGTCATGTGGGCCATAAAATCGCCGCAACTTTGGCTTCGACGGGTACAGTGTCTTTCTTTGTCCATCCTGGTGAAGCGAGCCATGGTGATCTAGGCATGATCACCCAAGGCGATGTGGTCATTGCCTTATCCAATTCTGGCGAAACCGCCGAGCTGAGTGATATTATCGCCTATAGTCGTCGCTTTTCGATTCCCCTGATTGCCATGACCAGACGGGCGGACAGCAGCTTGGCCAAGGCCGCTGATGTGGCTCTGGTCCTGCCCAACGCCCCAGAAGCGTGCCCGATGGGGCTGGCGCCCACGACCTCAACCACCATGATGCTGGCTTTGGGCGATGCTTTGGCTGTGGCTTTGATCGAGCAGCGTGGCTTTTCGGCCAATGACTTTCAGCTTTTTCATCCTGGCGGATCCCTTGGAAATCGGCTTCAATTGGTGGCCGATTTAATGCATGATGGGGAACAGCTGCCGTTGATTCCCCCCGAAGCCCCAATGAGCCAAGCCTTGCTCGCCATGACCGAAAAACGGTTTGGCTGTGTGGGGGTTCAAAATGATCACGGCGCTTTGATCGGGATTGTGACCGATGGTGATTTGCGTCGCCATATGGCGTCTGATTTATTAGAGCAACGGGTGCAAGATGTGATGACCAAAGACCCCTTATCCATCCGCCCGAAAGCCCTTGCCGCAGAGGCTTTGGCCATTATGAATACACATAGCATTACCAGCCTGTTTGTGGTCGACCACACACAGCCTGTAGGCATTCTTCATATCCACGATTGTTTGAGAGCCGGTGTCGCCTGATCCAAAAAAGCCCACCCTCAAAAAGCCAAATCTTTCTCCTAAGATTTTGGCGTCTGAGTCTGGTGTGACCACCCCCAAGGCGGGTCGTGGCGGCAAAAGACGACCCAAAAATCCAGGCGTTTCTCAAGATCCCATGGTGCAGGGGGTGACTTTACCCAATCAAGAGGCGCCTAAAAGCGGGGACGCAAACGGACCAAAAGAACAAAAATCACCGCGCTTGCCCCATCGCAAGACTCATATTTTTGATGATGACACACCGCTTCCCAAAAGGCGTATTGGCGGCGCAAAACCGCAAGCGCGCCAGGAAAAGACAAAGACAGAAGAAGCACTGACTCAGAAGCGCACAGAGACAAAAGCCCCTCTCCCCAAGCGTTCGCCATCGCCACGCACAAAACGCCCCCCAGAGCAAAATAGAACCTCTGACAGGACGACGCCTAAGACTGCTTCCGGGCAAGCCGCGCTTTCAGGTCGGCGCGCGGCCCTCAAGCAAAGCTTAGCGCAAAAAGCAAACATAGACCTTTCCAATGTCAAGGCCGAAGAAGCCTTTCTGGATCGACAGGAACCCTCTTTGTTTGCCCCGTCTTCCTCAGGACAGCGGCAGGCTTTGCCCTCCCAAGAGAAAAAGATAGAACAGGCGAAAACATCGAAAACGCCATCTCAACAGATCCTACAGGAAAAAGACCCAAAATCTGGATATAGCAATTTTGTGACCATCACAAAATGGGCGCTTCCCCTTGTTTCTGTCTGTGTTTTGGCTTTGATTGCACTCTGGCCCGAGTTATATGGTCCCGATGGTTTGCGCATTCCCGAATTGGCTGGGGTGGAGATCAATCCGCGCGGCAGCTTGTCCATGGTCAATCCGCGCTTTGAAGGGGTGGATGAGAATAATCGCGCTTTTACCGTGCTCTCTGACGCCGCCAACCGCAATGCCGAGAATGAAAATCTTATTGAGTTGGATCGCCCAAAAGCCAATATGAAATTGGCTGATGGCAGTGATATCCATATTGAGTCTGACACTGGGGTCTTTGAACGTGAAGACCAAATTGTCGATCTTTTCGGCGCTGTACACTTACGCCATCAAGATGGGCATCAATTCCGGACAGACTCTGGGCGTTTTCATATGAAAACAAAAGCTGCCATGGGCGAAGCGCCGGTGGAAGGGGAAAGCCCTATGGGAAAGATTAACTCAATTGGGTTCGCGCTGAAGCCTGGTGGGCAGCAAATTATTTTTAAGGGTCCGGCAACATTGATTCTGTATCAAGAGACCATCGCGGGTGAAAACAAAACCTCCAACGCGCCCGCCAAACCCGCCGCGCAAGGGAGCGAGTAAATGCTACGCTTTACGATGGGGCCTTTGCAAAATACCGTTCTGCCTGTCTTAAGACAGCCGATGATACGGATCAGTGTTTGCCTCTTGATCGGAGGAGGAAGCCTGATTTCCGCCGCTTTTGCCCAGGACAGTGGCGGCCAAGGCTTAGGATTGATGGCGGGCAATAGTGAGGGACCTATCGAGATCGATGCCGCCGGCTCGATTGAATGGGACCGTAATCGCAAAGTCTATGAAGCCAAAGGCGATGCCCATGCCAAAAGGGGGCAAGTGGAAATTAGCTCGGAATTGCTCTCCGCCTATTATCGAGAGTCGGCGGAAGGCGGTTCGGAAATCTGGCAAATTGAGGCCGAAGGCGGCGTGCTCATCGAATCCGAAAACGAGAAAGCCAGTGGTGATAATGCTATTTATAATGTTGATAAAGGCATTATGGTCATGCGCGGTCGTGATTTATGGCTCACAACAGCCACAGATCGGTTGACGGCCACCGACAGTATGGAATATTGGGAACGTGAAAAATATGCTGTCGCAAGAGGCAATGCTTTTGCCCGGCGTGCCGATAGAAAAATCTCAGCCGATGTTCTAAAGGCAATTTTTATCGAAGATACAAAAGGGGACCTGGTCATCGAAAAGGTCGAAGCCTATGGCGATGTCTGTATTGAAAGCCAAAAGACCGTGGCACGCGGCGCGCAAGGGGTTTATTTCGCCAGCCGTGGAAAAGCCATTTTGGATCATAATGTCCGGGTGCAACAAGGTCCGAATAAATTAACCGGTGCGCGGGCCGAAGTGGATTTAAACACAGGGATTTCAAAGGTTTTGCCGGGGCGTTCCGCACCGCCATCAACATCTGGTCGCAAAGATCGTGTGATTGTGGTGATCGACCCGCGTTCTCAGGCGACCGCTCCCGATCAAGGGACGGTGTCCCCAGCCGTTGGCAGCAAAGTGCGCCCTTGTGGTTAAAATGCGGCGCAAACAGGCTTAACCCAGGGGAAGATCTTCTATATCTCTTTAAAGGCCTTCGCGTTTTGAGAGAACATCGTAAAAAGGCCCTTGAAAGACGAAATCTTTTGCCAAGACCTGAATATGGGCGGCAGTCATTTTTAACGCTTTATACACACTGGCCTTAGCCTCACAGGGCTCAGGATATCAGTATTTTCTGGGACGAGAACGGCAATGGCCGAAGACCAAGACTTAAATCGGATCATTCTTTCTGATGATGACATGAAGGACGCCCAAGAAACGGTCTTTGCGCCATCCAAAAGGACGCAATCGGAAAAACGGATCAGAAGACCCAAAAGGACAACACCCCAGCAAGGCCCTTCGCAAAAGGCCGATGCTGCCCCAGAGCCCCGCCCGCCCCGTCAGCGGCGTCAAGACGCTCCCAGAAGCCCAGGTGAGAAGGCACCCCGTTTTGCCGCTAACCAGCCTGGGAGCCGCCCTGCCTCACCCACAAAAGCCCGCAACCGACAAGAAGGTCGCAAGCGGCGCGACATGGCGGCTGTCAAAGCCGAAGATCCTCCAAAACGTCGGGACCTCCAGAAGGAAAAACCCATCGGTGCGGCCACAGCGCCCCCAAAAGCGACAGAGCGGCAGGCAAAGGGGCCACATCTGCGCGCCTCTGAGGTGCCAGCCCCATATCGGCAACCCGCACGCAAGGCGCGTCCCGCCCCCCGTGCCCCAGCAAAATCGTCCCAAACCTCCCAAGACGCCGAGGCCGATCGTTCGGTGGGGTTGATTGCCACGCATATTGCGAAAAGCTATAAAAAACGCCCGGTTCTAAGAGATGTTTCTGTGCGGGTGCAGCAGGGCGAAGCGGTTGGCTTGCTGGGCCCTAATGGGGCGGGGAAAACCACATGCTTTTATATTATTACCGGTTTGATTACGCCTGATTTCGGTAAAATCACTCTGGATGGGACACCTATTACCAATTTGCCAATGTACCGCCGCTCGCGCCTTGGGATTGGTTATTTGCCCCAAGAGGCCTCTATCTTCCGGGGTCTGACGGTGGAGCAAAACATTCGCTCGGTTCTTGAAATTGTCGAATCGAAACGCGAAAAACGCGAAAAACGCTTAGAAGAATTAATGGCAGAGTTCTCGGTAACCCATTTGCGCAAAACCCCTTCTGTGGCCCTCTCTGGGGGGGAGCGGCGCCGGGTTGAGATTGCACGGGCTTTGGCCTCAAGTCCTAATTTTATCCTTCTGGATGAACCTCTTGCGGGGATTGACCCGATTGCAGTTGGGGATATTCGGGACCTTGTGCGCCATTTGAAAGATCGGGGCATTGGGGTGCTGATTACAGATCACAATGTGCGAGAAACACTGGACATTGTTGACCGGGCATATATCTTGCATGAGGGAACAGTGTTGATGGAAGGCGTGCCTTCGGAAATCGTGGCCGATGAAAGTGTCCGGCGGGTTTACCTTGGCGATAGCTTCAGTCTATGATGGCTGTTCCAATGATCTTGTTGGAAACCTTGGCCTGGGCCTGGGGGGATATGTTGCCGAAGACATGGAAAGCCCTGTATGGGATTTCGCCTTTGTCTCAGGCGTTTCTGAGAGTGCGCTCTGGGAAAGATCCTTCCTGAAACCCCTGTCAGCAGTCTTGTGAGCGAGTAAAGATGGCGCTTTCTCAGCGGCTCGATCTTCGGCAGTCTCAATCTCTGGTGATGACCCCGCAATTGCAACAAGCAATCAAATTGCTGCAATTGTCGAATATTGAGCTTTCGCGTTTTGTAGAACAAGAATTAGAGCGTAACCCGCTGCTCGAATCCCAAGACACAGCCCCGCAACCACCAGAACGCATGGCCCTGGAAGCACCAGAAGACCCGCAAGAGCGTGCGGCGCTCCAGGCCCAAGATCGCAAAGACAGTGCTGAACTGACCGGCTCTGACCATCTGCCCGCAAGCCAAGACAATCCCTTAGACAGCAGCCCCGATGATTTCGGCAATGTATATACCGAAGAAAGCCCCTCTGACGGCGCCGCCTCGGCCCATGACCGCCAAAGCGATGGCGGCGGCGATGGGCTCAGCACATGGAACACGGCCAGCGGTTCCGGCGGCGGTCGTTCCGATTTTGGCGATGATGACCGCAGCTTAGAAGAACGCCTGGCCGAAGAAATCTCTCTCAGAGATCATTTGCTCGAACAGCTGATGGTGGATCAACCGGACCCGGCCCACCGGATAATCGGTCTCCATTTGATCGATATGCTGGATGCGACAGGCTATCTTGTCGGCGATTTACAGGAGGTTGCGGACAAGCTCGGCTGTCCCCTGTCTTTGGTCGAAGACATCTTGTCCTCCATGCAACGCTATGATCCCGCTGGGATTTTTGCGCGCAGCCTGAAAGAATGCCTGGCGCTGCAATTACAAGAACTCAATCGCTATGATCCTGCGATGGAAGCCCTGCTCGAAAATTTAGAGCTTCTCGCCAAGCATGACCTCGCCTCTTTGCTGAAAATTTGCGGTGTTGATCGTGAAGATCTGATGGATATGGTCAGCGAAATTCGGGCTTTAGACCCTAAACCAGCTTTGCGTTTTTACCATGAGCCTTTGCAGACCGTTGTTCCCGACATTCTCATGGGGCCGAAAAGCGAGGCAGAATGGCGCATTGAACTGAATCCAGAAACCCTGCCCAAAGTGCTGGTCAATGCCGATTATTATACGCAAGTCACCCGAGGGGCGCGGAATAAAGAAGAAAAAGAATATCTCTCAGAAGCTTTTAATTCGGCCAACTGGTTGGTGAAATCCCTCCATCAACGGGCGACCACGATTTTGAAAGTCGCAGCGGAGATCGTTCGGCAACAAGACGCTTTTTTCATCCATGGCGTGCAATATCTCCGCCCCTTAGTCTTAAGGGATATTGCCGAAGTCATTGGCATGCATGAAAGCACCATCAGCCGGGTCACCACCAACAAATTCATCGCCACCCCGCGTGGCATTTATGAGCTCAAATATTTCTTCACCGCCGCCATCCAAAGTGCCCATGGCGGGTCGAGCCATTCCGCAGAATCCGTGCGCCATCGCATCAAAACCCTGATCGATGAAGAGCCACCCAAGAAAATTTTGTCCGATGACCGGATTGTTGAAATCTTAAAGTCAGAAGGCATCGATATTGCCCGGCGGACCGTAGCAAAATACCGAGAAGCGCTCAAAATTCCCTCCTCTGTGCAAAGGCGTCGCCAGAAAAACGCAAAGTTGTAATCTGCGAAGTTGGTTGAATTTCGCGCTTGCGCATCTTATTGTCTCTATAGTTTCCGAAGAACGACCCCTTGCCAAAAGCGGTGAAGGGGAGAGACAAAAAGAGGTGATAGCGCTTTTATGTGTGGCATTAGTGGTGAAGTAAGATTCGATGGCCAAAGGGCTTCTGTGGCGGCTGTGACAGCGATGAATGAGGCGCAAGCGTCCAGAGGCCCCGATGGAGAAGGGGTCATGGGCCATGGATCTGTTGCTTTTGGCCACCGCCGTTTGAAGATCATTGATCTGACGGAACGTGCGGCCCAGCCCATGGTCGATTCAGACCTTGGGCTGACCCTGGTCTTTAACGGTATTATCTATAACTACAAAGATCTGCGCCGCCAGCTGCAAGAAAAAGGCTATCGGTTTTTCTCTGGCGGCGACACGGAAGTGGTGGTGAAAGCCTTCCATGCTTGGGGGCCCGATTGTGTGAAAAAATTCCATGGCATGTTCGCCTTTGCGATTTGGGAGCGTGAAACGGGCCGTGTGACCTTGGCGCGGGATCGCCTTGGTATTAAGCCTCTCTATCTTGCGCCTTTACCCGGCAATAAAGGCCTTCGGTTTGCCTCTTTCATGCCGGCTTTGATGGCCGCAGGACGGGTGGCAGATGGCTTTGACAGCGCCATTGATCCCGTCGCTCTCCACCACTATATGAGCTTCCATGCGGTGGTCCCCGCCCCTTTGACCTTGCTGAAAGGCGCGCGCAAACTGCCCCCTGCCACGGTCCTGGTGATCGATCCCGACGGGCGCCGCAGCGAGCAATGTTACTGGCGTCCGTCTTTCTCACGCCATCCCGATTATGCAAATCTTAGTGAAGAAGATTGGAAAGAACTTGTCCTCTCCGCCCTCACCAAAGCGGTTGAACGGCGTTTAGTGGCGGATGTTGATGTCGGAGTTTTGCTGTCTGGTGGCCTGGATTCCAGCCTTGTCGTTGGGCTGTTGCATAGCTTAGGCCAAAAAGGCTTGAAGACTTTTTCCATTGGTTTTGAAACCGTCAAGGGCGAGAAAGGCGACGAATTCCAATATTCCGACAGTGTCGCTAAACGCTTTGGCACCGACCATCATAAGATTTTCATCGATAGCCAAAGGGCTTTACCCGCCTTGCAAGACTGCGTCTTGGCCATGGCCGAGCCCATGGTCAGCCATGATGCCATCGGCTTTTTTCTCCTATCGCAAGAAGTTTCGAAACATGTTAAAGTCGTGCAATCTGGCCAAGGGGCGGACGAAATCTTTGCCGGCTATCACTGGTATCCACCCATGATGGACAGCCAAGATGCCTTGGGAGACTATGCTAAAGTCTTTTTTGATCGCGACCATAAAGACTATCAAAGCGCCATCCATCCTGACCTGGTGTCAGAGGATTTCAGCCGCGCTTTTGTCGCCGCCCATTTCGCCGAAGAGGGCGCCGAAACCGCCGTCGATAAAGCTTTACGGATCGATAGCACTATTATGCTTGTTGATGACCCGGTCAAGCGGGTCGATACCATGACCATGGCTTGGGGGTTGGAAGCACGTGTGCCCTTTCTGGACCATGAATTGGTCGAATTAGCAGCCCATGTTCCGCCGGAACTCAAAGTGCGTGATGACGGCAAATGGGTCTTAAAAGAGGCGGCAAGACGGGTGATCCCAGAAAATGTTATTGATCGTCCGAAAGGCTATTTCCCGGTCCCTGCTTTGAAATATCTCCAAGGTGACTATTTGGACTTTGTCCGGGATATTGTGACCAGCGATTGTGCCCGGCAACGTCCGCTTTTCCAAGCGGCCTATGTGGACCAATTGCTGGCCGCGCCAGAAGATCATATCACCCCCTTACGCGGATCAAAGCTCTGGCAGGTTGCGCTTTTAGAATATTGGCTCCAAAGCCATAAGATTTAAAGCGCTCAAGACATGACCGCCAGACGCATCTTCTGGTCGCCAAAGGCAAGTTTTGCTTGAAATTTTAACAGGTTGTAATGCAGGGCCTGTTACATTGGGAGATCTTAATGACCCAATCTCTTTCCCGCAATAGTGGTCCAAATTTACGCCATCGCTTGGAGCGCCAGGCTTTAGCCAGCACACAATTGCGCCGCCCCACCGCAGAAGGCAGTCATCCTGCAGGTGCTTTAGACTATCCTGGGAATGTCGAAATCGAAATGGGGTGGGGACGACTGATTTTCGCCCATACGTTCCAAGACCCCATCGAACTTGCCAATGCTTTGAAAGATGAGCGCAAAGGCGATCGCGATATTGCCGCTTATATCTCTGATCCGCATGTGGTTTTGTCCCATGCGCCCCAGGAACTCTTCTTAGATCCCTCCCATACCTATCGTCTCTGGATGAGCCACTACCGACCAAGCCGTGAGCGGCCACAAGGATTTTCCATTCGGCGTCTCGATAGCAGTAGTGACGCGCAAGCCATCAACGACATCTATGCCACGCGCAATATGGTGCAAGTCGATCCCACCTTCTTTTTGTCCCATTTGACCGCAAAACATATCACCTATCTTGTTGCCGAAGACAGTGAAACCGGCCAGATTATTGGCACGGTGACGGGGATTGACCATTGCAATGCTTTTGGAGATCCTGAAAATGGGGCCTCCTTATGGTGTTTGGCCATTCATCCACAATCGACTTTGCCGGGGATTGGGGATGCGTTGGTGCGGCAATTGGCCGAGCATTATGCCGCGCGTGGGCGGGCTTATATGGATCTCTCCGTCATTCATGACAATGACCGGGCGATCCAACTCTATGAGAAACTTGGTTTTCAGCGCATTGCGGCCTTTACCCTGAAAAATAAAAACTCGATCAATGAAAAGCTCTTTGCCGGTCCAGCGGTACAAGAAGAACTCAACCCCTATGCGCTGATCATTGTCAATGAAGCGCGCCGTCGGGGCATTATGGTCGATGTCACCGATGCTGAGGGTGGCTTTTTCAAGCTCTCCCATGGGGGCCGTACCATCCAATGTCGTGAATCCCTCTCCCAGCTCACCGACGCGGTTGCCATGAGCCGTTGCGATGATAAAGCCGTGACGCGCCGTGTTTTACAGGCCGATGGGTTGCTGGTGCCGGACCAAATGGTAGCGTTGGACAAGGTCGCCAATGAGGCTTTTCTCACGAAACATAAGGCTTTGGTGGTTAAGCCCGCCCGGGGGGAGCAAGGGCGCGGCATTTCTGTCGATATCCGCGACCCAGAAAGTCTGCGCCAAGCGATTTCCAGGGCCAGAGCCCATTGTGATGTTGTGCTTTTGGAGCAATTTTGTGCTGGTGAAGATCTTCGGATTATCGTCACCGATTATAGGGTTGTCGCCGCCGCCGTGCGCAAACCGCCGAAAGTGATCGGCGATGGCGAACATAGCGTGCGGGCCCTGATTGAAAAACATAGCCGTCGCCGCGCCTCTGCAACGGGTGGCGAAAGCCGCATTCCCATGGATGAAGAGACAGAACGCTGTGTTCGTGCCGCTGGCTGGGATCTCGACCAAGTGTTGCCAGATGGAAATTCTGTGACCGTGCGCAAAACCGCCAACCTCCATACAGGCGGCACGATCCATGACGTCACAGACCGGCTACATCCACAATTGGTTGAGGCGGCGGTGCGGGCGGCAAAAGCCATCCAAATTCCGCTTGTGGGGCTTGATTTTTTGGTGGAAAGAGTTGATGGGCCTGATTATGTGATTATTGAAGCCAATGAGCGCCCCGGTTTGGCCAATCATGAGCCACAGCCAACCGCCGAGCGCTTTATCGATATGCTTTTCCCACATACCGCAAATCCTATCACATAAGGATCACCATTCGCTGATAACAGCTTTGTTTGTCCCCATGCCTTGCCCTTTGTCTGTCAGAGCAAAAGCCTGGCCAAGAGACAGCCGATAAGAAAGGTTTCCGATGCCTCGAAATATCATGATGCGTTTGGTTTGGTTATTTCTGATCTGTTTAGGGGTTGGATTGGTTCTGTCGGCTTTGGACATTCACCCAAGCAATATTTTAACCCGTCTTGAGCAGATTCTGACCGATCTTTGGCAATATTGCGCACATTTTTTTGGTTGGGCTTGGGATTATGTGTGGTTGGGGGCTCTTGTTGTTCTCCCAATTTGGGGGATTTTGTTGGTAATGAAGGCGCTCAAACGCCGTTCATCCTCCTAGAGTCATCCGCGCCTTAGGCTTGGTCGCGAATGACTTTAAAGACCAACAAATTCTGCAAGACCTTCACCATAGTTTGGGCGGGAATCACTGTTCTGGACAAGATCCTCTAAACCGCCAGTAGATCTAAACGCCAAATTTTTTGAGATATAGAGAGCCGTGCGATGCCAAGCCCAAGGCATTAACAAACCAAGAGAAAGAACGGTGATAAGAAAATTACCGGCGAAAAGATAAAAAACACTTCTCCCTGTAAAGGTGCCGTGAAATTTCCCGCCTGCAAGAGCAAGATGATTGGCCATGAAACAAAACATTTTTGCCTGCCAATGAAAGAATGCCATCACAGCCACAGGAAGCAGGAGCAAGGCAACTACGATATAATAAAGCTCTCCTACGAAAGCGAGAAAAAGTCCTAAAGCAGAAAGAAGAAGACAAACATAACCAATGAGATAGCTGCGATAGGGTGTTTGCGAGACTGTGGCATTGAATTTTAAAAATGTATCGCCCAATTTCATATGGGTGAGAGGATAAAGAGTGATATGCATTTGAATAAAGGGCAACATCGCTCCCAAAGTGAGCGCCGATAAAAAAGAATATCCCCAATATTTTATCATGTAAGATATTGAGGATCCTACGAGATTCCCGCGGAGCCCGCGCCATGATGTACGTGTCAGCCGGTAGCGCAAGGCTGAAAACTGCCCTATTGGGAAAAGTAAAAATAAAGAGAAATATACAATATATGTCGTGATGGGGAGAGCAAACTTAGATCCAACAATAAAATATAATGCTCCAAAAAGAACAATATAAATGAGAAGAAATATAGCAACAACACGAATGAAACCTTTGAAAGTTTCAATCCCAAGACCTGTATATTCTAATCTTTCTTCAGCAAAAGACATATGGCTCCAAAGATAGCGGCGGTTATGAGCTTCTGCCCAAAAACTATAAATACCAAGAGTTATTACAGAAAAGAAAATGTTTTTTAGATGTAATTTCATTAATTCTTTTAATTTTCCATCATATTCTATCGTTGATATTGATGTAAATTCGCTCATTTTTTCCTTTTCGAAGCTTTCATTCATTTCAGAGTGCATTTTTACCTCAAGATTGAGACGTTTAGTTTTGTCTTGGATTTTTCAGAAGCGTTTTGTTTCTTGATTGCCCTGCAAAATGAATCAAAGCGCGCTTTTCTTTTGTCAATGTAAGATGAAGGGTGATCCTTTATCGAAGAGAATTTACGCAAGGATCCCCCAAGGATTTCTGGGCGTAATTTGTAATCAAATGACTTTAACCTTGTTATAAGAATAAAATTCCATAATACAGATTACACAACCATAAGATATTTTCATGCTGGTAAATTGAAAATAGATCGCGAAAAGAAACATATCTCTAGACGTGAAGATGCATAGCAAAGATTTTATCTTATTGTCAAAACTTTAAGTGTGGTTAGAAAAATAATATCGCTAAAAATAGAAAAAAATTAGATAATCTTCTTTTGATTACATGTAAAAAATAGAAACTACTTTAGTTTGAACAATCTTATAATTAAAGTGGTGCAATCTTAACGAGAATAAAGCCTGCTCCCTTAACAGCGCTCACCGCGTATGCACAGAATTTCAGGGAAGATTCGGGGAGGGCTATGATTTTTGTCTCTGTTTTCACCGCAAAAAAGGCGATCAGGTGACAGGCACCTGATCGCCTTTATATTAACCGGCAAATTCTG
The DNA here is from genome assembly GCA_002340345.1 of Alphaproteobacteria bacterium UBA2562. Lineage (GTDB taxonomy): Bacteria > Pseudomonadota > Alphaproteobacteria > UBA2562 > UBA2562 > UBA2562. The sequence goes on along the minus strand of DDLW01000297.1, from coordinate 2,845 downwards.
CGAGACCTTCGCCATAGCTGGGGCGAGGATCGCTGTTTTGGACAAGATCCTCAAGGCCTTCGGTCGGCCCATAGCCTAGGCTGCCATGGATGTAGCGCATGGTGCGATGGAGCGTCCACGGATATAGAAGACCCAGTGAGAAAACCGTGATCAAAAAATTGAGAGCGACGAGGCGGAAAAGCTTGGGAGCCGTCAAGTCAGACCGGAATTGACCGCCAGCCAGGGTCAGATTGCCAGCAAGAAAGCGGAACATCTGCGCACGCCACCAGCAAGAAAACACAGTAATGATGGGCAGAACCAGCAAAACCAAAATGTAAAGGGTCATGATGGTCGAATAGGACACGGCGCCTTCAGCTGTGAAAAACAAATCGCCTAAAATGGGAGGGAGCATGGCATAGATATCTTGAGGGCTTGGTGCGAAAGGATCGCCGGAAGCCGCCATGATCTCAAAAGCCATGATCATGCCCGCAAAAATCATGAAATAGACCAGCACACCAAAGACAATAGAGAAGAGATAATAGAGGATATAGCTTTTATAAGGGGCATCGCCAGGTTTGGCCGTCACCTCAAGGGGCGTGTTGCCAAGCTTGGTTTGGCTTAAAGGATAAATGGCGAGCCAAGTTGATAAACGCGGCGTCATAAGACCTAACGTTAAAACGGATAAAATGCCAGAGCCCCAATAACGGCCCATATAACGCCAAGCCGATCCTGTCAAATTCCCGCGGACACCGCGCCAGGACGTGCGCGTCAGGCGATAGCGTAAAGCGAAATATTGACCAACAGGCAGCAAAAGTAAAAGCGAGAAGGTGATGAGATAGCTGGCGACGACCGGTGCGATCTCTACGCTGAGGAACATAGAGAAAAGGAAGAAGAGGACAATGAAAATACCAATGATGGCTAAGGCAAATAGCATAAAGCTCTTGAAGGTTTCCATGCCGCGGCCTGTATATTCGAGTCTTTCTCCCGCGAAGGAGGTTTGACTCCATAAATAACGGCGTTTTTGGGCTTCTCCCCAAAAATAATAAATCCCGAGCGTCAATGTTGAAAAAATAACATATTTTAAATAGATTATGAAAAGGTCTCCGACTTTTCCATGATATTGGATGTTGCTGCCGGAAGACGCCATGTCTTGTGGCGCTATGGGTTGAGACGTCATTCAGAATCCCCTCTGTGGGTGTGGTCGTCGATGAGGCTATTTTGAGGCGCCAAATCACTTTGAATTTTTATTGGCCTCATAGCCTCATAGCCTCATAGCCTCATAGCCTCATGGGCCTAAGCCGGGAGACTATCTAAAAGATTTCATCACTTTGTTAAAGCTTTATGTTGAGTTTTTAACAATCTTTTCCCTTCGAGCCGCGACAATAAGCCTTTAAAAAGGGGCTTTCAAATCGGGTAAATGTAAAATAATTTAGGAAAATTAATGATTTAGGAGCGTGATGACGAAGCTGTGGTTTTTTTGATCCGTTTGATTTTTGCTTTGGCATTTTTGTTTTCACGCCAAGTCTCAAAATTTTTCAGAGTGCTTGAAGATGCGATAGGAGGCTGAATTTTCTGATGAAGTTTTCTTAGGTGGTCTTTCCAGGCGAACATAATGATATCCTAAGGCTGGTCGCGCTATAATCTGATAATGAGTATAAATCGCAAAGAAAATTTTGAGAAGATTTTTTACTTGACGGGAAAAAAAGAATGTGTTTTCTTTTATTCATAATCGAGTTCGTGTGTGTATAATACTTGCATGGGAAATTTAAAAGCCAATATCATAAATGTGAATTCTATCTATCATTGATAACAAATAAAAATAGAGAGTTTATTCGGCATCCTTAAGTTAAAAACCGTCTTATTTAATCTGGAATACAACCGCCATCCTGGCGGTTTTTTTGTGTTCGCGGTCCTAAAAGTGAAAGCAAAACAGGGTTCCTTCGAATCACTGAATCTTTTTTTGCTCCTAGAGCATTTCGCTTTTAACTTGAAGCAGGTGAAATGCTCTCTGTTTTTGTTTTCACCGCAAAACGCATGGCTAAAGTGATGCCACTTTAGCCAGCTTTGCTCCTAGGAAAACCGCGAAGGAGACTTTCTGTGGCCGTCGCGTTAAAACCAAATCAAGATCAAAGGGACTGTGTACAGTCTTTAGCCAGCATGGGCATGCCGCAAGATGCCATTGCCGCCGCTCTTAAAATGAGTCCTCCAACCTTGCGTAAATATTTCCGTAAAGAGCTGGATGAAGGGAAGGCTGTGGCCAATGGGAAAATCGCCGCGCGACTCTATGATATTGCGCTTAATGGAAATAAAGAGGGCGAAAGAGCCAATGTCCAGGCGTTGATGTTTTGGGCGAAAGTGCAAATGGGCTGGAATGAGAAAAAGAAACAGCAAAATGGCCATGATGACTTTATTCAAAGTCTTAAAGGGAAGGGGAATGAGGAATAGTCTTTGTTTCTTTATAGATCGTGTCGAAGGACTTGTCCTTTGGAAACCAGGACTTGGAGGCAGCCTCCCCTCAAAACCAGAACACAATCCCCGCAGCACTTCTCCCGGACGCGGGGGCTCGACCAGAGCCCCAAGGACGAGCGACCGAGGGGAGCCCAGGCCATGCGCCGGATGAGCATATAATGTCCGCGTGGTACCTGAACGCGACTATGAAATCCAACGGATTTCATGAAGAAACATGCCTCCGGCGGCCAAAGGACTTGTCCTTTGGAAACAAGGACTTGGAGGCAGCCTCCCCTCAAAACCAGAACACAAATCTCACAGGGCCACCTCCCGGACGTGGGGGCTCGCCCAGAGCCCCAAGGACGAGCGACCGAGGGGAGCCCAGGCCATGCGCCAGATGAGCATATAACGCCTGCGT
>DDLW01000216.1 GCA_002340345.1 Alphaproteobacteria bacterium UBA2562 | reverse complement strand
CCGGAGTCCGCCTAAAAAGGAAGGAGAAAGCCGAAAACAACCCTAAAGTGCCACTTATAGAGCCAAATTCGGCCAAAATAACCTGCAAAAACAGAAGCCGAAAAAGACAAACAGAAAAATCAACCATTATGCAGAGGTCTTATGGGTTGTGTTCTAAAAAACGCATAAATTTGCTTGACCTGCCTGAGCTGACTTCGCGCAAAACACGAGGACATTATGGAATTTCATCTATTAGGCCGTAAAATCTTTCTCACTGAGAAAGCAGACTTGTCTTTTAAAGCATTGAAATTATTTACTGCTTTATCTGTTCTTGCACTTTTAACACTCATATCCCCTGCCCCCTCTTATGCTCAAACGCCTAAAGTCTCCATCGACATGCAGGGTTTTGAGAAATGGAAAAATGATTTCCGGCAAGAAGCACTCCGCCGTGGCATAAAGGCAAATATTTTAGACCAAGCTTTAACAGGGGTTGTTCCCAGCACACGCGTCATTGAACTCGATCGCAATCAACCAGAATCAAAATGGACCTTTGCGCAATATCTCGAAAAAGTTGTTAACACAACGCGCATCAAAAAAGGGCGAGAACGCTATCAAAAGCATCTCCCTCTTTTAAAAGAAATCGGTGAGAAATTTGGCGTACAACCGCGTTTTATTGTCGCTCTTTGGGGAATCGAAACAAATTTCGGCAGCCACACAGGCGGATTTTCGGTTGTAAAAGCCCTTGCGACATTAGCCTATGACGGTCGTAGAAGTGAATATTTCCGCAAAGAACTTTTCAATGCCATGACCATTCTGAATGAAGGGCATATTGCCCCCGCCCAGATGAAAGGCAGTTGGGCTGGCGCTATGGGGCAATGCCAGTTTATGCCATCCAGTTTCCTAAGATATGCTGTGGATTATGATGGTGATGGCCATAAAGACATTTGGAACACACGCAAGGATGTCTTTGCTTCCATTGCAAACTATCTCGGTTCTGTTGGTTGGAATGCGACTCAAACATGGGGCCGTAAAATTACACTCCCCAGAGGTTTTAAGATGAGCCTCGCAAATCATAAAAAAATTTGGAAGACACTCGAAGAATGGGACCGCTTAGGCCTCAAAAATCCTGATGGTTCTGGGATTCCAATCATTCCAAACATGAAAGCGGCTGTCATTGCGCCGGATGGCCGCAATGGACCAACTTTCCTTGTTTATGAAAATTTTAACCATACTATGAAATGGAATAGGTCAACCTACTTTGCAACAGCGGTTGGTCTTCTCGCAGATAAGATCGCAGGCAGATAGGAAGAGCTTATAAGAGATCATCAGGCTGTCTTCGAAGATGGCCTGATGGTGATGCCCGAGGGAGGGAGACCTGTCATGCGCCCATTTGCTTCGACTTCTGATCTTAAAAAAGTGATTTCGATGGCGACGATTGCAGTCTTGCTGTCTGCTTGTAGCGATGTTGAATTCCTAGGAACACCCCTCAATCAGAATAACACAGCGTCCATGGGTCACAATTCTGGGGGTCAAAACTCTGGGGCTCACAGTTCTGGTTATGGATACTCAGCCGCGCCCACGACCTCGGGGCCCCTTGGCGATTATAAGGTTGGCAAGCCTTATACCGTCAATGGACGTTATTTCAAACCTGCAGAAGATTATAGCTACAGCCAAACAGGCAATGCCTCTTGGTATGGGGAAGATTTTAGAGGAAAATCAACCTCGAATGGTGAAATCTTTAATCCTGATGCTTTAACAGCCGCGCACCCGACCTTGCCAATGCCCTCTATGGTGCTTGTCACCAATCTCGAAAATGGCCGCCAAGTCAAAGTCAGGATCAATGACCGAGGACCTTTTGTGGCGGGTCGCATTATTGATGTCTCCTTAAAAGCCGCTCAAATCCTTGGCTTTGCCCATAAAGGCTTGGCTCATGTGCGTGTTGACATGCTGGCCGAAGAAAGCCGTCGTCTAAAAGCAGAAGCTCTAGGTGGGAAGTCCGGCTATTCCCATGCCGCTCATCGCTGGGCACCAGCGCCAGAATCTAAAACAGTATCTTCGCAAGCGGCTTATCAACCTGCACAGCCTGCTTCCTCGGCGGTGCCGTCAGGATCATCACAACAGCCACGCACGGTTTACCAACCGGCTTCTGTTCGTGCGAGCACGCCTTATGGATCAGGTGTAACGGCCCCACAGGGGACGTCCTATGCTCCTGCAAGCGCGCCTTTGCCGCTTTCTCGTCCTGTGCCACCTCGGGCGCAGCAACTTGGTGCGGCGCCTCAGACCCAGCAAATGCCACCGCAACAGGTTGCATACACACCGACAGCGGCGCAAACACCAAGTTCATTACCAGTGCCAACAGGGGCCGGCCCAGCGCATCCCGCCCCCAATGGTGTTCAAGCCTTACCCTCCAATGAAGAGGGGTACCAGCCAACAGAAATGTGGCCTCTATGGCCGCCCCTTCCCGGAGAAGAGCCGGCAGGACCAATTACAATTGCTGATTTTGGCGGTGGTCGTAAATCAGCTCCCCAACCTACGCACACCCCTCCACAATTGGCTGCGGCCTCCCCTGTTGGACAGTCTTATGGGCATGCCGGGCAGAGCGGTGTAGACCCTTATGGATATGAGCCTCCTCAGACCGCAACAGCGCCCATAGCGCCTGTGGAAGTCGCAAGTTTACCGCCCCAGACCGTCTCTTCACCCTCTGCGCAAGCTGTTTATGGAACCTCCCAAGACCACCTCGGGTCAAACAGCGTTTATGGTGACCAGCAGAGCCCCTTAGAACTGCCACCCGTAAGTGACAGCCAAGCAGAAAATGGCTATGCTCCGTATGACCAGCAAGACATTTCGTCTTCCTCATCACATTATGATGATGGTGCATCTGCCTATCATGCGCCTTTTGCAACGGCCTATAAAGTGCCAGATGGCGTTGGCGATCTTTTTGTTCAGGCTGGCGCTTTCGCTGATGCTGGAAATGCGCAACGGCTTCAGCATAAGCTTTCGACCACACAACAGGCTGAAATTTCGCCGGCAACGGTCAATGGCATGCAATTTTATCGTGTGCGCTTGGGGCCATTCACACAAACATCAGAAGCGCAATCTGTGCTTGGAAAGGTCATTGAATCAGGGCACCATAGTGCAAGATTGATTCGAGATTAGATCCTTCGCATGACATGGCGAGGATAGGATCGGGCGCAAACTGTCTGATCCTATCCGGTGCATCCCAGGCGCATTCAAGAATTCTCATTTTCATTCTCTTCTATTTTATGTAGAATTGTAATCATCCTATATTTATCTTCTTGGTGTGTTTATAATGCTCACATGTCAAAGACATCTATTTGATATCCCTAGTGATATCTCTTACTTGAATTGTGCCTATATGTCTCCCCTGCCCATAGGCTCTTCCCAAGCAGGGCAAAAGGCCGTGGCAACAAAACTGAATCCCTGGTCAATACAACCAAAAGATTTTTTCGAGCCCAGTGAAAAAGCGCGCGGGCTTTTTGCGCAACTTATTGACGCTCATAATGATGATATTGCAATCATACCGTCTGTTTCTTACGGTATCTCCCTTGCTGCCAAAAATATTCCTGTCAAAAAAGGACAGAAGATTCTTGTGCTTGCGGATCAATTTCCGTCAAATTTATATCCCTGGCAACAAAAAGCAAAAGAAACCCAGGCTGAAGTTCTGACAATTGCAGCCTCAGGTCAAAATCCTCATTGGACCGAAGAAATTCTTGCCGCAATCGATGATGATACAGCGCTTGTTGCCTGTGGGCATTGCCGATGGACAGATGGCGCTATTGTCGATCTCAAGCGTGTTTCAGAGGCCTGTCAAAAAGTTGGCGCCGCCCTGGTCATTGATGGAACACAATCTGTTGGGGTGGTCCCTTTCAATGTTAAAGAGATCAAGCCAGACTTTTTAGTGACTGGGTGCTACAAATGGCTTCTTGGTCCTTATAGCTTTGGCTTCGTTTATGTTGATCCTAAATGGCATCATGGCCAACCCCTTGAAGAAAACTGGATTACCCGTGCTGGATCAGAAGATTTCTCAAAACTGACTCAATATACAGATCAATATCAAATTGGGGCCCGCCGTTATGATATGGGTGAAAGATCAAACTTTGCTCTCACCCCGATTGTAAATCATTCTTTGGAGCAGATTTTAGACTGGCAGATCTCTCATAGTGTTGCCTATATTACAACTTTGACGGATAAAATCAGCCAAGAAGCTGAAAAGCTCGGCCTTCCCACATTACCAGCGCCTTTAAGAGCACCTCATTTGCTTGGATTAACATTCCAAGACAATGTTCCTTTTGATTTGCCAGCACGTCTTGCTGTCGAACGTGTTTTTGTGAGCTTACGGGGTCGCTCCATTCGCGTTGCCCCTCATGTTTATAACAACTCCAATGACATAGATCGCTTTATCAATGTTCTAAAAAGCGCTCTATAGCAAAGCTGGTTA
>DDLW01000306.1 GCA_002340345.1 Alphaproteobacteria bacterium UBA2562 | reverse complement strand
CCGGAGTCCGCCTAAAAAGGAAGGAGAAAGCCGAAAACAACCCTAAAGTGCCACTTATAGAGCCAAATTCGGCCAAAATAACCTGCAAAAACAGAAGCCGAAAAAGACAAACAGAAAAATCAACCATTATGCAGAGGTCTTTGTACTTGTCATTTATCAACTTTTTCTGGAGCATACTCTTTAAAGGAAAAGCAGATCAAACATATTCAGTTTGACTGGCCTTTGCGCTCATAGTCACAGATCATTCTGTATCATGGCCCCAAAAAGATCTTTTAGGTGCCTCTTTTCGAAACAAGGACGATTGGAACCATGTCCAAAACAGAGACCCAAAATAACACAGCCATCACTGGCCTTGATATCGTCCAGAGTATTTTTCGACGCCATATGACACAGGATGAGTTTGATGCAATCCTCCAAAGTCTGTCCCATGCTGAAGTCACGAAGCTGAGTTCGAAGCTTGTTGAACATACACGCAAATTGTCTGCCCTGGTCGAAGTTACAGATCGGATGTCAGAGTCTATCTCTTTAAACGAACTTTATCCGCGGATGTTGGCGTTGATGACGCAAACGCTGAATGCGGAACGTTCGACAATGTTTTTATTTGATTCTGATACAGAAGAGCTTTTTTCCCGATCGGCCATTGATGAAGAAGGCACACAATTTGATGAAATTCGCATTCCTAAAGACACTGGTATTGCGGGCAGTGTCTTCACCAGTGGGGTTTCAGAAATTATTCCCGATGCCTATGCGGATGACAGGTTCAATCGGAATGTTGATACGGCGACAGGCTATCAAACACGTAATATTGTTTGTGTGCCTGTGCGAGATAAGGATGAGCGCGTTATTGGTGTCCTTGAAGTTCTGAATAAAAAAAGCGGACAATTTAACCGCGAAGATTGCCGTCTTCTGGAGATGGTCGGCAGCCAAGCATCGACCGCCTTGCAAAATGGTATTCTGTTTGAGCAAGTTGAGCGCGCGCGTTGGGAAGAGGCAAAATTACTTGAAATTACCAGCGCTCTTTCATCTGAGCTTCAAGTGCATGATTTGTTAAGAAAAATTATTGAAGTGACAACCAATCTGCTCGATGCGGACCGGAGCACGCTCTTTCTTTATGATGAATTGACAAATGAACTGTGGTCTTTGGTGGCGGAAGGGCTCGCGACAAAAGAAATCCGCCTGCCCTCGAACCAAGGTCTTGTGGGCGAATGCTTTGTGTCCGGAGAAGCGCTCAAAATCAATGACCCTTACAATGATCCTCGTTTCAATAAAGAAATCGATGTTAAAACAGGGTTCCAGACCCGAAATATGCTGTGCATGCCAATTCTGAATAAGGATGGCCGTAAGCTGGGTGTTATTCAGGTGCTGAATAAAAGTCGGGGCGACTTTAATATGCTGGACCAAAAGCGGTTACGGTCTTTTGCCGCCCAATGCGCGATCGCACTTGAAAATGCACAGCTCTTCGAAGATATGAAAGCAACACGGAATTTCAACGAAAGCATTCTGAAATCGATGTCGAATGGCATGATTACGCTGGATGAAGAATTCCGAATTACCAAGTTGAATGATGCGGCACAAAGTGTTTTTGGCATCCGGACCGAAAATGTTCTTGAACACCAACTTCTCGAAATTGTTGGGGAAGAAAATCAGTGGTTGGTCGAGAGTGTTAAGCGCGTTCGGGAAAGTAATGAGCAAGATATTGCTCTTGATGTGGAATTTACCCGTAGTGACAGTAAAAAAGTTTCTGTGAACCTGACCGTTGTGCCTCTGATTGATGATGCAAAAGAACATATCATCGGTTATTTGCTGGTCATAGAAGACTTGACAGAGACAAAAAGAATCACCTCCACCATGTCTCGTTATTTGTCAAAAGAGGTTATGGATCAGCTGATGGGGGCTGATTTGTCGAGGCTTGGCGGGGTTTCCCAAAATATTTCTATTCTTTTCTCTGATATTCGCGCCTTTACAACGATCTCAGAAAGCCTTGGCACAAAAGGCACTGTGAAGATGTTAAATGAATATTTCACAGAAATGGTCGATGAAATTTTTGCCAATCACGGTATTTTGGATAAATATATCGGTGACGCTATTATGGCTTTATTTGGCGCGCCTTTCCCTGGGCCAGAAGATTCGGACAATGCTCTGAAGACCGCATGTGGCATGATTCGACGTTTGGAACCTTTGAATAAGAAACGAATTGCAAAAGGAACCTACCTTATTGATATCGGTATTGGCATCGCAACGGGCGAAGTAATTGCTGGGAATATTGGGTCGCCGAAAAGAATGGATTATACTGTGATTGGTGACCGGGTGAACCTTGCCTCACGTTTGGAAGGGGCGACAAAGGCCTATGGGGCCAATATTATTATTTGTGAAGCGACCAAGAACTCACTCAAACAAAAACATCTTTTGCGTGCACTCGATCTTTTGCGTGTCAAAGGCAAGACAAAACCAATTGGTATTTATGAGGCGCTTGGGCATCATACTTATGAAACTTTCCCAAATTTGGAAAAATGCTTGGAAGCGTTCTCAAAAGGTCTTTTGCATTACCGTAAAAGAGATTTCCACGGCGCTTTGAATTCTTTTAAAGATGCCGTGCGAGCCAATCCGAATGATGGGCCTTCGCATGTTTATATGGAGCGTTGCCAGCATTATCTTGAAAATCCGCCAAAAGCAAGTTGGGATGGTGTTTGGATTATGGATTCAAAATAAGGCATGGTTGGGGCGGAAAATTTTCTGCTAGAGCAAAGCTGGTTAAAGTGGCATCATTTTAACCCTGCGTTTTGCTGCAAAAACAAGAC
>DDLW01000308.1 GCA_002340345.1 Alphaproteobacteria bacterium UBA2562 | reverse complement strand
AGAGCCTTTCAGGCTCTTTGGGCCGCTGGCGGCCAAAGGGCTTGCCCTTTGGAAACCCTTTCTTCTCTATCGTTCTCCGAAAAGTGCCGTGCCGATTCTGATCATGGTGGCCCCGAACTGGATGGCGCATTCAAAATCCGCGCTCATGCCCATGCTGAGATGATCAAGCTGATGTCGTTTGGCGATTTCACGCAAAAGCGCAAAATAAAGACTCGGCTCTTCTCCAACCGGTGGAATGCACATCAGCCCTTTGATAGGTAAAGCCAAGCGATCTCGACAGTCTTCAAGGAACGCATCGGCCTCTTGCGGTAAAATGCCAGCCTTTTGTGGTTCTTCGCCGATATTAATTTGCACCATCAAATTTGGCAGAGTTAAATTTTTTTCATCTCTTGCCTTGGCCAAAGCCTCTGCCAATTTTGGCCGGTCTAAGCTATCCACAGAGTCAAAAAGGCCAAAGATATCTTTGACTTTATTGGTTTGTAGCGGCCCAATGAGATGTAAACGCAAATCTGGATAGCGTGCTTTTAAAGCTGGAAATTTTTGTTTTGCCTCTTGAACACGATTTTCACCAAACAGCCTGTGCCCTGTTTCCAATGCCTGTTCAACCGCCGCCTCGCTATGATATTTTGAAACAGCCATGAGTGAAATATCTTCATCCTTGCGCCCAGCTGCCTGCGCCGTAGCACATAACCGCTGACGATGATCTTTAAAAGAGTTCGCAATATCCATTCGGCAAAACCCACATTTTTAATAGCCCCCAGCAGCCAAACGATTCACCCTTCGGAAACCTGTATCCCGTGCTGCTTACAATAACATTTTATCTCACAACAAAAAAGGCAGTCCGAAGACTGCCTTTTCTGTAGATCGAGATTTAAGACAAAATTAGAAGCTTAAGGCAAAACCCATGCCCATTGCTACGTTACTGTAAGTAGCATCTCTAGGATTACCAGAGATGTAAGAATGCTCTAGAGTATTATATTGAAAGCCCGTTTCGAAGTCGATTCCTGGACCCATTGCATATGTACCATCGATAGAAATGGTATCTGCAGAACGACCATTTGTCCGAGTGTCAGGATTTGTCGCTGCAGTTCTTGAAGTGTTATAATCATCGATGTCAGCACGAGAATAAGCAGCACCAATAGTCACAGGACCTATGCCATAAGTTGCACCAACATTCCAGGTTTGAACGTCAGCTCCTATGTCAGCTTGCTGTCCTGTATAAAGACCATAGCCACCACCAAACCTTACACCAGCAAAACCGACTTGCAGACCAATTGTATAGACTTCTGGATCTTCGTTACCATAAGCTTCTGCGCTATTTGCTGTAGTTGCGCCTGCATTGGCTGTTGCATTGTCTGAGTCATTTGCCATTTCATAAGCAGCACCAACAGCGACGTCAACAGGGCCGAAGCTATTGGAGTAATCTAAACCGAAGCCCCAAATATCATTCAGACCACCACGGTTTGCAAAACCACTATCAAGATTACTGCGTTCTATAGCATTTGTTGGTTTATAAGTAACATTTGCTCGGAAACCAGCTAAGCGAGGTGTCTCATAATAAACACCAGAAGCATCATTCCCCATGCTAAGATCGCCTTGGGTCCCGATCTCAACAAGACCCTGTATGTCACTGTCCATCATTTGGTTATTGGAAAGCGCAGAGAACATGCTAGATCCCATAGGCGCAGCAACATTGGCAATATCAGCAGCGCCATCATTGTCACCCAGGGTTAACTGACCAAAGCCGCCTCTGATATACATGAAGCTTTCATCTTTGGTAGCGTTATTACCGTTATCCATTTCAAGCTGTGTAACGAAACCAAAGGTTAAGCCATTTTCAAGCTCGGTTTCACCAGTGAAAAAGATTTCTGTATCTTGTTCCAGTAGAATATCAAGCTCACCAGAGTCTTTCGAATTCGCACCACTATTTCTTGATGTATCATCTCTAGTGCCACTTAAGATAGTATGGTCCTTTGAGAAAGAACTATCATCTTCGGCCAAATTGGCACCGAAGCGAACGTTATGATAACCACCAAGACCCAATTTGATTGGATCAGCGGCAACAGCCGGCAGAGCGATCATGGTTGCACCGATGATGGCTGTGGTGCCAAGAAGAACCTTTTTCATTCCTCGTTCCCCAAAACTTTGTGTGTGTCTGTCCAAATCTGACGGGTCTCAGCGGACATCCGCTATTACAGGATTGTTTCGTGCGACAGCGGTGAATTCCGCTTCACACCATGTTCTTGGCGGCCACACATCAGCTCAACCCTTATCCTTGGGTCATCGGTGCGAGCGCCGTTACTGCTGTATCCTATTCAAACCAGCCTGAGGATCAATGCTGAAAACCTCTTCTGGTCGATGATTTGGAACGTTGTGGTTTTAGCGCCACACAATTCCAAACTGGCGAAACCCGGCCCTATAGCCCTCAAGCCCTGCTTTCGGCTACAGGCGTCTGCGGCGACCTTGAGATCACTCTGTGATCCCTGGGTGATCATCGCAGGTGGCGATGGTTTTGAACTTTGATAGCCATGAGGTCAAGAAGAGAAAGGCCGCAAGGCCTCATTTCTGTCTCTTGTGGTTAAAGCTGTCGCTGAAATGACACGGTTATGCACAGGGCCGCTTTGAAAAGCCTCATCTTTCTTAATGACAAGGGCTCTTTTTAGCACTTTGGGAAAGAGCATGGTTTCAAAAGACCTCTTCCCAGGGATCAGAGTCGTGAGACTTTTTGAGGTGAAGCTCTTTGCCAGACTTCATGTTTCAGTATACAGCATTTTGCTTTATCTACTAGAGCCCGAAAACATTTTAAGTCTTTGTTTTTAAATTAAAATTTATCAAAGGAATGGCTCTAACCCTTTGCCCCTGGCCCTAAAATCCTTTTATACATACGGATCTTACTTTACTTAGACATAGAATATTTGCTTTTGTTTGTTATGACATGGCTGTTGCTCTTTGCTGTGGCTTTAAAGAGGTTATGGCTGCTGCTAAAGTCGCTTTGAGAGCCCTGCAGATCTGCTCTAACATTTTGTTTTTAATGCCATAAGTTTGGCCAAACCCCTTCAATTTGGTCGAGCTTCGCCTGACGTCTTTATCCAAAGGGAGATGAAAATCCATGGATCATTGGGAAACGCGCCCTTCTCTTTTTGCTATTCAAGAGCGCCCCTTATCCGCTCCCAAGCGTTTTGTAGCCTCTAAAGGGTCTATAAAACGCCCTCTTTCGGCCTGTCTCATCCTCTCTTGTCTTTCTTTATCAGCCTGTGGTCTCGGTGGGGAAACAGGCCCGACGCCTTATGAAGAACGCATGGGTGGTGATAAAATTCTAGGCGATATGGGGGGCAGCCTCTTTGGCGATGGCGGTGATAGCGAAAGTGCCGATGGCGGACCCTCTGGGATTGGGGTGAATGCCTTTTTATGGCGGGCGAGTCTCGACTCGATCAATTTCATGCCTTTGGCCAATGCGGACCCCTTTGGCGGGGTCATTATCACAGACTGGTATCAGCCGCCTGAAAGCCCGACAGAACGCTTTAAGATTAATATTTTTATTCTTGGCCGCCAATTGCGCGCCGATGGCATTCGGGCCGCTGTTTTCCGCCAGCGTTTGCATCCTTCTGGCAGTTGGATCGATGCGCCTGTTTCCCAAGAAACCGGCACGGAATTGGAAAACTCGATTCTCACCCGGGCGCGCGAGCTTCGCATGGCGCAAAATTAAAAAAGGCCGATGGAACCAGAGAGGATGGGTGGTAAAGCCTCTTGCAAGGCTGAAATTATGGCTCTGGGCGGCGATAAGCGATTTTAAGCGCCTTTCCCTTGCCAAGATCCCCTCGGCAGCGCACTATGCGTCTCAATTCGAAGAAATGCCCTTGTGATCTTAATGTCGTGATTCTGATGTCGCGGTCCTGTATGTCGTCTGCCGTCACTCAAAGCGGCTTTCACTACGACTCGCCTTTGATCTCAAAGACCCTCTCAAACGCTTTACAGCATTTTGCTTTCGTCTTTAGCGTCAGGAAAAATGCTGTAAGCCTTTATTTTTGCCGCAAAACGGACCAAAGGGCGGGACTGAACCCCTTTGCTCTAGAATAAAGTTGGTGGCGCAAGAAGAGATCTCTTTTTACGCCTTTGCCCTCAGGAAATCTTTCATGTCACGCTATAATTTTAAAGACGTCGAACAAAAATGGCAAAAAGCCTGGGACGAAAAAAACTGTTTTCAAGCTTCGGAAGATTTCGAAAAGCCTAAATGCTATGTCCTCGAAATGTTCCCCTATCCCTCTGGCCGAATCCATATGGGACATCTGCGGAACTACACAATCGGCGATGTTATTGCTCGTTTCAAACGGGCCATGGGCTTTAATGTTTTGCATCCCATGGGCTGGGACGCTTTTGGTTTGCCTGCGGAAAATGCCGCAATTGCCGCTGGAACCCACCCAGGCGACTGGACCTATAAAAATATTGATGCCATGCGTGACCAATTCAAACCGATGGGCCTGTCCATCGATTGGAATCGCGAAATCGCCACCTGCAGCCCTGACTATTACAAACATGAACAGAAAATGTTCTTGGATTTTCTCCGCGCTGGTCTTGCCTATCGTAAAGAATCTTGGGTCAATTGGGACCCCCAAGAACATACTGTCCTCGCAAATGAACAGGTCATTGACGGCAAAGGATGGCGTTCCGGTGTGCCCGTTGAGCGCCGGAAATTAAATCAGTGGTTTTTGCGAATCACCCATTATGCAGAGGATCTGCTCGAAGGCCTTAAAGAGCTCGACCGCTGGCCTGAAAAAGTGCGCATTATGCAAGAAAACTGGATTGGCCGCTCGCAAGGGGCCAAAGTCCTTTTTCATGTCGCGTCTTCAGAAGGCACAGACCTGTCCGCAGACATAAAAGACAGTTTGCCCGAATCACGGTTAGAGGTTTTCACAACCCGCCCCGATACTTTATTCGGTGCCTCCTTTTGCGCTCTTTCGCCTCATCATCCTGTCACCACCGCCCTTGCAAAACATGACCCGGCTTTGCGAGAGTTTATTGCCGACTGTGACCGACTCGGAACCAGCGAAGAAGCCATCGAAACCGCCGAGAAACGTGGCTATAAAACATATTTACGCGTGGCCCATCCCTTCATCAAAGACGCCTTTTTGCCTCTTTATGTCGCAAACTTCGTCCTGATGGAGTATGGCACCGGCGCTATTTTTGGCTGCCCAGCCCATGATCAACGCGATCTGGACTTCGCCCGCAAATATGATCTTCCTGTCCAAGCTGTTGTCGCGCCAAAAGAAGAAGACCCAGCCGCCTTTACAGCGCACATGGCCGAGTCGAAAGAGGCCTTTACAGGGGATGGTCTTCTGATCAATTCCGATTTTCTCAATGGCCTTACAGTGCAGGAGGCCAAAATCACCGCCATCTCGCATCTAGAGTCCCAAGGCGATGGAGAAGGCCGGATAGAATATCGCTTGCGAGATTGGGGCGTATCGCGCCAACGCTATTGGGGATGCCCCATTCCAATCATTCACTGTCCAGACTGCGGCATTGTCCCGGTGCCGGATTCGGACCTTCCTGTCACATTGCCAGAAGATGTCGATTTCTCCGAACCAGGCAACCCGATTGCGCGCCATCCCCATTGGAAATATGTGAAATGCCCTAAATGCGGTAAAGACTCGGAGCGAGAAACAGACACCTTCGATACTTTTTTCGAATCAAGTTGGTATTTCGCGCGATTCTGTTCGCCAAAAGTCGAAGACAAAGCGTTCGATGCACAAGCCGTCGATTATTGGCTTCCCGTCGATCATTATATTGGCGGCATTGAACATGCTGTTCTTCACCTTCTCTACTCCCGATTCTTTACCCGCGCCCTGCGAGACTGTGGCTATCTAAAGATCAGTGAACCCTTTGCCGGTCTTTTCACCCAAGGCATGGTCTGCCATGAAACCTATAAATCACCAGATGGGCAATGGATCTCTCCAGACGAAATTTATCGGGATGACGCAGGACAATGGCGCCAAAATAAGGATGATGCTCTTATCTCTGTCGGACGCTCAGAGAAAATGAGTAAGTCTAAAAAGAATGTTGTCGACCCAACCTACATCATCGAAAGCTATGGTGCTGATGCCTCACGGCTATTCATGCTGTCCGATTCCCCACCAGAACGTGACATGGAATGGACCGATTCTGGAATCGACGGCGCTTGGCGTTATATCAATCGCCTCTGGCGACTGCTCTCTGAACCGAACACCCCTATTGCTGAGAAAAATGCGCCGAAACCCGAGTCTTTCTCAGAGAACAGCGAAACAGCCCTGAAAGCGATTCACAAGACGATTGCTGGTATTTCCGAAGATCTTGAAAAATATCACCTCAATCGCGCTGTTGCGCGACTCCGCGAGCTCACAAATAGCTTATCCTCTCTCCATGGGAAAGAAGACCCTGTCGGTGATGGCTGGGTTCTAAGACATGGTTTTGAGATCATTTCCCATCTCATCGCCCCCATGATGCCCCATTTAGGAGAAGAAATTTGGACCTATCTCGGACATCAAGACCTTGTTGCCCAACGCCCTTGGCCACAAGCCGATGCCCAATATCTTATTGAAGACACCATCGAAATTGCCGTGCAAGTCAATGGCAAAAAGAAAACAACAATCCAACTCCCTCTGGATGCGCAAAAAGAACATGCCGAGTCGGTTGCTATGGCTGACGCTGCAATACAAAGAGCTCTCAAAGACAAAAACATCCGTAAAGTCATTGTTGTCCCCAATCGTATTGTCAATATCGTCATTGGGTAGAGTGTTCGAGTCTCTAGAGCAAAGCTGGTTAAAGTGGCTTCACTTTAACCATGCTTTTTGCGGTAAAAACAAGACCATAGAGCCTTTCGCTTTTAATTTGAATCAGGTGAAATGCTATAAATCTTGCTGAGACCCCTTTGTTTTTCTCAGCAACGCTCTTTACAAAGGGTATGTCAATTATGAATGTTATGCGGCCTCTGCGGTCCAGAAGATCTTCGATCTTTTTCGGAACCGCTCTTCTTATCTCCGCGATTGGCCTGACGGCCTGCGGTTTCCGACCTCTCCATGGCCAGCCAGGCCAAAATGCCGCAAGAACACAAGCCAATAATGTCGCCGGAACTATGGCCTATATCCAAATTCGGCCTATAGAAAATCGGAATGGACAAATTCTCAGAAATTACTTACTTGATCGGATTACACCAAGAGGAGAACCCTCAACACCGCATTACCGCCTGACCGTTACACTCACCGAGACTGAAACATCCGTTGCTCTCAATAGAGATGCCTCAGAAACCCGAACAAAAGTAATAATCGTCGCCGATTATAAATTAGAGGCTATAAATTCATCTCCTGAAAAAGTGATTCTCTCAGGAAAAGAAGAGGCCAGCTCTGCTTATAGTCGGCGCGATACAACCCAATATGCTTATGCCGATAGCGCTGCAAAACGCCACTCAGCAGAACGTTCTTTAGAAATTATTTCTGAAGCCATCACCAGACGCATTGGACTTTATTTCCGTAAAGGCTAGCCTGATGAAATTAGCCGCGAGAGATGTCACAGAGTTTTTAAAAAACCCAAATCCAAAAATTTCTATTGCTCTTTTTTACGGCCCAGATCATGGACTTGTTCAAGAAAGAGCTCAAAGTCTCTTTAAGGCTCTCGTTAAAGACCCCCATGACCCTTTCTTATCCGCCTCCTTAACCAGCGATGATATCAAGTCAACGCCCTCACGCCTTTCTGATGAGATCAGGGCCCTGTCTCTGCTCGGAGACCGCAAAGCCATTAAAATCCGCCATGCTGGAGAAGAAATCGCGAAAGCTTTGGAAATAGCTCTTGATCAGGGTCCTGGAAATCTTGCCATTGTTGAAGCAGGTGACCTTTCGCCACGATCTAAAATTCGAAAACTCTGTGAACAGCATGATGCCGCCGTTGCAATTCCATGCTATCAAGATGAAAAGCGCGATCTCATCAACGTCATCAAAGAAACACTCCACCAGGGCCAAGCAACTCTTACACCGGATGCGTTATCTTACCTTTGCGATCACCTTGGTGGCGATCGGAGCCTTACACGATCTGAATTACAAAAACTCGATTTAGCAACTTATGGCCAAGAGACAATCACACTTGATGATGTCATCGATTCTATTGGGGACAGTTCAGCGAAGACTCTTGAGTCTTTAGCCCATGCCATTGCGAGCTACCACCCTAAAAATGCTCTGGATCTTATACAAAGGCTTCTCAGCGAAGGAGAAGCCCCTGTTACAATCGTCCGTGCCCTCTTGCGCCATTTTCAAAAACTTCATATTGCGCTGATCGCCTGGCAATCAGGACAAACAGCCAAAGAGGCCATCACCTCTTTAAGACCGCCTATTTTTTTTAAACAGGTAGACGCTTTTACACAGCAACTCATACGCTGGGCTCCTGACCAAAAATCTGATCTGATAGAAATGGCTCTTCTGCAACTTAATAGAATAGAAAGAGACTGCAAAACAACTGGCTATCCTGACCGCACCCTGCTCTCCCAAGGCTTATTATCCATCTGCCACCTCACACGCGGTCGCTAAATAAAACTTCCAAAAACAAATCCTTTACCATAATTTGAACAGAAACCGGTATAGGGAACAAACCTATTCATACGCCTTGCTCCGTGATTGGCTGTATGCTGGACATCTTCACACTCGCAATACCAACGCCAAATCGCTCTGCCGCCTCAGCCATACTAACCTTCACAATTGCGAACTTCTAAAACTTTACAGCGAAAATCTAATGAATAAGCCATCTCAAAAATACACTCAATTTATATGGTTTTATCCATAAAGATCCTTTTCATTATAACGCGTTTGCTGCAAGGTCTGATGGCAACCAGTGCAAAAACCTGCGACGCGCGAAAATAGGAAAACAATTTCTATGAAAAACATTCTTCTGCTGACTGGTATTATCCTGTTTTTCGGATCTTATAACTCTTCTGTAAATGCTTCTGAAGAAAAATCGGACAGTTCCGGAAAACGACTACTCTAAAAATATGGAGCACAAGCCGTTCTAGCAACAAAAGAAGCTTCCCTGTGTATTCTGGATGGCCAGGGTGTGGAAAAACCAGATCTGATAGCAAAAGGAGAGGTTGCAAGTCCGGTTTTTTCTCCTGATGGCCAATATGTCGCCTTTGCCCAGCATGACGGGGAAGATTTCGAGCTTTTTATACTGGATCGCAAAACCGGGAATGTGTCGCAAATTACCAATGACAAACGGGATGATTTAATGCCTGCTTGGTCTCCTGAAGGAGGCCGGATTGCCTGGCAAAAAGTGGATCAGGCATCCATTGATACGGCTAACTCCTCGGAAATCTGGATTGGTTCTCCGGAGAATAATGCAGGTGGCCAACCCTTGACACATAATGAAATAATGGATGTTTATCCGGTTTGGTCTGATAATGGTCATTGGATCGTTTATGAAGCCGGTGACAAAGACAATCTGTTTGGCTTATGGAAAGTAATGGCTCCTGATCAATCTTCCCTGGAACAGATTCGAGAAAATAATTTGGAAACAAACATATCTGTTGAACATGTTATTTATGAACCGGAGCATTCTGCCAATGGTATTCCGCATGTTGCAAATGGACAAATTGTTTATGAACGGTCCGATGACGGCATAAGTTATTACGTTGCGGCTATTCCTCTCAACGGATCCGGGAATGTTGAACGACTGTCTTCATGGGAAGTCAGGGCCAACCCGACTCCCAGATTTCATCCTGATGGAATGCGAATTGCTGCACATGGCAATACTGATGGCTCATCTCATATGGAGATTCATATCAGTGATACAGATGGGAATTTTCTGCAGAAATTTCGTGGAGCCGAAAGCCTGAGATTGCCGCGATGGTCACGGGGCGGCCATTTGGTTGCCGCTGAAGGAGGAGGTACACATACTCTGTATCTTCTAGATACAGAACAGAAAAATATAGTTCCCCTCAAAGAGTGCGGACCGGTAAATGGCCAGAAATTCATGCGGATCTGGAGCTATGATCTGCTTGTGCTGATATTCTGATATGGACATAAAGGTTTTAGGGAATATGCAACTGAACAAGAATCTGCTTGCATAGAAACCGTATTTGTAAGAGCCCTGTTCCAAGATGAAGATGCTTTAGCAAATCGTCACAAAAATGGTTAATGATAAGGGAAACGGAATATTTGACGACCTTTTTGTCTGATGAACAATGACCTCTATAGCAAAATCAAAGTAATTTGATTACAAATTGCACCCAGGAAGCTCTTAGAGCAAAGCTGGTTA
>DDLW01000309.1 GCA_002340345.1 Alphaproteobacteria bacterium UBA2562 | reverse complement strand
TGCGCATTAAAGTGCTTAGAGCAAAGCTGGTTAAAGTGGCAGCCCCTATCACCATGCGTTTTGCGGCAAAAACAAGACCATAGAGCCTTTCCATTGATTCAAGATAAAAATGAAATGCTCTAAAGATATCTCTCAAAAAAGTGAGGGTGAGAAACGACTCACCCTCACTTTTTAGGCTGCGCTCTGGTTCTCTGAAGCCGTTTCATGATTGTCGGCTTGGGTTAAGGCAAGAAAAATATCCTCTAAATCAGGCTCAATTGTGCTGAGATCGAGAATCTGCAAGCCCTCCTTTTGAACGGCGGCAATGGCTTGCGCAATGTCTATTTGACCACGGCGAAATTGCAAGCCCAATTTCGTGTCATGACCGAGGTCCTCTTGTCCGGGCATGATCCGAAATCCAAAGGCCTTAAGGGGTGCTGGGAGTGTGCTTAAGGGGCCTGATAGGGTTAGGTGAAGCTCTTTTTGATCAAGACGTTGCATAAGATTGGCAGTTTGATCCCTGGCGATCACCCGTCCATGGTTGATAATGGCGATCTCATCGCAGAGCTCTTCTGCTTCTTCGAGATAATGGGTTGTCAGCAAGACAGTTGTGCCTTGGTCATTGAGTTTTTTGACTTGCTGCCAGAGTTGCTGTCTTAACTCAACATCAACGCCGGCGGTGGGCTCATCGAGCACCAGGACAGGAGGGTTATGTACCATGGCCTTTGCAACCATAAGTCTTCTCTTCATGCCGCCTGATAAAGCGCGCGCATAGGCTTGGGCCTTATCACTCAGGCCCACGATTTCAAGCAGCTCTTGGGTGCGCCTTTTGTCCGCAGGAACGCCATAGAGACCCGCTTGCACATCAAGCATTTCTTCTGGCGTGAAAAAAGCATCAACATTAAGTTCTTGCGGAACCACACCGATAGACCGTGCTGCTGCCCGGGGGTGTTTTCCGACGTCATATCCCCATATTTTAGCATCTCCAGCAGATTTATTAACCAGGCCGGCGAGAATATTGATCATCGTTGACTTGCCAGCACCATTTGGGCCCAAAAGTCCAAAAAGAGAGCCACGTGGAATCTGTAAATCAACGGACTTTAGAGCATGCTTTGGCGTTGAACGCCCACTGGCGGCATAAGTTTTATCCAAGCCTTTGAGTTCAACGGCATAGCGAGGCTGTTCTTCAGTATTAAGTGCGGCGGAAGATTCGGAAAGACGGGAGGACGACATGGTGCTAAAATCACTTTCAAGCAAGAGCATAAGCCGGGCGTGATTGTAAGAGAGTGCGAAGACAAGAGCCAGTGGGAAGCGTAAACTGTGAAACTTATGTCATTGGGTTTCTAGAGCAAAGCTGGTTAAAGTGGCAGCCCCTTTAACCCTGCGTTTTGCGGCAAAAACAAAGACATAGAGCATTTCCACTGATTCAAGATAAAAATGAAATGCTCTAGATTTCTTTGTAAAAACAAAAAAGTAGAGCATTCTTGCACATCTGATAAAAGGCAAATGGTTAACTTTGATTGACCTCGAATTCTGCCTGGAAAAGCCTCGGAAGTTATTGAAAAGGCTGGGACAAGAAACTGGGAAAGAGGCCAGTAGAAGTTCCCAAATGCTTTGAGACGCGAAGGGAGATGAGAAACGCTTTTTTCACGTTCATTCTCTTTCCATGCGCAAGACTGTTGAAGATGTTTGCCTAAGGTATTATTGAAGACTTGAGATGTTGATGTAGGTGATTTCTAATCATCTTTCAATAGATGGGATCACGCATGCATTGCCTCTGACAAAAGAATTGTCACCAGGCTATAGCTTTTTCTCGCTTTTTGTTTGGCTTTCAATCTTTTCAGACAAAAATGCGCTTTGGCTGTATCTTTTGTTGGATCGATGTATAAGAGCCCCTCTTTTCATCAGGGGTGAAGCGAAACGGTACCACTGTTCGCAATAAGTCTGAAAGGGAATATGATGAAGCCAAAGGATGTTATCGAGGTTGAAGACCGCAGCGTTGGATGTGATGGTGGAGGGGGAAGTTTAGGTCATCCCTTGGTTTATTTGACAATGAATGAAGAGAATAAAGCTGAATGCCCCTATTGCGGCCAAATTTTTGTCCTAAAAGAAGGTGCAAAAGCAGCAGCACATTAAATTAAAGTCAAATGCGTGAAATTCAGCCAATCAGCATGGCCCTTTTATAGAGCGTTTTCCACGATTTTGGAAAATGCTCTAAAGAGGATTTTGGGGCGAATCGTGATCTTTCAGAGTCTCTTTTTCAAGATCTTCATTTTTAGGTTCTTTGTCCGTTGAACTCTTCCCAAGACCCATGACCGCAATCGCCATGGACACACTTCCAAAAGTGATGCAAAGACCAAAAAAAAGCATCAACAGTGGAATATGCGGGGAGGGGGATTGATCGATCAGTGTTTTCAGCCCGCCGAAATCGACATAAAGCAATCCCATACTAATAAGCACCCCAAGGGCGAGGCCATGGAGAAGATTCTTAAAGAGAAAGGGTAAAAGGGCATCTCGATTTAAGAAAAATTCGATTTTGTCAAACATGGTGACCTCATTTTCATAGGGGTTCAAAGCCTTTTGACAGCATTTCGCTTTTATCCTGAATCAGGTGAGATGCTCTCTGTCTTTCGTTTTTGCCGTAAAACGCATCCTTCGAGGGGCGCCTCTTTCAACGGGTCTTGCCCCAGTATTTAATTTAGAGTCTATAGTTAAAGATCAAGACCAAATCCTTGCAACATTGTCTTCGAGGGTGCATCGAAAGCAATATTGCCGAATCATCCATTTTGCCTCGAAGGCTGACGAATTTTCATTTTCAAACATGCTAATATTATCTCTGCATCATGATTTTTTGCAAGAGATAGTCTTTCAATATCTTTATAGCGTTCTTAAAGCTAAGAGCTCTAGTCTTTTGCTTTAATATACTGAAATATAATATTTTTATAAAGTCTATGGCTCTGCGGCATATGGACGCGACAGGGCGTGCACGGTCTTAATATTTCGAGATTATTCTGAAACTTCGTATTTTGGCGTAAAGCGAGGGGGCAGGTGGAGCCCTTTGCTCGCGGATGACTCTAGTAAGTATCCCTATTGTTTTGAGAGAGCCCCTGCAGCCAGTCTAAGATAGCCTCTTTGGCGCGTTCATAGTGATGCTGTAAGGCTGTTATGATTTCTGGCATGACATCGTAATTTTTCTCATGACAGGCGGTTTCTAAAGTCTGGGCTTGTGCGGCAAACCTCATGGCACCGAAATTTCCTGACATGCTCTTCAAATCATGTGCTAATTGAATCATATCCTCATTCCGACCTTCACGAAGACAGGATACAAGACGTTCAAGACGAGGTTCCATATCCTCTAAGAAACTGCCAACAAGGTCTTGCAACTGTTCGGGCTGCATTGTGTTCTGCAAGCTGGCAAGAGACGATGAGTCGAACACGGATAAGGCATTGGTTTGCTCACCATTGGGGGCTATAGGGAGAAGCATGTCTGTGTCTCTATCGGCAGCGTAGCGGTTAAGGAGTGTTTCTAAAGCGTCTGGGTCAAGCGGTTTGGCAATATAATCATCCATACCATCTTTAATGAATTGCTCGCGGTCTCCGGGGAGGGCATGGGCTGTCATGGCAATGACAGGAATTTTCTGACCATTCGGCAAAGCTCTGAGTTTATGGGTTGCTTCAATTCCGCCCATTTCTGGCATGCGGACATCCATTAAGACGATATCGTAAGGACGAGAGCGCAAAGCGGCCAGTGCTTCGACCCCATTGGCGACATAATCGACATAATGGCCGAGCTTTTTAATTGTTTCTTCAGCGAAAACGCGATTAATGTGATTGTCTTCTGCAAGCAAAAGACGTAAACGCTTGGCGTTTGGAAAGGACTCTGTTTGCTTTTGAGCTGCGTTCTGCTGAGAAGAGGACACCGCCAGCAAAGCAGATTTTAAGGCTGTTAGCTGTAAGGGAAGCGTCAAAATATAGTCAGGCCTTAAATGTTCTCCGAAAATATGCAAAGCCTGTCCATCCGCAGAGAGTTGATTGTCGAGGTGATGGAAAGGTAAAGTTAAAGCAATGCTATAGGTATTTTCCAGGGGTTCTAAGGTTTCGCGGAAACGATTAATTTCATCTTGGTCGCCGGACCAATGGGCAATATCAACAATCATTCTGTGGAATGTTTTTGTGTTGTTGGTGTAGAAAGCCACAAGCTCGCTCACGGTAGAGAAACTTAATGTCTCTGCGCCCCAGGCGCGAATTTGGCGTTCTAAAGCATCTCTGAAAAGCCCTTCTTCAACGAGAATCAGCACAGAAATGCCCGCGAGAGAGCGTTTCAGATCTGCTTGGGACTCAATTTCAGCGATTTCCTGGACCTTTTGTTTGACGCCTTCATATTGTAAGGCTTCAAATTCCTCCTCTTCAACGAGAAGGCCTCTGCCCGCCCATTTCTCTTCTTCAATATCGCCGGTGAAAGGCGTTAAAGGCAACCGAACCCAAAAACGGCTGCCGATGCCTTCATGGCTTTCGACACCAATCTTACCGCCCATACGTTCGGTGAGCTCCCAAGAAATCGCGAGCCCAAGGCCCGTGCCGCCGAAACGACGCGCGATGGAGCTATCCGCTTGGCTGAAACGGTGGAACAATTTTGGAATAAGGCTTGCTGGAATGCCGATACCGCTATCCTGAACGGCAATATCAATGGTCCAATCGCCATCTGTATTACGGTCAAGGGACAGTTCGATAATGACACTGCCTTCATCGGTAAATTTAATCGCATTGCTCAGAAGATTGATCAGAATCTGGCGCAATCGCCCAGGGTCGCCATAGATACGTAAGGGGATATCTGGTGCGATATAACAGCCGATATGGATGGCTTTGCCATAAGCACGGCTCCCCATTAAGGAGATCACGCCCTCAATTAAAGTGCGTGGGGAGAACTCAAGAAGTTCAAGCTGTAAACGACCAGCTTCCAGTTTAGAAAAATCGAGAATATCATTGATAATACTTAAAAGAGAATCTGCGGATTGACGCGCTGTTTCCGCATGGCTCTTTTGTTGTTCTGATAAAGGACTGTCCAACAAGAGACCAAGCATGCCAAGAACACCGTTCATGGGGGTTCGGATCTCATGGCTCATCATGGCTAAAAATTCAGATTTTGCTTGGTTTGCGCCTTCAGCGGCTTCACGGGCTGTTTCCAATTCTTGGATAAGCGCCTGAATATTGGTGGCTTGGCGTGTCAAAGTCTGGTGTGTTTTTTCCAGTTCTTCGACTCTTTGATGGAGCATATTTTCTGTTGCGCGAATATCGGTCACATCGGAATGGACAGAAACGGTCCAATCGCGCTGGGTTTTATGTTCATGCACTAAGATCGTGCGATCATGAACAAAGGTTTCAAACGGCCCCCTTGGATTGTGATGTCGGTCTAATCTTTCTTGGAGCCATTGTTGTCTTGACTGCGCGCAAGCATCATACATTCCGCGATTTACCGCAGAGGTTACAATTTCTGTAAAAGACTGTCCGGGATAGATGAGGTCGCCAATACCGTGATAAATCTCACGAAAGCGGCTATTGGTAATGACAACAAGATCATTACTGTCATAAAGGGCAAATCCTTCATGAACACTTTCAAGGGCCTCAACAAGCCGTTCTCGATTTTGCCGCAATTCTGAGACATCTTGGACCATACGCATGGCAGCATAGATCGTATTATCGCCATCAAACAGGGGAATGGTATGGACTTGAATCTGTCGATCTTGCACGATTGTGTCATAGATGACTGGCTTGCCGGCGAAAACTTGATCGACGCCGCGATTAATTTTCTCGAAGATGATGGGTGGAATGACGTCTTTCATGAATTTGCCCTCCATATCCTCTGCTCTTAAGCCAAGGGTATTGAGGAGGCGACCGGCTGCGAGCTGATATCTTTGCTCATGATCAAAAATAGAGACGGTCACTTCAGGGAGATTATTGGCCATTGTACGGTACAGAAACTCTCGTTCGCTTGTTCGCGCGGCAAGATCGGCCATTTCATTGAGAACATTGACCATTTTCTGAACCATAGGGCGAAAGACAGCCAGCCCTAAAGAAATGAGAAGAAGAAGGGCAATAAATGTTAAAATTTGTTGCGCTGTGCTCAGCCGTGAAA
This sequence comes from Alphaproteobacteria bacterium UBA2562, assembly GCA_002340345.1. Taxonomy (GTDB): domain Bacteria; phylum Pseudomonadota; class Alphaproteobacteria; order UBA2562; family UBA2562; genus UBA2562. The sequence goes on along the minus strand of DDLW01000309.1, from coordinate 14,739 downwards.
AGGCATTCTCGCTATCTTGTAAAAGCGTTTTCTGGGTCTCGAGCAAAGCGTTTTCGGCTTCGACAAGTGTCTTTCTATTCCATTCAGCAAGGCTGATGCTCAGATCACCAATTTTTTCACCATCCGCTGGCCCGAGGATACGACCGGTGGCAAGGTCGCTCATCTCTTCAATGAGCGTTTCTGCCACCTTAATCGCATGGCGTAAGGCTTCTACGCCTTGGTCACTGGTTTTGCGGCTGCGATCTTTACAATAAAGGCCAAAATTCTCTTTGACCTTCCCTAGAGTATTTTTAAAAATTTCTATTTCATGCTGCAATGCTTTCGATGTTCTTGGGGGTGTAAAAAGGAAATTAGGGTCCTTAAAACCAAGACTCTGTCGGTAACTCTCATGTAATTTTTCTCGCAAACTATTTGTTTGCCGGTTTAAATGATTAAGATCTTGTTCAAGATAAATACCTCTGGCAACAGCTTTACTTCGGTCAGCTTCTAAACTCAGGTAATAATGAAGTGTCGCAAGGCCCCCAACAATAACCATCGCAAGGCAAGACAGGGCCAAGATATAGCGCATGGTTAAACCACGGCGACTGACTTCTTGGGCAAGGGCCGCAAAATTAGGTTTTGCTTGTTCGAAAGAGTTGGGATTACCCATATTTTGAGACATTTGAGCAGACCGTCATGCGTCAAGAGTTCCAACAGACCTGGCATTTATGTTTTCGCGGTATTGTAAGTAAAGTATTCTTATAACTTCGTATGAAAGAACTATAATCTTTATAGGGTTACCGCAAAATGACTGAAAATAGGCGCCTCGGTTGACCTCGGATTTTGCGTTGTAAAGCCTCAAGCATTATTGAAAAGGTTAAGGCTCAAAATCGGCAAAAAGGGCATGAGAGGTTTCCAAGGGTCATTGCTGATAGTCTGCATCTTTAGTCTCAATAAAAGGTGTCTTTTAGAGACATAAAGTAAATTTTATCACCGCGAGAGGCAGGGCCTGCTGTTTAATAACATCATGCTTTTGGAGACAGCTCTAAGGGAAGAGCAGAAATAATCACAAAAGCTTCTGCGATAGGAGGCTCATCGGTTAATGTAAGATCAATTTTTGCAACCATGCCAGCAGGGGTCATTGCCGCCAAATGGTCTGCGGCACGGCCTGTGAGATGCAATGTGGGTTTGCCAGAGGGAAGATTGATGACACCAAGATCACGCCAATAGACCCCCTGGCGGAAACCCGTTCCCAGGGCTTTTGAACATGCTTCTTTCGCGGCATATCGTTTGGCATAGCTTTCGGCACGTAAAAGGCGACGATCAGATTTTTGACGTTCAAGGTCCGTAAAACACCGTTGGGTGAAGCGTTCGCCAAAACGTTCGAGGGTTTTTTCTATACGGCGAATATCAATCAGATCATTCCCAATACCAAGAATCATAAAAATCATCCATCCTTGATGAGACCAAACGTCCTAGAGTAAAGTGCGTCTGGATGTTTCTATCCAGCCGCACTTTGCTCTAGCGCTTATGACTGTGTCGCTTTATCAATTAAAGTGCGCATTTTATGGATTGCGGCTTCAAAACCGATAAAAATTGCCTCGCCGATCAAGAAATGACCGATATTCAACTCAGCGATATTCGGAATAGCCGCAACATCCGAAACGGTGTCGAAGGTCAATCCATGGCCAGCATGGCATTCAAGATCGAGAGCGTTGCAAAGAGCAGCTGCATTTTTAAGGCGTGTGAGTTCAAATTCGACCAAAGGCCCGCCAAGACCTGTATCTGTCAGGGCTAAGGCCGCTTCACAATATTGGCCACAATGGAGCTCAACAACAGGTGCATTGACAGCATGGGCTGCTTCGAGCTGCTCTGGATCAGGATCTATAAAAAGAGACACACGAATACCAGCTTCTTGCAAGGCAGCAACATAAGCTTTGAGATAATCTTGATTCCCTGCAACATCAAGCCCGCCTTCCGTTGTCACTTCTTGGCGACGTTCGGGCACAATACAAGCGGCATGTGGTTTATGACGCAGAGCAATATTGAGCATTTCAGAGGTTGCTGCCATTTCTAAATTGATGGGCAATTTAACATCTTGCACCATTTGACGAACATCTTCATCGGAAATATGACGACGATCTTCTCGCAAATGTATGGTTAACCCGTCAGCGCCTGCGTTTGCAGCCATATGCGCAGCCCTTAAGGGACGCGGATGTGTGCCACCACGGGCATTACGAATGGTCGCGACATGATCGATATTAACCCCGAGACGAACGCGATTTCGCATGGCTGTCATTGTTTCAAAGTCCTCACACTATCTGCATATGAATGCGCTATGTCTTGATATTTGCGAAAGATTGGGTCTGATCACCACAAGATATGCGTTGAGACCAGCCTGTAAGGGCAGCAGCATGCGCTTAAAACCGACGATATGACAAGATCTTTATGTGACTAAAATAGGAAACCCAGATATCTCTTAAAAGGGGTTGTGCGCCATTGGTATCTTGGGCCATAAACAAAAAAACTGCGCAGGCAAGGGTCTGATAGAAGACGCGGTTCTGTTGTCCTCTGTCAGTGCATTTAGGTCTCTGGCTTAGGGTCAGGAGAGTATTCTTTTTGAATTTCAGCAAAGTTAAAGGGATGAGGCATCCCTTGGGTCCGTTGTGCGGCGAAACAAAGACAGAAAGCCTTTCACGTGAGTCTCAATAAAAGCGAAATTCTCCAGGTTGACCCTCTCTCAGGAGTTGCAAGATGTCCTTTGGGCCTAATCTCAATAAAACCGAGACCTTGAAGCAAGAAGACCGGTCTTTTGCTGTGCATCCTTTGAAAATTTTGATGATTTTTACGCGCTTAGGGCTCACAAGCTTTGGCGGCCCGGTGGCGCATTTAGGATATTTTCGTTCTGAATTTGTTGAAAAACGGCGCTGGCTGAGTGACCAGGATTATGCGGATTTGGTCGCTTTATGCCAATTTATGCCAGGACCCGCATCAAGTCAGGTTGGGCTCGGGATTGGGTTGCGGCAAGGTGGTGTTTGGGGCGCTTTTGCGGCATGGTGTGGCTTTACGCTGCCATCGGCTTTGGCTTTGCTCTTATCAGCTTTGGTAATTGTAAATTTTCGTGAGACCTTGTCCGATAATGTTTTTCAAGGCGCATTATTGGGGTTGAAAATCGTTGCAATTGCTGTCGTAGCCCAGGCTGTTTGGGGCATGGCGAAAAGTTTGGCGCCAGATCGTCAAAGGGGATCACTTGCTCTTTTCTCGGCAGCGCTGATGCTCTTTGGGCCAGGGCTTAGCGGGCAAGATTTCCTGGGATTGGGGAGCAGCACGGTTTTATTCTGGCAATTTTCTGTTTTGATCTTGGGGGCTTGTGCCGGATTATTTTGGCCAGGGCTGAGCAGGGAGCAAAATGAAAGGATAGAGCCGGAAACAGCCAAGAGAGCACCACAAGGGCCTGCGAAGTTGGGTGCTTCTAAGAAGGCTATTTTTTGGTTGGTCCTTTTTGGTCTGTTTATCTTTGGCCTCCCTCTTATGAATGCGTTGTTTGAATCACCGACATTATCTTTATTTGATTCTTTTTTCCGATCAGGTTCTCTCGTCTTTGGCGGAGGCCATGTGGTTTTGCCGCTTTTAGATGGCGAAATGGTGGCAACAGGTCGGGTGGACCAAGATAGTTTCTTAGCAGGCTATGGTCTTGCTCAAGCTGTACCAGGACCTTTATTTACATTTTCAGCTTATTTAGGCGCGGTACAAATTGGCAGCCCGAATGGTGTTATGGGCGCCAGTGTTGCGCTGATTGCCATGTTTTTACCGTCTTTTTTCTTAGTGTTTGGTTTGGTGCCATTTTGGGAGCGTTTACGATTATGGCAGCCCGCCCGACAGGCGCTGACAGGCATTAATGCTGCTGTTGTTGGATTGCTTTTGGCTGCCCTTTATGATCCTGTTTGGACAGCTATTGCCGATGAAGCTCTTGCGCCGCCAGCGATTTTGCTTTGTTTTGCTCTTTTAGCGCTGTGGAAAATGCCGCCTTGGATGCTTGTTTTGCTGGCGGCTCTGATCGGAGCAGGGCTTGGCGCCATATAGAGTAAAGCGTTGCTTGACGATGTTGTTGTTAAAGTGATGCAGAGGATGCCTCGCTTTTTTGCGGAAGATCTTCAACGAAGCGGAGCACACCTTTTCCGGCCTCTTTCGCAGCATACATTGCATGGTCAGCAAGATCGAGTAAGCCTGTACTGTCTGGGGCGTCTTGTGGGAAGCGGGCAACGCCAATTGAGGCCCCGATACAGGCTTCGAGCACATGGCTTCGGCGCTCTCCCTCAGGGATACCAAGAGAGAAAGGCTGTTTTAACGAAGAGAGTAAACGTTCTCCGATCCGTTCGGCTTCTTGGCGGCTTCCATCTGTATAGGCAATGGCAACGAACTCATCCCCACCGAGGCGGGCAATTGTATCGTCTTCTCTCACGCCATTCACCAGGCGTTTAGAGACGCCTTGTAAGAGTAAGTCGCCAACAAAATGCCCATGGGTATCATTCACAGGCTTAAAACCATCGAGATCAATAAATAAAATAGCAAGACCTTTTTGGTCTTTCTCTGCCTGGGCAATGGCAACCCTTAAACGGTCGGTCAATAAAGTGCGATTTGGAAGGCCCGTCAAAGCATCATGGGTCGCACGATATTTAACTTCTTCGGCAAGTCTCTTTTCTAAAGTGATATCCGAGAAAACAGCGAAATAATTGACAATATCATTATTCTTGTCTCTCACAGATGAGATAGACACGCGTTGCACGTAAACTTCGCCATTTTTGCGGCGGTTCCAGATTTCACCTTGCCAATGGCCGTGGTCTTGCAAATCTTCCCATAAAGAATTGTAAAAATTTATATCATGCTGGCCAGAGGATAAAAGTTTTGGCTTGCCGCCCAAGACATCCTCAGGGGTGTATCCTGTTACTTTTGTAAAAGCAGGGTTGACTTGAATGATATTTTGGTTGGCATCTGTGACCATCATGCCTTCTGAAGAGGTCATGAAAACAGCGGCGGCCAAACGGTGTTCTCGTTCGGCTTCAAGACGTTCTGTAATGTCTCGGAGAATAACCTGAATGGGGCTATGGCCTTGATCTTCCCTCATAGGCACGGCAATGGCCTCGGCACTGAAGCTGCGGCCATCAAGCCCTGTGACTTGGCATTCAATGAAGTGCGGCCTGAGCACGCCTGGTTTTAAAGCCGCCATTTGCTTTAGATGTAAAACGCCATTAGAATCGATAAAGTCCGAAAGCCCTTTTTTCTCAAAATCTGCAGAGGTTTGCCCGCCAAGCATGGACACAGCCATCGGATTGGCAAATTGAATATCGAAATCATGGCAGATGAAGACCCCATCTGGGGAGACTTCAATCAAAGACCGATAACGATCCTCACTATTCCGCAGGGCGTCTTCTGTCTTTTTGCGGTGTATGGCATAGCGAATAACACGACGCAGAAGATCGCCATCGCCACGGCCCTTGACGACAAAATCTTGGCAGCCAGCTTCAATAGCTTGTAACCCCAGATCCTCATCATCCAAACCCGTGAGCACGACAATGGGCGTTGTCGGGGCGGCAAGGCGCATGGAATGAATTGTTTCAAGGCCAAAAGAATCAGGAAGGGATAAATCCAGCAGAATAGTGTCAAAATTGTCTTGAGCGCAGGTTTCTTTTGCCGTGGCAAGATGATCGACAATATGACATTCAAAGCGTTCGGAGAGGGATTCTAGTAACATGGCTTTGACCAGCCGTGCATCTCCTGGATTATCCTCTACGATCAGGACTTTAACGATTGAGGAGGTGTTCATGGACAGGCTGCTCTATTGATATAGTCAGGGGACATTGCTCAATCAGAGAAAAACTCAGAGCAAACACCAATATCACTCAAAAAAACTTCAAAGACATCGTTCTCAATTTGGGCAAAGTTTCGCAACATCGCGCCAGAAAAGAAGCAAAGTTTCAAGATTTTGCACATAAGTATCAAAATCAGAGGGTTTTAGCATATAGGAACTTGCGTTCAGGCGATAGGCCTCACGCACATCTCCTTCATAGCTAGAAGTCGTCAACATAACAACGGGTATGATCCGAAGATCTTGATCCTCCTTAATTTCTTGCAAAATTTCGAGACCGCTTTTACGAGGAAGATTAAGATCTAATAAAATAATATCAGGGCGTGGGGCTGTCTCATAGCCTTGATCGCGGCGTAAAAAAGATAAAGCCTCAAAACCATCCTTTGCTGTGAAAAGAGGATGTTCATAGCCAGCTTCACGAAAAGCTTCTTCCGCCAAGCGAATATCGCCGGGATTATCATCCACAAGGAGAATACGAATATCAGAATCCGCAGCCTGAAGCATTTCTGAGAACCTCTAAAGCAAAGCCGATTTGAGAGCATTTTACGTGATGATTAACGCACACAAAATGCTCTATCTTATTGTTTTTGCCGCAAAACGTGTCGATTGAATGTTTCCATCCAGCCGCACTTTGCTCTAAGTGTGTTAGCCTGTTAACATTATAAGCTGTTAAGTATCTTAAAGCTACAGCATTATATGTTTGTAGAGTGTTTTTGCGTGATTATAAGCTGAAACACACTGCTCTCTATCTTTGTTTTGCCGCAAAACGCATTGTGAAAGGCGCTCCTACTGTAACGCGCACTGTTCTTTTCTCTTTTACCATCATCTGACAAGCCATTTTTCGAGAGGGGTTCCACCCTGAGAGACGAAAATGTTATGCTGTTCTTTTATGTGATGATTTGTATGACAAAAGTTAAAGATTTATCATAAACTTTGCTCTTACTTTAGAGATTGTCAAGGGTCTATACCAATCATATTACGAGAAATCCTAATTTCTCGATGAATAGAAACACAAAAAAGCAACCCGAAACCAGCCAGAACAGTGAGCATGGCCGAACCGCCAAAGGATATGAGAGGAAGAGGAACACCAACAACAGGAATAAGTCCAATCACCATAGCAATATTAATAAAAACATAGAGAAAGAAATTCACCGTAATGCCCAAGCCGACTAAGCGGCCAAATTGATTGCGGCAACGATAGCTTGCGTAAAAACCATATATAAAAATAATCGTATAGAGACATAAGAGAATAATGCCGCCAATAAGACCAAATTCCTCAGCAAGCATCGTGAAAATAAAGTCTGTTTGCTTTTCTGGTAAAAAATTTAAATGGCTCTGCGTGCCTTCCATAAAGCCTTTACCAAAAATACCACCCGACCCCAAAGCAATTTTTGATTGAATAATGTGATAGCCCGCGCCAAGAGGATCATTCCCTGGATCTAAAAATGTGAGGACCCGATCCTTTTGATAGTCACGCATATAAAATTCCCACGCAATGGGAACAGCCGCAGCAACCGTGATAATAACAGCGACAAACATCCAAATTCGGACCCCAGCCAAAAACATCATAGCCCCTGAAACAGCCAAAAGCATTAATGTTGTGCCAAGATCAGGCTGTCTCATAATAAAGAAGGAGGGTAATGCGATTAAAGCAATGGGGGGTAAAAGATAGCGCAAACGACCGACATCTTCATAGCTCGCGCCATGGAAAAAACGGGCGAGGGCTAAGATCGTCGCGAGCTTCATGATTTCGGATGGCTGTAATTGAAAGACACCAAGGTCAAGCCAGCGTTGGGCACCACCACCTGTTGACCCCATAACAGCCACGGCAATCAAAAGAACAAGTGCCAAAAAGTAAAAAAGATAAGCATATTTTAGCCAAAATCTCAGATCAAAAAGCGCAATGGCGAGGAGACCCACCGATAAAATAGCAAAACGAATCATTTGGCGACTGGCATAGGGATCTATCGAACCATTCGCCGCAGAATAAAGCATAGCAAAGCCAATACAGGCGAGGATGCAAATTGTAAAATAGATACTCCAAGGAAACTGACGAAGCTTATCAGCAATAGTCATTTTTTTCTGGTCAAAAAGGGCTAATTCATAAGTCATGGTAAAAATCTTTCAGACCAGAGACCGGACACTCAAATTGATGATGCTTATTCTCAACAAAACAGCATTATAGCTTTTCTTCTATGTCATCAGCAGTGGGCATGGCACGGGCAACATTTTCGGGGTTACGTTGTCTTAGAGGGTCGCGTTTCATTGTGGCCATAAGTAAATCGCGTGCAATGGGGGCTGCAACTTTTGATCCACTGCCGCCATGCTCAACGATCACCGAGACCGTATAGCGGGGACGATCTGTTGGAGCATAGCCTGCAAATAAGGCATGATCACGATATTTCCAAGGCAGTTCTTCATTTTTCAGGACACGCCGTCGCCGTTCAGCTTTGGAAATTGTGCGCACCTGTGCCGTTCCTGTTTTTCCGCCCATCTCATAATCTTCATCTTCAATGCGATGGGCATGGGCGGTACCTTTCGGATGGGACATGACCATATCCATCCCCTGTTTGATATAGCGGAGATGCTTGTCGTCAAGGCCCAAACTTTCCGCTTCAGGAAGATCGTAAGCGCGGCCATCATCATGGAAACGTTTGCTGGCAACATGAGGGACGACAGCTTTACCGCCATTCACGAGCCGAGAGAGCATGGTGCAGAGCTGTAAAGGTGTTGAGAGCACATATCCTTGCCCGATCGCGGCAATAAGAGATTCTCCAACCCGCCAAGGGCGCCCGAGTTTCTCAAGCTTCCACTCTTTTGTTGGGACGACACCAGAGGCTTCATTCGGAAGGTCCATCCCGAGAGAAACGCCAAGACCCAATTTCGCGGCAACTTCGGCAATGTAATCGATACCAACTCTTAAAGCCATATCGTAAAAATAAACATCGCAAGACTGTGCGAGAGCATGGCGAAGGGCAAGCTTTCCATGTCCCCCGCGACGCCAGCAATGGAAGCGATCATCATAAACATCCATATAGCCACCACAGTAAATTTTTGCGTGTGGATGGATCCCTTTTTGGAGTGCTGCGAGGGCTGTGGCCATTTTAAACACAGACCCTGGCGCATAAAGACCGGCAACAGCTTTGTTGGTCAAAGGAGCATGAGGATTATCGCGTAGTTTTTCCCACTGGGCGACGGACAGCCCTTCAACAAAATGGTTCGGATCAAAGCTTGGCGTTGATGCCATCGCGAGAACATCACCATGATGCACATCCATAACAACGGCGGCAGCGCTGCGATGTGCAGCGATTCTTTCCATGGCATATTTTTGGAGAACGACATCAAGTGTTAAAAAAATGTCGGCGCCTCTTTTGCCTTCCACGCGTGAAAGCTCGCGTTTGATACGGCCATAGGCGTTCACTTCAACTTGGCTTGAACCGCTTTTTCCCCTTAAGGCTAGCTCATGCTTGCGCTCTACGCCGCCTTTGCCGACGCGGAAGTCTGGGAGCTCTAAAAGAGGGTCATTGCTGCTATTGGTCTCCGCAGCTGAGACTTTCCCAACATAACCAATGCTATGCGCAAAAACACTGGCATTATAATAACGACGCGTGAGGCCGACATCTATGGTGACCCCAGGCAAATCAAGGGAATTAACTTCAATCTGAGAGACTTGTTGCCATGTTAAATTTTCTTTGACGGTAATGGGGACAAAACTGCGATTATGTTTCGCTTGTTTCATCACGCGCCGGCGGTCACGATCAGAAATTGGTAAAATGAAACCGAGCTTATCAAGGGTTTGCTTCAAAGCCATAGATCGCTTGGAAGCGGTATGGGAGGTTTGCTCCGGAATCACAACAACACGGTAATTTTTGCGATTAAGCGCAATTGGCTCGCCATTGCGGTCGTAAATGCGCCCTCTTGGGGGCGGTAAAAGGCGAAGATTGATACGATTTTCATCCGCCATATTGGAATATTGTTCGGCCTTCATCACTTGCAGATAATATAAGCGACCGAGCAATGCTGTGAGCAAAGTTGCTTTGAAACCACCAAGGACCATAGCCCGTCTGGTGAAGATCTTAAAACGGCTTTGATCGCGAGCCTCTTCCATGGCGATTATCACTTATAAGTTGTTTCTGAGAAGCGTTCAGAAGACTGTTTTCTGATGAGAACAAGAACAATAGAGCTTCTGATGTCGAATTTTCAAGAGAATGTGCGCTATACATCATCATGCTGCAAGAATTTTTGCTGTGCCAGTGCCAAAATCCACGCAAGAATAGGGTAGAGTGAGACGGTCAGCATATAATGGATAAAACCATTTTCAAACGTTGTCATATAGCCTGTTAATGCATTATGCAGCATAACTTTTATGATCATAGCAAAGAGAGCAACAAGAGCAAAGGCGCCCCAGCTTGCAGAAAACGGTCGGGAGAGGAAAAAGCGTCTTTGTGATGCAATGACAACGTGGATTAAAAGGAGAATACCAACATTAAGGCCTAAAGGCGCGCCTGTTAAGAGATCTTCAAAAAGCCCTGTTAAAAAAACAACCCAACCAGGCATGAGATCTGGGCGCTGTATCGACCAGTAAAAAATAGCCATTAAGGACAGGGCAGGCATGGCATCGCCGAATGCAGGAAAAGATTTTGGGAGTGCCATGATCAAAACCATTAAAAGGGTTAGCACCATAGGCAGGGACATTCGTCCGTAGAGATCGAGGCGCTGCATCAAACTGGGTTTCAAGGCTTCCACCATAATCGAAAGCGTTTTTCTTGGAACAAGGGGCAAAAGGGTCAGGACATAGCAAGGTCAAAGTAATTTGATTACAAATTACGTATGGATCCTTGCGCAAATTCAACAAGATATAGCGCATGCCCTATGATCATTTTATGCGGCATGCGCTATATCCTTTTGATCCGGTTTGTGGCAAAATAAAAATAAACAACATTGCTTTCAATTTCGAATACAAGGTGCAATGCTGCCAACAAAGCCTCTTTAAACAAGATGATTTAAAGAATATATGTTTCGGGGAAAGCAAAATTTTTAGAGATTTTGACTTAATCTACAAATATAGTGAATACTCCAGATGAAAAATTGACGCATAAGTTTGCTGAAAACTATTTCTATAGACTCCTATTGGACTGAGACCTTATTTGAAAAGAAAAAGACTATTGTGCCGTAGAAGGTTTCTTCTCTGCCAGACCTTGAGGTTTGTCGTCTAAATCTTGCTCATTTTCAACCATCTCTAAACGATCAACATGCAGAACATTTCTAAGCCCAAAATCAATGAGACGGACAAACTCTAAGCGAGAAAAATCATCATAAAGCCTGATACGAACACCAACAGAAGACACGCTATCAACGATACCAACAGGCAATCCTGGTGGGAACATACCGCCATGGCCAGATGTAATGATCCGTTCTCCTGGTGTAACCGTCGCATTTTCTGAGAGATAAAGAAGTTTTGGTCTTTCTGTGTTGTCACCAGCCATGACAGCGCGCCAACGGCTGGATTCAATCAGAACAGGGATGCGCGAATTGAAATCTGTCACAAGCAGGAGGCGTGCGCTATGACGGCCAACTTCGACAACGCGCCCAGCAAGCCCGAAAGTACTAATAACGGCTTGGTCTCTTGTAACCCCTTGTTCTTTACCGGCATTAACAATAGCGCTTCGCATAAAGCTGCCGCCTTGGTCCGCAATCACCCGGGCGGCGCGGTGGGATATGGCTTGTTCCGGTGCAAAGTTCAGGAGTTTCTGGAGTTCTTTATTTTCAGCTTCAAGGGTCTTCGCCGCAAGTTCCCAGCGTGCAAGCTCTTCAACACGTTTTCGAAGCTTTTGATTCTCTTCATGGACACGGCTGACTTCGCCGACATAGGCAATGCTCCCGGACACCGCTTCTCCGGGAAGAGCAAAAAGCTCTAGAATCGGGGTCATGGCATCGGACAGGACAGTCCTTACATCTTCAACAAAACCAACATTAGCACGGCCAATCATCAAAAGAGCAAATGTCGCAATCACCAAGATAAAATAGGTGAAACGACGGCTCATGGACCGCATGGGTTTTGTTAATTGCGACAAAGGGCCTATGCTTTTTGGCACGGCAAAACTCTCCTGTCACCAAGACCTATTCTGTCTGTCTTAATACATACTAATAAGGGCATTGCGCAAGGCTTTCATTTCTTCCAAGCACCGTCCCGTTCCAAGAGCGACACAAGATAGAGCATCTTCTGCGATGGAAACGGGAAGACCTGTGGCATGACGCAAGACAAAATCAAGATTCGACAGCAGGCCACCACCACCAGTTAGAACAATGCCCTTATCGACGATATCGGCTGCAAGCTCTGGTGCTGTATGCTCTAGGGCAACTTTTACAGCTTCAATGATTGCGCCAACAGGCTCTGCTAAAGCTTCTGCGACTTGGCGTTCGGAGATGATCAGTTCTTTTGGAACCCCATTCATCAAATCGCGCCCCTTGACTTCCATGACGCGGCCATCGCCTTCATCGGGTTCGCAGGCAGACCCAACTTCTTTTTTGATGCGTTCTGCTGTGCTCTCACCGATGAGCAAATTCGAAGTGCGGCGGATATAAGCGATAATGGCTTCATCCATTTTATCGCCGCCAACACGCACAGACCGCGAATAGACAATCCCGCCAAGGGAGAGGACAGCAACTTCCGTCGTGCCCCCTCCAATATCAACAACCATAGAGCCTGTTGGTTCATTCACAGGCAGGCCGGCGCCGATTGCGGCTGCCATAGGTTCTTCGATGAGGAAAACACGTCGTGCCCCCGCACTTTCGGCCGATTCTTGAATGGCGCGCCGTTCAACAGCGGTAGAGCCAGAGGGAACACAAACGATCACTTGTGGGCTGGCAAAGTTACTCCGGGAATGGACGCTGCGAATGAAATGCTTAATCATGTCCTCAGCAACGTCGAAATCAGCGATAACCCCATCCCGAAGGGGGCGGATGGCTTGGATATTACCAGGCGTACGACCGAGCATGAGTTTTGCTTCATCGCCGACCGCAAGGACTTGCTTTTTGCCCTTAACTTCGGCAATCGCAACCACAGAGGGCTCATTCAGCACAATGCCGCGACCGCGAACATAAACCAGAGTATTGGCAGTGCCGAGATCAATTGCCATGTCAGCTGAAAGCCAACCCATAAGCCTAGAGAACATATACCCTCACCATGAGCTTTCTAATAAATTTAAAGCGGTATCCGCCGCTTGCAGAGCGGTAAAACCGCTCTTTCGTGATTGTGTTCCTGCAAAACAGACGCGATCAAATGAAATATGTCTGATTCGCCTGTGTTTTAGAGCAGATCGTTTTTATGGGATAACAATATGCTCTAAGATATTGTTTTTGCTATTAAAGTGCAACCCTCACACTGTCCATTGGGACGAGAAATAGGAATTTGATTGCGGTTTGTGACTTGTGCGCTGCAACAGAACAACTTTGCTATCCGAAAATAAGGTTTCTGCACCATAACAGAGCCTTCTATTGCACGGGTGAGAAAAGATTGCAATCTCTCAGCCTTCAGGGTCGTTTTTAGATAGCATGACCTTATTAAGATTTTACATAAAGACGCCCACAACACAGCAGATCTTATGCGAAGAAGCAAAGTAGAGGTCAAAGGTTTTTTTTGCAAATTGCTTTTCTGTTTTTCATCAATTGAATGTTGCATGACAGCATGAGCGCCTCTCAAACGATACATTAGAAGATCGGGTAAGGACTCTGGAGACAAAAGTCAAGGCTTTGGCGCGGTTTTCAATGGAAGAGAAGTATTTTATTGCCAACGCTCAGAGAGGGGGAGGGCGTTATAGCCTTTCATAACAGCGACTTCAACGCGCTTTCTTTGGGCCAGCAGACCACTTTGATCGGCGTCTTGCATTTTGATATCAAAGCCTGTTTGTTGGCGGATTGTGACGGGTAAACCTGGGGGCAAACCTTCGTTAATTAAAGCTTTTTTGATTTGCTCTGCCCAAACAGCGCCCATCGTCGGTGCCGTGGGATCAAAACCATCTGGGTTTGCGATAATCACAATTTTTGAGGCTTGGAGTTCACGGGCTTCATCGGCAATCACCGTGATGATGGCGAAGGCTTCGTCATTGAGAGAGAGAGCATGGGCATCAAAAAAAATATTAAAGCGTGATTCTTCCTCGGCATAGGGCGATGTGAGAACAGTGTTTGAAAGATTGAGCCCTTGTAAAGGTTGTGCTGGGATATTGAGATTGTCACTTCCCTGGGACCCGAATCCGCTTAAGCCAGGATAAAGGGAGGAGGGTTGTTGTGTTGTGGGGGGCAGGTCTGGATTTTTGTCTTGGTTATAATCAGGGACTGTCGTGCCGCCGCCCCAAGGCGCCAAATCAAAGCCTTGGGCCATAAGATCTGTGCTGATAAGAGAGCATAAAAAAATCATCAAACTTGCAAGCATACTGACAGTAAAAAATGCGAAGGAACCGCATTTTGTTCGAAAGCGTTTTGGAAGACAGCTTAGTTTTGCAAGATGCGTGACCATAGAATCAGCGTCCTTCTCTCAGCGGTGAGCATCCGACTGTGCATTCGGCCTAAAAAGGCGCGCCGAAAAGAGGGAAGAAGTCCCTTAAGTTTACAACAAGATGCGATTCTGCCACTGAAACCGTTTCGGAAAGGGCTTTACAGAAAAAGCATGCGCCATGTAAGCGTAAAAAACAGTAAAAAACCGATGACACTCTAAAAGTATAGCAAACAGCAAAGCGTCTTTTATGCGCAGCGTTACGAAAATGCCGCAAAAGGATCAAAAACAGGAAAGTGTTTGTTTGCTCTTTGGCATCACTTTTACTCTGGGCGTTCATGGTTTTGCCCGAGACAGAGGAGCGCAACATATTCATTAAAGCAAAATGCTCTATCTTATTGTT
>DDLW01000022.1:17538-23799 GCA_002340345.1 Alphaproteobacteria bacterium UBA2562 | reverse complement strand
TATATTGAATCAATGGAAAGGCTCTATAGTCTTGTGTTTGCCGCAAAACGCATGGTGAAAGGGGCTGCCACTTTAACCAGCTTTGCTCTAAGCGAAAAAATGTCGGGATCATGGGCCCTCTGCAAAAGGGTCTTTTTTGCATATTTTTATAAAAGACGTTTTCTTTTCGCCCAAACTACGCTTCAATGGTTTTCCTAAGAACCCGAGGAAGACCCGTGCGATGAAATATATCGATGAATTCCGGGATGGGGATAAAGCCCAAAACCTTGCACGCGCCATCGCCCATGACGCTGCGCCTGGACGCGATTATTATCTCATGGAGTTTTGTGGCGGCCACACCCACGCAATTGCGCGTTATGGCCTTGAAGATCTGCTCCCCAAAAGCGTGCGCATGATCCATGGACCGGGATGTCCTGTCTGTGTGCTGCCAATCGGGCGTATTGACGCTGCCATCGATTTGGCCCAGCGTCCTGGGGTGATTCTTTGCAGCTATGGCGATATGCTCCGGGTGCCGGGCTCGGGACAAAAGAGCTTGCTGAAAGCCAAAGCAGAAGGCGCGGATATCCGGGTGGTCTATTCGACCTTAGATGCAATCCAGCTGGCCGCGCAGACCCCCGATAAAGAGATTATCTTTTTTGCCATTGGTTTTGAAACGACCACACCGCCAACAGCCATGGCCATGCGCTTGGCCGCGCAAAAAGGGCTGAAGAATTTTTCTGTTTTTTGCAATCATGTTTTGACCCCCGCTGCGGTGCGCGGATTATTGGCCAGCAGTGATGCACGGTTACGGCTGGATGGAATTATTGGGCCGTCCCATGTGTCTGCGGTGATTGGCCTTAAGCCTTATGCTGAATTTTCTGAAGATCATCACCTGCCCGTTGTCATTTCAGGCTTTGAGCCTTTAGACGTGCTGTTGTCAGTTTTGATGCTGATGCGTCAAGTGAATGAAGGCCGTGCGGAGATTGAAAATGAATATGCGCGGGCGGTTTCGCACAGGGGAAATGAAAAAGCGCAACAGCTCATGGCAGAGATGTTTGTTCTTCGAGACAGCTTTGAATGGCGCGGCCTGGGCGTTGTGCCGAACAGCGCTTTGGCGATTGCGCCAGCCTACCAAGATTTTGATGCGGAACAGCGTTTTGCGGTTCAAACCCAAACTGTCGCCGATAACCCGGCCTGTGACTGCGCCGAGATTGTCAGAGGTATAAAACAGCCGAAAGACTGCAAATTGTTCGGAAAAGTCTGCACCCCAGAAAACCCTATGGGATCTTGTATGGTGTCGTCAGAGGGGGCATGTGCGGCTTATTGGAGCTATGGGCGCTTTCGTGCCTAAAGCAAAGCTGTCACAAACGATGATTTCTGCTGACAAGAGCAAAGGCCGATCTTTTGGTCCGTTTTGCGGCTAAAACATAAGAGCAAAGGCCGATCTTTTGGTCCGTTTTGCGGCTAAAACATAAGAGCAAAGGCCGATCTTTTGGTCCGTTTTGCGGCTAAAATATAAGAGCAAAATTCCTGCCCCTTTTTGCCGAAAGTATATTTCATGACCCCACATCACAATAATCGTCACCATCTGCCTTTGGATTTGAAAAAGGGCTGTGTGACCTTGGCCCATGGGGGGGGGTGGGCGTGCCATGGCACAGTTGATAGACGATGTTTTCGCCGCAGCTTTGGGCAATCCCTATCTTGATCAAAAGAATGATCAGGCGGTGATTGATCTTCCAGAAGCTCTATCGCAAAAAAAGGGGCGGTTGATTCTGTCCACCGATAGCTTTGTGATCTCACCACTTTTTTTCCCGGGGGGAGATATTGGGTCTCTTGCCGTCCATGGCACGGTCAATGATCTGGCCATGTCGGGGGGGACGCCGCTCTATCTTACGGCGGGATTCATTTTGGAAGAAGGCTTTCCCTTGGCGGATCTCCAAAAAATTGTCCATTCCATGGCCCAGGCCGCCGAAGAGGCCGGGGTTCAGATTGTCACCGGGGATACAAAAGTTGTAGAGAAAGGCAAGGGAGACGGCCTTTTCATCAACACCGCAGGGGTTGGGGTGGTACCACAAACCCTCTCTCTTTCTGGGGATAAGCTGCAGGTTGGGGATGCGGTGCTGATCAATGGCACCATTGGCGATCATGGCATTTCTATTCTCTCTCAAAGGGACGCTTTAGGCTTTGAAACAGAGATTAAAAGCGATTCTTCGGCCTTGAATGGCTTGATCGCGGACATGATAGAGAGCGCCCCAGACATCCATTGTTTGAGAGATCCAACCCGAGGCGGGGTGGCGGCCACTTTGAATGAAGTGGCACAACAGTCCGGGGTCGGGATTGTCTTGCAAGAAAAAGCCCTGCCCCTGAAGTCTGCTGTGATTGGGGCGTGCGAATTGTTAGGCATTGACCCATTGCACAGCGCCAATGAGGGAAAAGTTCTCGCCTTTTGCCCTGCTGCACAGGCCGAGGCCTTATTGGCCTGTATGAGACAGCATCCGCTCGGGCAAGAGGCGGCGCTGATTGGCCATGTTATTGATGATCCGCATCATTTCGTACAAATGGAGACCAGCTTTGGTGGGCGCCGCATTGTGGATTGGCTGGTGGGAGAACAATTGCCCAGAATTTGTTGAGCCCCTGTTTGTCTCTGTTCTGGCTTTCATATCAACCAACAGAGTCTTTCCGAATGATCGCATAAAGAAGGGCTAAGAAACGCTTGCTTTCAAATCCAGCATTGTATGATGAGGTCCCTTTACCGCAGACGCTGCCAGTGATCTTGGTGGTGGATGATGAACAGCGTTCGCGCGAGACCTTGCAACGGGTTTTGAGCGAGACCTTTACAGTCTTGACCGCAGCCAATGCGATAGAGGCTGAAGCCTGTCTGTTAGAGCATTCTGTCCATGTTATTCTCTGCGACCAACGCATGCCTGGCACGGATGGGGTGACTTTTTTAAAGCAGGTGCGCCAGAAATGGCCAGAGCCGGTGAGAATGGTGATCTCTGGCTATACGGAAGCCAAAGATATTATCGCAGGTGTCAATGAGGCTGGGATCTACCAATATGTGACCAAGCCCTGGGAGCCGGAAGAGCTTTTGCGGTCTCTGCAAGGGGCGGTCCAGCTTTATGAACTGCATCAAGACAATCAAAATGCCAGCATTGAGATGAAATTGGCCGCAGAGACGGTGCGGTCTGTTGTGGATCAAAAAAAAGCAACCCTTAAACATCATTTTGATTTTGAACGCATTCTTCACGCGGAGAATAGTCCTTTACGGCGCATCTGCGAGATGGCCCGGAAAATTGCCGGCTATGATATTTCGGTTTTGATTATGGGTGAATCCGGCACCGGGAAAGAATTAATGGCCCGGGCGCTCCATTACAGTTCCCATCGCGCTGATAAGCCTTTTGTGGTGCAAAATTGTGGCGCTTTACCCGATGAATTGCTGGAAAGCGAACTCTTTGGGTCTCGCAGAGGCGCTTATACAGGGGCGTATGAAAATCGCACGGGACTGTTCGAGCAGGCCAATGGCGGCACAATTTTTCTGGATGAAATCGGTGAGACCTCGCCTGCTTTCCAGGTTAAGCTGCTGCGCGCTTTGCAAGATGGGGAAATTCGACCTCTCGGGGCGGCAAAATCGCAAAGGGTCGATGTGCGGGTGATTGCCGCGACAAATCGCGAATTGGCAAAAGAAGTGACCGCAAAGCGCTTTCGCCAAGATCTTTATTATCGCCTGGCGGCTTTTCCATTGCATTTGCCGCCTTTGCGCACCCGCAGCATGGATATTCCTTTATTGGCGGCTTTGTGTTTGGGCGAGGCCATGCGGATTTTAGCAAAGCCCGTCGAAGGCTTCACAGACGAGGCTCTCTCCTGCTTAAGGCGGTATCATTGGCCAGGCAATGTCCGCGAATTGCGCAATGAGATCATCCGCATGGTTGCTCTCAGCGAAGAGGGGTCTCTTGGGGTGGCGGTGCTGTCAGACCATATCCGTCATGCCGCGTTCCGACAAGGTCCGGTTGCAGAGCCAGAGTCAGAGAATGGGGCGACTTTGAAAGAGCGTGTCGAACAGCTCGAAGCAAGGGTTATTCGCGAGCATCTCATCCAATATCATGGTAATATTAGCCATGTTGCAGAGAAGTTAGGACTCTCTCGGGTGGGATTGCGCAGTAAAATGCATCGTTATGGCCTCTCAAAAGAGGACAAAACATCTATAGAATAGTAATTTTATCTATTTTCACCTTTTACAAGAAATTGAGCCTATAGCACATAGTGCTCTCGATATGGTCTTGCCATGGATGACCTTTCTAAAAAAACAGAGTCTCTGCAAGCAAATGGGCTGATGGGCAATGTTGCCCATTTCGAGGAAACGGCCTGGGTTGATGTGATTCATAAAATGGAAGAGGTCTATTCCGAGCTCATCCAACATGACATCGCCCTTGAGCGCAAAAATGCGGAACTTGAATCAACCCAACGTTTTATCGCCTCTGTTTTGGGGGCGATGTCTGATGTCCTGCTGGTTTGTGATCGCAAAGGGGCTGTGCAAGAGGTCAATCAAGCGGCCATGACGTTAACGCAAAAATCAGCCGAAGATTTATGTGGTCACGCTTTGGAGGCGGTGCTGCATGATGTCCCCGAAGCAATCCGCAAACAATTTGCCCGTGCCGCCGCGCAAGGACAAGATGTCGATCTTCCCAAAGAATGGGAAACCCGGCTTGTCGGGAAAAATGGGCCGAGTGAGTTGATTGCCCTCAGTAGCTCTGTGCGGCGCGATCACCGTGGCCAGCCAGCTGGTCTTGTGTTGGTCGGGCGCCCCCTTGGGGCCTTGAAACAGGCTTATACGGAACTGAACCATGCCCATGAAACCCTAAAACAGGCACAAACCCATCTTATTCAACAAGAAAAAATGGCGTCTCTGGGGCGGTTAATTGCAGGGGTTGCCCATGAATTGAACAACCCCATCAGCTTTGTCTATGGCAATGTGCATTCTTTGGAACGCTATCGGCAAAGGCTGACAAGTTATCTTGAGGCGCTCCATAACAATGTTGGCGCCGCCCGCCTCGAAGACCTTAGGGCTGATTTACGCATTGATGCTCTTTTGGCGGATTTTGGGTCTTTGATCGAAGGCACCCAAGAAGGGGCGTCCCGGATCGCTGAAATTGTTAAAAGCTTGCGCACACTCTCCTTTCGCGATGACCATGTTTGTGAAGATTTTGATCTTGCCGCAATCACCCGCACGGCTTTGACTTGGGTTCTGAAAGGGCGCTTGGCCCCGGATGGGCAGGAGGTGATCATTGACGATCAGATTCAAGGGGCTTTATGGATGCGCGGGCATCCAGGACAGCTTCATCAAGTGATGGTCAATTTGATCGAAAATGCTTATTTTGCCATGCAAGACCAAAAACAGAAAATAGTGACCTTACAAGGGGCTGTGCAGGGAAACCGCATAGAATTGAGACTGTGCGATACCGGTCCTGGGATTGCCGAACCGCATGTTCTGAAAATTTTTGATCCCTTTTTCACAACGAAACCGATTGGCGAAGGCACGGGCTTAGGATTGTGGGTCTCTTATGAAATCATCAAACATCATAATGGCGAGATTTTCGTCGAAAAGCCGGCGGCCATGATGGGATCAGGGGCTTGTTTTGTCTTAGACCTCCCGGCTTGCGATGACGTCAGCCAAATGCATTCTCTAGAGCAAAATGAGACAGATCATAAAGACGGCAAGATTTTCTTGTGAAATTCCATTGATATGCTCTAAAGTTTTATAGTCTATAAAAGTAAAACGACTGGCGATAGAAAAGATAAAATGGACACTTTCATTTGTGTTTTGAAACTTAAAGACTCTAAAATATCCATAGAGGACTTTAGATGCATTATGTCATGACAGAGACAGATCAAGATACAGTCGTGATGATGACCGGAGAGCTTACATTCGCAGATAGCGCGCGTTTTCGGGACATGATGGCAAAAATAAAACGCGCCGGTTCGAAGTCTATTTTATTTGATTTAAAAAATTTAGAATTTATAGATTCTGCAGGTCTTGGTCTTTTTGTTTTTCTTCAAGAAGAGATGTCAATTTATGGCAAAAAAATATCCCTTACAAATGTGCGGGGTGATGTTGAAAGGGTGATGTTATTATCTAAATTTCATGAGTTCATTAAGATTCATTAAGATTCATTAAGTGCATCTTTTTTCGCTTGCGCGAAATCTAAACGACTTTTTCGAGAAAAAGTCTCTCAAAAAGCTTTTCTAGAGCAAAGCTGGTTAAAGTGGCAGCCCCTTTAACCATGC
>DDLW01000022.1:0-17463 GCA_002340345.1 Alphaproteobacteria bacterium UBA2562 | reverse complement strand
CCCTTTAACCATGCGTTTTGCCCAAATGCAATTTAGGATCAAATTGCTTGGATTTGCTCTATTTAGATTTCATAAAACTTGATTCGACTTTAAAGTGATGTTTCCCTTCTTATTTCCACGAGAATTTTCAGAGTGATTGTAGAATGGTCCCCTTAACGTTGATCACACCAGATCTGAACCCAGAACAAAGCCGTCTGTGGGCGCAATGGTCTGGTCTCTCTCTTGATCCAGGATTAAGCTCTGATCCTTGGCCCGTAGGGAGCTCTCTTCTGGTCACAGCGCAGAGTGATATTTTTGAAGATGTGAAAGTGCTCCAAGACACGGTACGCTATATTATTCTTTTAGAAGACGCAGATGAAAAACCGCCTTTAACTGATTTTGCCAGTTTTTTTACGCCAAATCTTTTTCCCTTACAGTCCTTCAGTGGCAATAAATGGCTCCAACTTTCTGTGCCGTCGGCTTTGGCCTATCATGAGCGCATTGTTATGGGGTTTTGTGACTGCTATTTAAGACGACACCCTTTGGAAGAACGTGATGAATTTGCCTTTCGGACAGCCATACAAGAAGCGGCCGCAAATGGTTTGCTCCATGGCAATTTAGAGTTAAAAGCACATTATAAGAATGAGCTGGAAAGCTTTGATGAATTCATTATGGCCTTAGAAGAGGCATTGAAAGACCCCCCTAAAAAACGGCGCCGTCTTGAAATTGCCGCTGGGCTCGAAGATGGTTGCGTAAAAGCTGTGATTTCTGATGAAGGGCGAGGCTATAATGTAGACCGCACCGAAGCCTCAAGCCAAGATGCCTCTTATGGCCGGGGCTTGAGTTTGATTGCAAATTTATCGAAATCTTTTCACATTTCAGACTCTGGCCGTCGGGTTGATCTGTATTTTTCTTTTCCTTTTCAGCCCTCTCCTTTTTCTTCTGCGCCCTCTGACCCCCCCACCCAAGCCTTAGATACCCAGGAGGCTGACATAAAGGATCAATCGGATATCACAGATCAAGAGCCTGCACGCGCCTTTATGGAACAATATGACCCCAGCGAAGGTCAGGACGAAGAAACACTGGAAAGTGGCTGGTTACGCCAATGTCGTGTCCTCATCGTCGATGATGCTGAATTATCGCGTGAAACCATTGCCGCGATTGTCGAAGCCGCTGGTTTTGAGATCTTGGCTTTTGCCTGCGATGGTGAAGAAGCTTTGCAAAAGGTTTCTTTTTTCCAGCCAGATATCATTATTTTAGATCTTGTCATGCCAAAAGTCAGCGGCATTGAAGTCTGCCAAACCCTGCGCGCCCATGAAAAACACCGCCGCTTGCCGATTTTAGTTTTGACAGGATTGGAAGATACACAATCGCGCATTGATGTTTTCCGGGCCGGAGCGACAGATCTGGTCATTAAACCTGTGAATGCCGAAGAACTGATTGCACGCATGCGGGTTCATCTCGAAAACCGCTTTCTTATCGGGCGTTTACAAGAATATCGCGATCGCATGGAGGCGGATCTGGTCCTAGCCCATGCCATGCAGCATGAATTGCTTCCCAAAACGGATATTATTGAAAAGGTTAAACGCGATTTCAATTTAGACATAGAATCTTTATTCATGCCTTCTTCGGCTCTGGGGGGCGATTGTTGGGGGATTTTGGATATCCCGCAACAAGAGGGGAAAGACAAGAAAGTTGCGTTATATCTTGTTGATTTCTCTGGCCATGGTGTGGCCCCTGCCGTGAATACCTTCCGGTTGCATACACTTTTTAGTGATATCCAAGATGATTTTTTAGAATCGCCAGAGGCGGTGCTGGGCCATTTGAATAGCCGTTTAAAACAATTGCTGCCACGCGGGCAATTTGCAGCCATGATCTATGTCGTTTTTGAACCTGAACAAGACCGCATACGCTATGCGGCATCGGCCTTTCCCAGCCCGATTCTGTGCCATAACAAGGATCAAGGCAAAAATGGATGCGAAATAAGAACCGTTGATGCGAGCGGTGTGCCGCTTGGTTTGATCGATGGGGCGCAGTATCCTGAAAAGGAGATCCATTTTCCCGCAGGCTCGGGCCTTATGCTGTTTAGTGATGGTCTCTGTGACCTGCATATTGATAGCCAAAATCGCTTAGAAGAGGAAGGGGTGCGTGATTTTGTTCTGGCCTCTGTGCCTCTCAAGCCGCCTTTTTTGAAAACGAAACTGGGATCTTATTTGGACAGCCTGACGGAGCGTCCAGAAGATGACATGACGGTTCTTTTCCTCCATCGACCGAGAGAGACATCCTTTTGCTAAGACAGGCGTTTTAATACGGAACCGATTGAAATATGAAAATTTTACATTATGTCCTTTGCACGCGGCATGGGACAATAAAAGAGGGCATGAGGGATTTTCAGAGGCTTTGCTCTTATCTCAAGATTTTGTATATGGATGGACAAGATCCTCTCTTGGCCATATTTTCAAGCTGGGGGAGAAGCACAGATTTCTCTTCAAGAGTTTTGCAATCCTTCTTTTCACAACAAAGCGACCGACAGAAATGGCCATCCTTCCCATTCTCACAGCCCCAGATCCTCGGCTGAAGAAAAAATGTCAGCCTGTAGACACTGTGGATGATGATATTCGGCAATTGATGGACGACATGCTGGAAACAATGTATGCCGCCCCTGGAATCGGTCTGGCGGCACCGCAAATTGGTGTGTCAAAACGAATTATTGTTGTTGATGTGGCCAAGGAAGGCCAAGAGGCCCACCCTCTTTGTCTCGCAAACCCCGAGATTATTGAAAGCGCCGAAAATTCTCGAATCTATGAAGAGGGATGTTTGTCCCTGCCCGATTATTATGCCGAAGTTGAACGGCCAGATTGGGTGCGGGTGCGATATCTTGATCAACAAAACAAAGTCACAGAAGTCCTTGCTGATGATCTTCTTGCCACCTGTATTCAGCATGAGATGGACCATTTAGAAGGTGTTTTATTCGTCGATCACCTTTCAAAGTTAAAACGCGATGTGATTTTGCGAAAATTGCAAAAACTGAAACGCACGCAAACAAGTTAAGTCTTCTGTTCTCTATGGCAGATAGGGTTTTGTTTCTAGGCCCATCGCTTTGGATTTTGCGCGGAATTTTTCTATAGCCTTTTCAAGGAAAATAACGTAATCCCATTCTCTTCTGTGCTAGAGAATGCTATAGATTCCTTATGTTTACCATAAGAGGATCGAGAACAGCTTTGCCAAGAAGCATTTTTTCGATCCCTGCTTGAGAGCAAAGCGCATTAAAGGGAGAGCCCCTTTCATAATGCGTTTTGCGGCAAAACAAAAACAGAGAGCATTTCACCTGAGTCGCAATAAAATGAAATGTTCTAGGATATTTGAGTCAACCTTATGCGCGTCATTTTTATGGGAACTCCCGACTTTTCTGTGCCAAGTCTTGAGGCCTTAGTGGCCGCAGGCCATGAAGTCTGTTGTGTGTATTCTCAGCCCCCACGTCCTGCAGGACGCGGTCGGAAACCACGACCATCGCCCGTGCATCTTTATGCCGAAGAGCATGGGATCGAAGTGCGCACCCCAAAAAGTTTAAAAACCGCAGAGGAACAAGACCAATTTTCCGCCTTAAACGCTGATCTTGCGGTTGTAACGGCTTATGGCTTGATTTTACCTTTAGCCGTTTTGCAAGCACCTCCCCATGGCTGCATTAATGTTCATGCCTCCCTTTTGCCCCGATGGCGGGGTGCCGCCCCGATCCAGCGTGCCATCGAAGCCGGTGATGAAGAAACCGGGGTCAGCATCATGCAAATGGAAGAGGGGCTGGATACCGGACCTGTTCTTCTGTCTGCAACCTCTCCCATTGGACCGACGATGACAGCGGGAAAACTCCATGATGTTCTTGCTCATTTGGGGGCAGAGCTGATTGTCGAAGCCTTAGAGAATATTGCTTCAGGGCGGGTGCGCCCGGTGGCTCAGCCGGACCAAGGCGTTGAATATGCAAAGAAAATAGAAAAAGCCGAAGCCCAGATTGATTGGCGCAAAGATGCTTATACTCTTGAGCGGCAAGTGCGGGCTTTCAACCCAGCCCCTGGCGCTTGGTTTGTCCATGGGGAAGATCGGATTAAAATTCTGGCTGCCGATGTGCAAGAAACCGAGCGCTGGGACACCCCTGGACGGATTCTGGACAGTGACTTAACGATCGCTTGCGGAAAGCACACTTTGAAACCTTTAAGATTACAGCGCGCTGGCAAAGGCCCCATGGATGTCGCGGATTTTTTACGGGGCTATGTGCTGACTGCGGATACCCAGCTTCCCGTGCCAGACCATCCTTTGACGTCTTAGAGCATTTCATTTTTATCTTGAATCAGTGGAAATGCTCTATGTCTTTGTTTTTGCCGCAAGACGTATCGACTGGATGTTTCCATCCAGCCGCACTTTGCTCTAGAAGAAAAAGCGAAATGCTGTAAAAGGATCAGCCATCCTTTTTCCCTTGCTTCCATATAACGCAGGCCATGACTCGTTTTAAAATCACCTTAGAATATGACGGTAGCCACTTCATTGGCTGGCAACGCCAAAGTAATGGCGTATCCGTACAAGAAGTGTTGGAAGATGCCGCTGCTTGCCTGAATAATAAAGCCCCTGTTTTGGTTTACGGTGCCGGTCGGACAGACACAGGCGTCCATGCCACAGGTCAAGTTGCACATCTTGATCTGAACCGTGCGATCACCGGTGACAGGTTACGTGCGGCTTTAAATGCCCTGGTCAGGCCGCATCCGGTTTCGGTGCTAGATTGCCAAGCTGTCCCAGAAGAGTTCCATGCGCGTTTTTCAGCCATTTCTCGCCGCTATTTATTCCGGATTCTAGACCGTGTTGCCCCGCCCGCTTTAGATTATAACCGCGTTTGGTGGGTTTCTCATCCTTTAGATCTTGACGCCATGAATGCGGCGACAGAAGTCTTGCTTGGCCATCATGATTTTACAAGTTTTCGGGCGACACATTGCCAAGCAAAATCCCCGTTGCGCACCCTTGACCATTTTAAATTTCGTCGGGTTGGTGCGGAAATTCATAGTGATATCGAGGCCCGCTCTTTTTTGCATAATCAGGTGCGGATCATGATTGGCAGTTTGCGCTTTGTTGGCGAAGGGAAATGGACGAAAGATGATCTTTATAAGGCTTTAAAAGCAAAAGATCGCTGTGCTGCCGGTCCCACGGCCCGACCAGAGGGGCTTTATCTCGCCCATATTGGTTATCCACCGCTTTATGATTCCCTGCAGACTTTATGACTTTCAAAGCATTTTACTTTTTCTCCTCAATCCAGAAAAAGTTTTAGGGGTCTTAAGGGGGGCTTTTTCAAAAGGCCCCCTAAAATCGCGCCAGCGAAACATGCTCTCTCTATCTTACAGCGGAATATTACCATGTTTCTTAGGCGGCCTGTTTTCACGTTTGCTGAGCAGGTTACGCAAGGCCAAAGACACAGCCGCTTTTGTCCGTGCGGGTTCAATCACATCATGGACAAACATACGCCTGGCAGAAAGATAAGGAGAGGCAAATTCCTGGCGATAGTCCTCTGCCCGTTTCGCGGCTTCTTCGACGGGATTCTCGGCATTTTTAAGATCTTTGCGATAGAGAATCTGGACCGCCCCTTCCGCGCCCATCACCGCAATCTCCGCCGAAGGCCAAGCCAGAACCAGATCCGCCCCCATATCACGGCTGCACATGGCCAAAAACGCGCCGCCATAGGCTTTGCGCAAAATCACGGTAATTTTGGGGACTGTCGCCGCGCCATAAGCGAAAAGCATTTTTGCCCCATGGCGAATAATACCATGCTGTTCTTGATAAACCCCTGGCAGAAAACCAGGAACATCGACCAAGGTCACAAGGGGAATATTAAAAATATTACAAAACCGAATGAAGCGAGCGGCTTTATCCGAGGCATCAATATCCAAGGCCCCTGCCTTCACCATTGGTTGATTCGCCACGATCCCTGTGACAATGCCCCCAATCCGGCCAAGACCAATAACAATATTGCTGGCGAAGCTCTCTTGGACTTCCAGAAAATCAGCCCCATCACACAACCGGGCAATCACATCTTTAACATTAAAAGCCTCTTTTGTGGTTTCGGGAACCACATCATTGAAGCCCATATCCTCGGCCATGGTGAGGTCCTGGCTGAGATAATGCGGCGGATCTGTCATATTATTAGATGGCAAGAAAGATAAAAGCCGTTGCACAATGGCCAGAGCCTCCTGGTCATTGTCGGCAACAAAATGGATATTGCCGCTCCGCTCTGCATGGGCGTGGGCAGAACCAATCTCGTCCATTGTTGTGACTTGCCCCGTGACCGCTCGGATAACTTCTGGCCCACAAATAAACATGCTCGCATTGGATTTTGTCATAATGATAAAATCCATCAAAGCAGGGGAATAGGCCGCACCCCCAGCACAAGACCCCGCAATGACCGCGATTTGCGGCACCACACCAGAGGCCAGAACATTGCGGTTAAAAACTTGCCCATAACCCGAAAGGCTTTCAACACCCTCTTGGATGCGCGCGCCCCCAGAATCGCTAATCCCAACAATGGGCATGCCGGCACGCATGGCATAATCCATAACATCACAGATCTTTTTGGCATGCATTGTCCCTAAAGACCCACCAGCAACCGCAAAATCTTGGCTGAACAGAGCCACGGGCCGACCCTCAATATAACCTGTTCCGGCAATCACGCCATCGCCGGGCAGATCTTTCGCTTCCATCCCGAAATGGCGGGTCGCATGTTGCGCATGGAGGCCAAATTCTTGGAAGGTGCCCTCTGCTATCAGACCAGAGATCCGTTCTCTTGCGGTCAGTTGGCCTTTTGCATGACGAAGAGCCGCCTTTTCTGCGCCACCACCGGCTTCTGCATGCGCACGCTTTTGCTTCAACTCTGCCAATGTCTCGGGAGATATCGCCATAATGCCAATCCGCTTGAGAGAGATTATTCCGAGGGAGCCTGTTCGGTTGTTTCAGCCATTTTATGAACCATCGATGTTGTGCTTTTCCCTGGGGTGATATCCGCGAGGAGAATCGTGCCCCCATAGCCTTGGACGATCTCCGCCCCGACAACAGTTGCAATGGTGTAATCTGCCCCTTTGATCAAGACATCAGGCCGCAACATCTTAATTAAATTCAAAGGCGTGTCGTCATCAAACAAAACAACCCGATCCACAGATGCAATTGCGGCCAGCACCTCTGCACGCGAATCTTCATCTTGAATGGGACGCCCCGCCCCTTTTAAACGGCGGACGGACTGATCTGTGTTCAAACCAACAATAAGACGATCACAAGCCTGACGCGCTTGGCGTAATAAAGACACATGCCCTGGATGAACAAGGTCAAAACAGCCATTGGTAAAACCGACTTTAAGGCCATTGCGCCGCCAACGTGCGACATCATCTTGCAAATTCTCGGGCAAG
The DNA here is from genome assembly GCA_002340345.1 of Alphaproteobacteria bacterium UBA2562. Taxonomy (GTDB): domain Bacteria; phylum Pseudomonadota; class Alphaproteobacteria; order UBA2562; family UBA2562; genus UBA2562. Next base: position 10,054 of record DDLW01000022.1, on the reverse strand, counting down.
ATCACCTTGCCCCCCGTGTGATCGGCATGTTGGCGTAAAGACCGGGACAGCTCGGCGGCATGTACAACGGCTGTACCAATTTTTCCGACCACAATGCCCGCGGCCGCATTGGCCATGGCGACACTTTCTTCGGCGCTCAACCCTGCTGCGACAGAGGCGGCAAGGGTTGCCAAAACAGTATCCCCCGCGCCGGAGACATCATACACTTCTCGGGCTTCTGAGGTGACATGGAAGACCGTCTCCTCTGCCACAAGGGCCATGCCTTCTTCGGATAATGTGGCAAGAACAGACCCAATCCCATGATGATGCCTTAAGGCTTGCGCCGCCTTTACAACCTCCTCGAAGCTATTGACGGGCAGACCAGACGCCTCGCCAAGCTCTCTGCGATTAGGGGTAATAAAGTCACAGCCTGCATATTTGCTATAATCGCGCCCTTTTGGATCACAAATCACCCAAAGACCTTTTGCCTTGGCCTTTTTGATCAGAGCCTGTGCAATGTCTGGGGTTAAAGTTCCCTTTTGATAGTCCGACAGAATCACCATATCGACATCCTCCATGGAGGATTCGGCCAATTCTAAGATTGTGTCTTTATTCATGCCGTCAACAGGGGTAATGGTTTCCCGGTCTGCTCTAAAAAGCTGCTGTCCTCCGGAAACAAAGCGCTCTTTTACCGTTGTGCGACGATCCGTCTCGACCGTAAGATAGGGTTCAACATCTTTTTCGCGGCCGACAAGCTTCGTGATCTCATGCCCCGCATCATCGGCCCCCACAACAGAGACAAACCAGACTTTTGCGCCAAGAGCCGTCAGGTTCCGCACCACATTGCCAGCCCCTCCCAGCATGGCGTTTTCTTCTTCGACAGAAATGATCGGAATTGGGGCCTCAGGGGAAATACGATCCACTTTGCCATAGATGAAACGATCCAGCATGACATCCCCGACACAGAGGATACGCGCTTGGGAAAGAGCTTGAACATGGGACAAAACTTCGCTGTCCGCCGGGTGTGTTCCAATTACTTCAGAAGAACCCGACAAAGTGGTATTGCCAGAGGCCATAGGGATGCTCGATATCATTACAGAAGAAAAAGAAGAGTGCCGATTTGAGGGTATTTTACTTTTATTTTGACGCAAATGAAATTTTATATGTCTTTCGTTTTGCGGCAAACCCCGTAGCGAAAGGGAGGGATCACCTTTGCCGGTTTTGCCTGTGGATCATGATACCAGATGGTCTATAAGCCGGGTTCTGTTCCCGGTCTTCTCTATTCAGAAAAGACCGTTTGATGGCCATTCATCTGGGACGCTTGTTACCAAACGCCTCGCGCAACCGACCCGAATGACAGCACGAGAACGCACCTGACGCTCGATTAAAAGCGTCCGTCATTCCTATTTGGTTTTGCTCCGAGTGGGGTTTACCATGCCGCCGCCATTACTGGAAGCGCGGTGTGCTCTTACCACACCCTTTCACCCTTACCGCTTGGCTTTATGAGCGTATCCACCATAAGGCGAAGCGGCGGTTTGCTTTCTGTGGCACTTTCCCTAAGGTCACCCTCGCCGGACGTTATCCGGCACCCTGTTCCCGTGGAGCCCGGACTTTCCTCCCTTCACAAAAGTAAAGAGCGACCATCCGACCATCTGGCTTGGCTAGGGGTATCCTTGAAAGCCGATCAGGTCAAGACCTTAGAAATAGGACACCGTCTGAAATTTCAACTGAGGGAGGCCAAATATAAAACTAGTAAGTGGAATTGAATGTTTGATAAAGTTGATTTAAGTTTCAACTTGAAAGATTAATTCGATGAGTTTTCTAAATATCCCACCATTTATTTGGACGGCAATTAAGCGACATCTCTCCCGTTCTATCTACTCAAAATTCGCAACAACGCTTATCATTTTAGGTATTGGTCTTTTAGCTCCAGGAATAAGAGAATTTTTGCTTAATTTTGTCATTGGCGTCATAAATTCACAATTTGAAGATGTTTCCTTTCTGCCTTATACCTCAAAAGAGACAATATGGCCTTTTTTTATTGCTGTATGTCTGATTTTTTCTGGATTGATTATCTTTATTATCGGTTGGAAAATTGATCACAAAAAGAAAAAGATAGAAGAAGAACAGGATGCACAAGCAGTAATTTATATAGCAAATAGTTCGAGTCATATTCACCTCAAACAAGGTAACAAAAATGAGCTTGACCCCAGAATCTCTACGGATGTTTTAATCACAATTATCACAGGTTCAAAGCCATTAAAACTCAGGAAGGTTCTTTTCCATCGCTATGTGCAAGGTTGCATAATGCTTCCTTGTGCTCCAACATTGAAACGTCACTCAACTAGAGAAGTCATCGTTTTTGGTCACGATTGGGCGTCACTTAGAGAACCATATTCCATTCCGGCTGATGATCAGGCAACCTTCACACTTTCCCGTGAGTTTTGCGGACCGACGATGCGATACTATTACGATCAGCTTGAAACTGGTGACTTAGATATCACCCTCACATACAGCCTAGGGAACTGTTACAAACAGCATTGTAAACGCTTCATTCTACATCAGAAAGAAGGAACCTTAACAGAGACCGGACAACTTAAAAAACCACCCCTGTTGAACGACGATGCCTTGGCAAAAGCCCTGTCTAACAAAGTCATTACACAAGAAGAACTCGATCACATAATGACTATCGATGAGCGTAGGAGATTTTTGTATATTCGTGACGGAGCCCCCTACCTGAAAAGTCATGTCGACTTAAGAGACCAACCAAAGCTTTTAAAGCTCTTAGAAGACGTCGATCAACGTATCAAAGAAGCGCATGATTCAAAAGCCGAAAATCAAGAGATGCAATGATTGTCAAATTGTTAGACCCTGGAAGCTCGTGCATTGATTCAAATGAAAGATTGAGGCAAAGGTTGGTTTTTATTTGGAAACGTTAATGCATAAACAAAAAATTACCTAGTGAACCAAAGTGGTATTTGCGGAGGCCTATCAATCAGGGCATGCCATAACATGCTCGCTATGCTTTCCTTGGCCTGAAAATAAAAAGAGGCAGCATTGTTTTCGCCTCAAAGGACATGCCCGACGCTACAAAAAGACCAAGACCATGATTATTCTGTTTACCAGACAATAACAGGATTGTGCGATATGCCTTGAACAGGGTAAAACTCTTTTGGAAAGTCCGAAGGTTTTTTTGAGTGTTTTTTCAGCATGAATGAGGGTAAAACGCGCCCTCTTTTCGGAAAAATATTCTCAACCCATGTCGTTATCATTATGTTTTTTTTGAGTATAAAGTTATATATGAACAGTTTTCCGTTTGTAAGCACTGTGGTCAAACCACTACCCTCTTACCCACAGCAAGAGTTCAGCTTACAAAAAAAGCAGAACCGCTCTTAAGAGCCAAGACAGGGAGCTAAAGGCGAACCAATGAAAGATAAAGTGGTCTCAGCCGAAGATGCCGTCGCCATTATCCGAGACGGTGATACTCTGTGTAATTCAGGCTTTGTCGGAATTGGCACGCCAGATCATCTTTTGAGCGCCCTGGAAAAACGCTTTTTAGAAACGGGTTCGCCACGCAATCTCAGCCTGCTCTTTGCCGCCGGGCAAGGCGATGGGAAAGAGCGCGGCCTTAACCGCCTTGGCCATGAAGGCTTGCTAAAACGCGTTATCGGCGGCCATTGGGGGCTCATCCCCAAAATTGGCAAGCTTGCCATCGAAAATAAAATCGAAGCCTATAACTTGCCCCAAGGCTGCATCTCCCATCTTTACCGCGAAATTGCCGCCGGTCGTCCTGGCGTTCTCAGTAAAGTCGGCATGCGCACCTTCGTCGATCCAAGACTTGAAGGGGGCAAAATTAACGAAATTACAAAAGAAGACTTGGTCTCCCTTGTCACACTCGCCGGTGAGGAGTGGCTGCATTATAAAACAATGCCCCTCGATATTGCTTTTATTCGCGGCACAACAGCGGACCCCCAAGGCAATATCACCATGGAACGCGAGGCTTTAACCCTCGACAATCTCGCCATGGCCATGGCCGCCAAAAATAATAATGGCTTTGTCATCGCCCAAGTCGAACGCATCGCAGAGGCAGGATCGTTACATCCACGGCTGGTCAAAATCCCCGGTGTGTTGGTCGATTGTGTTGTGGTCTCTCCGCCCGAAGATCACCCCCAAACTTATGCGATCCAATATGATCCCGGCTATGCCGCAGAAATGCGCGTGCCTTTGAAATCTCTGCCCATTATGGATTTGAACGAGCGCAAAATCATTGCCCGCCGGGCCGCTTTTGATTTGCCCTTAAATGGTGTTGTCAATCTGGGCATCGGCATGCCAGAGGGGGTTGCTTCTGTGGCGGCAGAAGAAAAAATCCTCAAATATCTGACCTTAACAGCCGAGCCTGGTGTCATCGGCGGGGTGCCTGCCAGCGGTTTGAATTTTGGCGCCGCGGTCAATACCGATGCGATTATAGAACAAAATCAACAATTTGACTTTTATGATGGCGGCGGCCTTGATATGGCCTGCCTCGGTATGGCGCAAACAGATGCGTCTGGGAATGTCAATGTCTCGCGCTTTGGTCCGAAGCTGGCCGGCGCTGGCGGCTTTATCAATATCTCCCAAAATGCCCGTAAAGTCGTGTTTGTGGGCACCTTCAAAGCCGGTGGGCTTGATATCAATATCGAAGCCGGGGGCCTCCAGATCAATCAAGAAGGAAAAGCCGCAAAATTTGTCGAAAAAGTCGAACAAGTCACTTTTTCTGGTGATTTTGCCCGCGAAAAAGGCCAGCAAGTGCTTTATGTCACCGAACGCTGTGTCTTTGAGCTCACCGCTGAAGGGATGATGCTCACCGAAATTGCCCCTGGCATTGACCTGCAAAAAGATATTCTCGACCAAATGGACTTCCAGCCGATTGTCAAAAACCCCAAACGGATGGATGGCCGGATTTTCATCGACATGGTGATGGGGCTCGAAGCCAGCTTGCTGTCCATGAGCATGGATGACCGCATTACCTATGATGGATCTTCGAATACGATGTTCCTGAATTTCGAGGGGCTCCATGTGCGGACCCAAGCCGATGTCGAGAAAATCCAAAAAAGTGTCGAGGCAAAATGTAAAGCGATTGGCAAAAACGTCAAAGTCGTTGTCAATTACGACAGTTTTATTGTGGATGAAGCCGTTCTCGAAGCCTATGTGGCGATGGTGCAATATATGGTCAGCAATTATTATGATTATATTTCCCGCTACACCACGGGGGCTTTCATGCGTATGAAGCTTGGTGAAGTGCTTGAGACACGCGGGGTCGCGCCTCATATCTTTGAAACAAAAGAGGAAGCACGGCGCTATATTGGGGACCAATCTTAACGATTAAATATTTTCATGGATCTTGAAGCATAGCATTTCAATCCCAGACCCTTCAGGAAACAGGCCGTCTCCTCGGTGATGGCCGCACATGACTTGGAAAGGCTATATCCGTCCTTATCGCCTTTGCCCGCATGCAAAGCGTGACCAAGGGGGATCTCCCTTCCCTGGTCATCTCTTTGTTTGCGGCCAAAATATAACGGGACATCCGCCTTGCGCCCCACATTGGTCGCAAAGCGCCTATAACCGAATTTGCCGCGATCAGAAAAAGATAAACTTTTAAAGGCAACCGCCTATGGAAACGCACCCCGATGGATTGGATCTCGCGCGATCCTTAATCAATAAAATGATTACAGAGCTCGAGAGACAAGACGTGGATTCTCTGTCCATTGCAACCGCGATGGGAGAATATACTTTAAACTATGTGGAAACATTTCTACCGTCTGAAGACCAAAAAACGGTTTATCGCTTGTTTATCAAGCAGGCCACAGACGCCCTAGAGCAAAGCTGATTAAAGTGGCAGCCCCTTTCACACCTTGCGTTTTGCGGCAAAAACAAAAACAGAGAGCCTTTCACCTGATTCAAATGAAAAGCGAAAGGCTCTAGGGGGCGCCCCTCACCCTTCCGCCAATTCAGCGAGTTTTGCGGCTTGGTCTTCTGCGATTAAGGGCTCGATAACCTCATCAAGGGCCTCCCCCGCAACAATCCGATCGAGCTTATAAAGGGTCAAGGTGATCCGATGGTCTGTGACACGGCCTTGGGGGAAATTATAGGTGCGGATACGCTCTGAACGATCGCCGGACCCCACTTGGCTTTTGCGGTCCGCGGCACGTTCGGTTTGTAAGCGTGTGCGTTCGGCATCATAAAGACGCGCCCGCAGCATTTTCATCGCTTTCGCCTTATTTTTATGCTGCGATTTCTCTTCTTGGCAGGCGGCAACCACGCCGGTTGGGATATGGGTCACCCGCACCGCACTATCTGTCGTATTCACATGCTGCCCGCCAGCGCCTTGGGAGCGGTATGTGTCGATTCGCAAATCTTTTTCATCGATTTCAAGATCGACATCTTCCACTTCTGGCAAAACAGCAACCGTTGCCGCAGAGGTATGAATCCGCCCCCCGGTCTCTGTTTCTGGCACCCTTTGCACCCTGTGTACCCCCGATTCGAATTTGAGTTTCGCAAACACGCCACGGCCTTGAATGCTGGCCACCACCTCTTTGAAGCCGCCAATGGGGGTTTCGCTGGCTTCTAAAGTCTCGAACCGCCAGCCATGGAGATCCGAATAGCGCTGGTACATGCGAAAGAGATCTGCGGCAAAAAGACCGGCCTCATCGCCACCTGTTCCAGCACGAATTTCTAGAATGGCACTTTTTTCATCGGCTTCATCTTTGGGGATGAGGAGCAATTGGATATTTTTCTCAAGCGCGGGCTGCTCGGCCAACAATCTTTCCCGTTCTTCTTCTGCCAAGGCTTTCATGTCGGCATCGCTGTCGGGATCCTCGAGCATCGCCAAAGTGTCTTCGAGTTCTGATTGATTGCTTTCAAAGCGGCGGATCGTCTCAACCACAGGCTCCAATTCAGCATATTCGCAAGACATGCGGGTATAAGCCTCGGCATCCATTTCCCCTTGCGCCGCCATAAGGCTGCCAAGTTCTTCGAAGCGCGCTTTTATTTTGAACAATTTGTCTTGTAAGCTGTTCTGCCGCCCGGCTCCACTCACCCTTTGTCTCCTTCGGTTTTGATTTCATCGATGATGGCGGTCTCATTGTCTGTTTTTGTCGGCGCTTTTTCGGCCAAGTCTAACAGGGTTTTGCAGTCCCAAAGCCGCCCTAAGAGCGCCGCACTGTCCGCCCCTTGCCCCTCAACCGCCAAATCGGCCAGGACAAGGGAGGGATGGTGCAAAAGCCGTTGCACGAGGCTCCGGGTGGCTTTTGCCGCCTCTCCGTCTTCGGCATAGCCTTCCAAAATCTCAGCCCGCAGATTTTCAAAATGCTGCCGCAGCGCAATAATCGCTGGTACGGCGGCGCGACTCGCTTTTTGGCGATCATAGCGCTCCAAAGCCGCTTCGAGCAAAGCCCAAGCCTCGCGTGAGGCCTGTTCCCGACCCGCACGCCCATGGGCCGCCAAAGCTTCTAAATCATCAAGGCTATACAGAAAAGCCCCATCGAGCTTGGCAACATCAATATCGATATCCGCCGGCACCGAAGTGTCAACCAACAAAATAGGTTTTCTGCGTCTCCGGCGCAGGGCGTCTTCCACGACTTTTGCGGTCACTTGGCAACGGCCATCGCCCAAAGCCGCCAGCACCACATCATGATCCGCCAAGCAGGCCACCAAAGCTTGATCGACAGAGCCGTCAGAAGACGCCGGCGACTGGAGCGCACCATAGTGGCAACTTAATCTTTCGGCAACGGCGGCGGCTCTTTTTTCGCGACGATGATACACATGGAGCTGCGCCAGGCCAGCACGCAAAAAGCGATCCGCCAGGAGCTCACCCATTTCACCCGTGCCGAGCAAGCAGCCTTTGCGTCTTTTTAGGCGCCCATGCAAATCCCCGGCAAGCTCCACCGCCACGGTGGCAATATTCACGGCCCCTTCGCCAAGGCTGGTGTCATGGCGAATCTGTTTTGCGGTTTGATAGGCCGCATCCAGCCAAGAGTGGAGCGCTGTGCCGCAAAGGCCTTTTTCGGCAGCCAGCCTGTGGGCCTGTTTCACTTGGCCAAGAATTTGCGGCTCTCCGACAATTGTGCTGTCAAGCGCCGCTGCAACCGCAAAAAGATGGCGTAACGCGTCTTGATCCGATCGAAAGGAGGCCGCCGACAAAACATCCTCTGGAGCAATTGCGGCATGGTTTGCAAGGATTTTCAGAGCTTTTCTGGCTGTGTTTTGCGGGTCTGAGGCCGCCACACCAAAAATTTCCACCCGATCACAGGTAATGAGCAAAAAAAGATCCGTCAGGCCGGCTTGGGCGAATCCGTCCAGGACTTGAGGACATTCATTTTCCTCAAGGGTGAGCCTTTCCCGGAGAACAGCCCCCCCCGTACGCGCATTCAGCCCAATCACAAAGGGCCGTTGTGGCACCGTTTGTGGTTTAAGCTCTGTCGCGTGCAGAGGGTGATGCTGTTGGCGCACCGGCATAAGCGTTGGTTCCTGTTATCCTGTCCTATCCCCAAACGGCCCCGCAAAGATCGCTCCTGGGAACGGGGGATAGGACAGGATAATGATGTCAGGCGGTTGACAATTTTTTCACGAGCGCAAAGCGCGAAAGAAGGCGACTTTTTCGAGAAAAAGTCTCTCAAAAAGCTTTTATGACTTAAGACCAAAGGATAGAGTTGTACGTTACGACACGCTATTCTTTACGTCCGGACAGACCTCTAATAAGCTTACGCCGAGCCCTTCCAAAGGCAAGCGGGTTTCTTCGCCGCTCTCCAAATCGCGGAAGGTAATTTTCCCCTCGGCGAGTTCATCTTCTCCGAGGATCAAGGCCGCACGGGCGCCATTTTTATGGGCTCGCTTCAAACGCTTGGTCACATTGCCAGAAAAACCAAGATCCGCAAAAAATCCTTGCCGCCGCAAGTCTGTGACCACTTTCAAGGCCAAAGATTCTTGGGCGCTGGTCACAGGAATCAGAGTCACCGGGCGTGGGGCCGCAAGAACAGGATCCGCAAGCAACGCCAAACGCTCAATCCCAGCCGCCCAGCCAACACCAGCGGTTTTCGGCCCCCCCATCATCGCGATCAGGCCATCATAACGCCCCCCCGCCAGCACAGTGCCCTGGGATCCCAAAGCGTCCGTGGTGAATTCAAACGCCGTGTGGCAATAGTAATCGAGGCCGCGCACCAGACGAGGGTTGCGTTGAAAAGGAATCTCAAGATCCGCCAGAGCGTCACAGACTTGGGCAAAAAAGTCCTTCGATGTGCTATTCAGATAGTCATCAAACAGCGGCGCTTCGGCAACAAGCGCCCGATCGCTTTCTTCTTTGGAATCCAAAATCCGTAAAGGATTGCGTTCCAAGCGGTTTTGGCTATCTTCGGACAATTGATCTTTATAGCCTTGGAAATACTGGACAAGCGCTGCACGATAGGCCTGGCGGCTGTCTTGATCGCCAAGCGTATTGATTTCTAAGGTTGTACGGTCGCGCAAACCCAGGCTTTTGAGGATATGATCCCCTAAAGAGATCACTTCAATATCCCCCAAAGCCGTTTCCGGCCCTAAAAGCTCAACACCAATTTGGTGGAACTGACGATACCGCCCCGCCTGTGGCGCTTCATGGCGAAACATCGGACCTTGGTAAAAGAATTTGCAAGGGGTCGTCTGGGCCAGGCCATTGGAAATAAAAGCACGCGCAATCCCCGCCGTGCCTTCCGGGCGCAGGCTGATTTCTTTTTCACCTTTGGTCTGGAAACTATACATTTCTTTGGACACAACATCGGAGGTTTCCCCCAAAGTGCGCTTAAAGACCTCGGTAAATTCAAAAATAGGGGTCGCAATTTCAGCATAGCCAAAGTGAGCTGCTGCCTGACGGGCCGCCGCAATCACAAAATGATGCTTGCGCTGATCTTCAGCCAACAGATCATGGGTTCCCCGTACGGGCTGCAAACTTGCCACGTGAATCTCCTTTTGTAATGTGCCTCCGGCGGCCAAAGGGCTTGCCCTTCTGCAAACCCTTTCCTTTACCGATTGATCTTTTGCTCAAACGCTGCACGGGCTTAACCAACCG
>DDLW01000263.1 GCA_002340345.1 Alphaproteobacteria bacterium UBA2562 | reverse complement strand
TATCGACTGGGTGTTTCCATCCAGCCGCACTTTGCTCTAATGGGCATATCCAATCGTTGCGGTCATCAACGCCATTAATTCCTTGATCGCTCGGTGGTCACGAGGGCGCGATTCTAGCACAGACAGGCCAGAGGCAGCAGAATTCGAAAAAGCCTTGCGACGGCCAATCATAGCAGGAACAAACCGTATTGCGGGCATTTTTTCGACAGCGGCTTGCAGGTGATAATTATCTTGGCCTTGGGCATCAGCGCCATTAATAAAGGCGGAGGCTAATAAATCTGGATTATGAGCCCTGGCATCTGTTACCAAATCAACCATGCGATCCAGAGCCCATAAATCAAAGGATCGGGGCCCAAGGGGGATCATCACCTGTTTGCTGGCCAGCAAGGCCGCGCGCATGGCGGCCGAATCAAAACCGCCCACATCAATCACCACCAAATCATAAGATCCTGCCAAAGACAGGACACCATCATATAAGTTTTCTCCATGCCATTGGCGTAAATCATAGCCCTTTGTTCCTAGATCTTCTTCTCGAACCTGGGAGAACAGGCTTGCTGTTGCTTGGGGATCGCCATCGACAAGAAGGACATGAGCGCCGGCCAAAGCCGCAGAAATTGCAATATTGGTTGCAATAGTTGTTTTCCCGACCCCCCCTTTAGTATTTGCCAGTGTCACAATCATGTGGAAAAAACTCCTTGCAAATTATGAACTAGCATAGCATTGTCCTCTTTAACAAAGTATTTTCTTTTATAGCATTGTACTTTTACATAGCATTGTACTTTTACATTGCATTGAGAAAATAGATTGCATTGAGAAAAATGCTGTAAGGTTATGGTTTTTCTGCAAAACGGATAGAATATTATTCTATCATGTTATTTTTTGCTTAAGAACAACACCATCAGTCAGGCTGTAGTTTATGCGAACAGGTTGACTGAAAATAGTAATTTTTATGTATTCCTTGAGAACTATCGAAACTTTTTTATAGAATCCTGGCAATTATGATAGATAAGTCCCCTAGACCTGCAATGGAACAGCCCGCATCAGCTGCTATGAAGCGTTCAGCAGAACACTCTGATGACCCGTTCCAGTCTGATAAGACGCGCCGCCGTCACAAAGGAGGATTCAAAGGTTTCCTAAGGGGCATGGGTGACAATCTCTTAGCGATCTTTTCCATTAGTTTTGTAATTGCGATACTCTTTGTTCTTTATCTCTGGAACGGCATTATTGTTCTCATTAAAGCCGGGGAAGCGGGGGTGCTTTATAAACCTCTAACAGAAGGCACGGTGGTCGATTATGTTTACCCCGAAGGGCTGCATCTGTTAAAGCCTTGGAATCGAATGTTTATTTATAACACAAGAATCCAGACAGTTTTACATAAATTCGACGTGCTTACCAATAAAGGCTTACCGATTAGTCTAACGCTTGCGGTCCGTTACCATCCAGAACGGGAAATGGTCGGCATTCTTCACCAGCGTGTTGGGCCGGATTATGTGGAAACAATTGTTATTCCCCAAATCGAATCTGTTTTGCGGCGGAATATCGGGCGTCACGATCCAGAAGATATCTATACGAATAAAGAAGGCATTCTGACCGATATTATTGTTAAGGCGATTGAAGAAGCCGGACAGAAATTTGTTTATATTGATGATATTATTATTCGAACCATTTCTTTACCCCCTGAAATCCAAGAAGCCATTCGGGAAAAGCTCATCCATCAACAACGGTGGTATGCTTATGAATATATCTTAGAAGCCACACGCCAAGAAGCAGAACGCAAGCGTATTGAAGCCCAAGGTGTCCGGGATTATCAGGCAACAATTAACGAAACCCTCTCAGATCAACTTATTTTATGGGAAGGCATTGGCGCCACACGGGATCTGGCACAATCCCCGAATTCAAAATTGGTGGTCATTGGCAGTGGTGACAAGGGGCTTCCTGTTATTTTGGGGGCTGATACCTTCCGTAAAGAGGCGGCTGGCAGCCTGCCTGAAAATGACGGAACCTTATCAAAACCCGAATCAGGGCAGCAGGCCCCCACAGCTTCCATTGGTGCTGTGCCTCTGGCCTCTATGCCCAAGGGGCTCGAGGCTGGAGAATCTCCCGCAAGCCCCGCTTCACGTGCCGATATAAGCGCTCCTCCCGTTTCACAAACAGACGCCATGCCCCAAAAGCTGCCGGCACTGAAACCAGAGCCAGAGTGGCGTTCGGCTGAGCAGAACCGATCTGTTCGACAGGAGGCGCAATGACCCTGTATAACAGAATGAGGTCTTTCCAGACAGGCTGTGGACTGGCCGTCCTCTTTCCCAGCTCTCTGTTTGTTTTCAAGCTGGTCGGGTTTTGTGTTTTTTTGCTCTTGCTGGCAGCTTGTGAAGAAGCAGATGAAAATATAAGAGCCGCGTTGGCGTCCCAAGAGCTTGGCCCTGTGCGGGTTGCCCTTGTTTGGGATGACAACCGCGAAGACCATTTCCGTAAGGGAGCTGAGCTTGCCCAGGACCAAATCAATGGCCGAGAGGGTATCTCTGGTCGGCCCCTTGAATTTACGCCCATGGATGAAGCGAGCGGCGATCTCAACCCACGCACAGGGGTCATGATCGGTCGCGCAATTGCCGCTGATCCAGAAATTGTCGCTGTTATTGGCCATTCAGACAGTAAGACAGCGATTTCTGCTTCTATTATTTACGAAGAGGCGGGTATTTTGCTCATTAACCCTGCCGTCACAGATCGTTCTTTGAACGAGCATGGCTTTTCTTATGTTTTCAGCACGATTCCTGACAATGAATTGATTGGCACACAAGTTGCTACCGAAGCCTTTAGCTTGGGCTATCGCCGCATTGCCGTATTGAACAGCCGCGCCGATGAAGCTTTTGAAACAACAAAAGCTTTTGCGAAGCAAGCGGCAGCTTTGGGAATGACGATTGTCAATCAGCAGAGCTTTTTTGATCAAAGGCAGAATTTCCGCGATATTATCGCGTCCTTTGGCTATTCAGGCTTTGATGCCCTGTTCTTAGCGGCGCGCCCTGAAAGTATGGAAGCCATTATCCGCCAGAGCATGGAAATGAATCTGCGGACGCCTGTCATCCTGGGCAGTATGGTCAGCCCTTCTACTTTACGAGACGCGCTCGGCAATGAAACATCGCGGATCACAATGCCGATTCTCTTTAATCCTTGGGTTGATGATTGGCGCACAAAGCGGTTTTTGCGAGAGTTCGAGGAAAAATTCGAGATGTCGCCAGATGGCTGGGCCGCGCAAGGCTATGACAGCGTAATGATGCTGGCAGATTCAATGCGCGATGCCCGTAGCACAGTCCCGCTTTCGGTTGCGACATTTATCCGCTATACTCTGTCCTGGCAAGGGATCACCGGGCGGCATTCTTTTGATCGCTCTGGCAGTGTCTATACAAAGACTTTGGATTTTGCCACTTTGGAGAATGGGACGATTCGCTTTTTGTCGGCAGAAGGCGATGTGCATACGGTCCAACCGGTCAAGAAAAATGATCAAGAGGCCCGTCTTAAAACGTCAAAGCCCTTGCCCCTTTCCAATCATCTTCAGACACGAGACCGTAAGACCTTATCTTCCGGGAGAAACTGATATGCATCCAATGCAGATTGCCATCATTGTTTCCGCCTATATCGGCACCGCTGCGATTCTCGGTATTATAGGCCGGCGGCGAACGATGGGGGGCTGGGGATATTTCTTTGGGTCTCTTGTTTTGACACCGGTCATTGGTCTTCTGCTTTTGCTTGCCTCTGGACGGCGGGCCACGGATTCGTGAGGTGACGTCAACTGTGGTCTCTTCTGCCTTGACCCAAAGGAAAGCTTCAGGCGAGGCCCGGCTTTCCTTTGGCAATGTCAAAGCACAGATAAAGCGTTCTTTTGTGAACCGGGACGGCAAAAAGAAATTTTTTGTCGCTGCTGGGATATGCGGCTTAGAAAGCGCGATCGGTTGGTTTGAAAAAAACCAGGCGCGGGCATTTTTCCGTGTCGTGAGGTTTCTTTTGATGGGTGTTTTTTGTCACCAAAAACAGGCTTTCCTTTTGATAGCGGGCCTCTTATTGGGCCTCTGGGCTTTTCCTGCTGTGGTTACAGCCCAGAGTGGTCTGGTCCGGGATTATATCAGTGTCATTGGCCCGCGCACATCTTACCCTTATGTTGCCGCAGCGACCGACCGATTTGGCAAACGCACCCGGTTTAAATTTCCAAGGATCGAAATCACAGATACACCTACAGCCTTCAAGCTGATTTGTGGTGGATCGGGATCGGAATTTCCTGATCTGGCCTTGGCCAACAGAGAAATGACGCAGATCGAACAGCAAACTTGTTCAAGACGTGGTGTTTATAACCTGTCCTCGTTGCATCTTGGCTATGATGCCATTGCCCTTGCAGCCTTTCAGGCTGGCTATGAAGCTTTATCACCGCAAGCCTTATTTTTAGCACTCGCAAAAGCCGTGCCGGACCCAAAGCAAGAGGAGAAACAAGGCGATAATGCTGGGATTACACGTTCGCTCATTGATAATCCCTTTCGCCGCTGGAATCAGCTAGAGGATTCACTCCCCGATCAACCAATCAGCATTTCGGTTCCGCCGCGCGCCTCAGTACAGTTTGATCTTTTTCGCCAGATTTTGGTTTCAGGCTGTCGATCGATTCCTTGGTTTTCGGCTTTAGAACAAAGCAATCCCGAAGAGTTCCAACGTCAATGCACAACTTTGCGGGAGGATGGCCCTATTGTTCCTTTTGAACAAGAATTGGAAAAAATGCTGGCCGAGAAAGACTTTCCAGATGGCAGGCTGATTCTTGTTCCTCAGATCGCTCTGGAGCGTTTCTCGAAAGATTTGTTCCCAATTTCACCAGCTGGCATTGCCCCCACGATCAAAGGGATTAATGGGGGAAAATATCCCGGTGCGCGCCCTCTTTATATTTATATTCGTCAAGAACAAATATCCAACATCCCAGGTTTGCGGCAATTTGTGACAGAATTCACAGGAGAGACTGCGACGGGGAAACGAGGCTATTTGCGTGAAGCGGGCTTTGTCCCCTTAACAGAAGAACACAGGTCAGAAGTTGCGACCTTGTTAACGGATATTGTGCGTATCCAGCCAACCAGGCGTCAAGAGGGTGCAGGGCGGACCGGGGGTAGCCTACAAGGCTCGCCCCGCGCACGTCTGCGGGACATTGATATGGGGTTTTGGAATCGCATTCGCCGAAGTGATGATCCTGAATTGGTCAAGCTCTATACGGATCTTATGCCTTGGGGGCTTTTTGCGGAGCGCGCACGGGAGATTGAAAAGCGCTTGCGGGCCCGGGATCAAGACAAAGATGGTGTGCCTGATGACCAAGATTCATGCCCAGACACGCCTTTAGAGGCAAAAGTGAATGAACAGGGCTGCGAGCCCGACCAGGATCAAGACGGCGCGCCGGATAAGGTTGATGCATGCCCTGAGACGCTTAAAGGGACCCTGGTGGGGCAAGATGGCTGTTTTCCAGATCGGGATGGGGACGGCATTGCCGATCAGGATGATTTTTGCTCACGCACCCCGGCAAATGTGGCTGTTGATGACACAGGCTGTGCGCCGGACCGGGACGGGGATGGTGTGCCTGATCATGCCGATCTCTGCCCTGATAGTGCCCAAGGCGTTTTGGTCAGTTCTGATGGCTGTTTTCCAGATCGGGATGGCGATGGCGTTGTCGATTATCTGGATCAGTGCCATGGCACGCCGTCTGGCGCCAATGTTGATGATCGGGGATGTTGGGTCTTACAAGGTTTAAGTTTCCCAGCTGGTACAGCAAGTTTGGTGGATGTTGATCTCTCTTTACTTGAGACGGTTGTCACCATCATGATTGCCAATCCGGATCTACGGATCGAGATCCAAGGCCATTCCGACAATAGCGGTCCACGTGATGATAATATTACCCTTTCCCAACAACGGGCTGAGGCTGTTGCAGCGGCGCTTGTCGCAAAAGGGGTGGCGGAGAACCGCATAACGGCAAAAGGCTTTGGCCCAGATTATCCTCTGGTTCCCAATGATACTTTGGAAGCCCGAGATCGCAATCGCCGTGTTGAAATCCGCGTTATGCATCAACAGCAACCATAATCGGCCAGAACAAAGCTGGTTAAAGTGGCATCACTTTAACCATG
>DDLW01000252.1 GCA_002340345.1 Alphaproteobacteria bacterium UBA2562 | reverse complement strand
TTTTAGAAAAAGCCCCCTAAGATAACTTTATATACCGAAAGGGCGTTGAAACACTCTCTTCAAAGCCATGCGGTCAGCTTTCCAAATGTTTCTGTTTTCGGGCACGCTTTTTTTGGAGAAGAGCAACAGCGGCGAGCAATAAAAGAGCCGGCAAATACATAAATTCTTTCGGGGGAATATCAGCGGGGAGCTTCACGGTCACGATTTCGAAGAAAACCTCAGCCCCTGCCTTTTGGGCCTGGCTGTTCAAAGCCACAGCATCGACGAGAAGTTTTCCGTCTTCTTCGAATAATTCGAGGCCCGTGGCTTTCAAACGCGCGGCACCATCCTGTGCTTGGTCCCCTAAATCCAAGGTGATGGTTTTTTCAACAAATGTCCCATCCAAATTTTCTCCAGCAATCACAATACTCAAGCGTCCTTGGGCAGGGGTCGCGTGGGCCGCTTCAAAAACAGTTTCTCCGGGTTGCATAATAACCGGCGGATACATCTTGTCCCAAAAGAATCCAGGGCGAAACAAGGTAAAAGCAACCAATAACAAAGCGATGATCTCATAAGAGCGGCATTTGGTCAGGAAAAAACCTTGGCTGGCCGCTGCGAAAACAAGCATAGCGATCGTCGCAATCACGATCGTCACAGCAGCTTGGGCGTAACTATCGACGCCAACCATGATGATTTCTGGGTTGAAAATGAAAATAAAAGGCAAAGCCGCAGTGCGCAGGGAATACCAAAAGGCGACAAGCCCGGTTTTTATGGGGTCTCCTTTTGAGACAGCCGCAGCCGCAAAAGAGGCCAAGCCAACCGGCGGGGTAACATCGGCCATAATACCAAAATAGAAAACAAAAAGATGAACGGCAATGAGTGGCACAATGAGACCGCTTTGGGTGCCGAGCTCAACAACCACATTGGCCATAAGGGAGGAGACGACAATATAATTCGCTGTCGTCGGAAGCCCCATGCCCAAGATTAAGCTCATGACAGCAACGAGCAACAACATCAAGATGACGCTGCCCATGGAAAGCCACTCGACCAGCTCCACCAATTTAAGACCGAGGCCTGTGATGTTCACAGAGCTGACAATAATGCCGGCTGTTGCTGTCGCAATGCCGATCCCAATCATATTGCGCGCGCCTGTTTCCAAACCGTTTTTAAAGTCCTTTAGACCCTGATAAAAGGGCGTCAAAAGATCTGTGTCTTTTCGGAAAAAAGCGACAATTGGTTTTTGGGTCAACAGCACCAGAATCATAGCAAACACGCCCCAAAAGGCCGACAGACCAGGCGACATGCGTTCAACCATCAAACACCAAATCAGAACGCAAATGGGGAGAAAATAATGTAATCCAGCACGGAATGTGGGCCAGGGACGCGGCAGACGGTAGTCTGGAGATTCAGGGTCGTCCATATAAAGGGGGGGCGCATGGGCTTCAATGCGTAAAAGCACGATATAAAAAACCATGAGCATGAGCGATAAAACCCATACTGAAATATCCCCTAAAAGGAATTGGATCGTAGAAATGAAATAATAGGCTGCAGAGAAAATGGCACTGATCACCCACCACCCTATCACAATAGCCGCGATAATGACCAATAAAGTTGGGGCTGGGCGATCACTTTGCAGAGGTCGCAAACCATTTTTCACCGCTTCGAGATGAACAATATAGAAAAGGGCAATATAGGAGATCAAAGCCGGTAAAAAAGCATGCTTGATGACTTCCATATAGGAAATGCCGACATATTCGACCATTAAAAAGGCCGCCGCCCCCATAACAGGAGGCATGATTTGGCCATTCACAGAGGAGGCGACTTCGACGGCGCCAGCTTTTTCAGAGGAAAAACCAACTTTTTTCATCAAAGGGACCGTAAAGGTTCCTGTTGTCACCACATTCGCGATAGAGGAGCCCGACATGACACCCGTGGCCGCGCTGGCAACAACAGCAGCTTTTGCAGGCCCGCCACGGAAATGCCCGAGAAGAGAAAAAGCCAATTGGATAAAATAATTACCGGCACCCGCTTTATCGAGCAGAGAGCCGAACAATACGAATAAAAACACAAAACTCGTGGACACACCAAGCGCAATACCAAAAACACCTTGCGCATTGGGGCCCGTCCACAAGGATTCCATGCCCTTATTCAAAGATATTTCAGGATGCTCAATGATTTCTGGCGCCAGATGACCAAAGAAAACATAGGTTAAGGCGACAAGCGCAACAATAGCGAGGGGCATACCCAAGACACGTCTTGTTGCCTCCAGGAGTAACGTCAAGCCAATGATGGCGATAATGATATCTTGTTGACTGGGTTGACCCGGGCGATTGGCGAGGGCCTCGTAGAAGAACAGTAAATAGCTTGCAGCAATGGCCGCGAGAACAGCAAAAGCCCAATCTTGGAAGGGAATAAAATGTCGTGGTGAGCGTCCGCCCGCAGGAAAGGCTAAAAAACCGAGAAAAACAGCGAACGCCAAATGAATAGAACGGGCTTGTAAATCATTAATAATTAAATTAATGCCAGTAATTTCAAAAATAAGAAAAGGGAGGGGAGAAGCATAATATATTTGGAAAAGCGACCAAACAATAGCGCCCCAGATTATGAGCTTGCCAGGAAAGCCATGGGGTGTCCGCCCTCCCGTATCAGCAATCGCAATAAGGTCTTGCAGATCTTGATCGTCTGCAGCTTTTTTTGACGCAGACCCGGCCTTATCTGTAGCACTCTCTGTCATGCTTCATTATCCTCTTTCCTAAGACTTGACCAACCGGAAAAGGATCAAGACTGGGTGTCGGTTGGTTTCGCCTGTGCGGGGCTTGAGCAAAATATCAACTGAAAAGTCATAGACTTTATCGATGGGTATGAGAGCCTTCCACTTTTATGTTAAATCCGTAAAAAGGCTCTTTATTTTTGTCTTTGTTTTTGCCGCAAAACGAACCAAAAGAATAGAAAGCTTCTTTTGGCCTTTGCACTTTGGTCTAGATCGAAATTCCTAAGTTATAGGCCAAAGATCTTAAGCATTTAGAGTAAAGCCAGCGCAACAGACTCCATTTACCAAATGGATATGTGGGCAGGTCAGTTTTTTCAGCAGAAACAGAACTCTGATTTTAGAACTATTTCAATTTTTTCATAAGCACGGCTGATAAAGCCAGGGGGGTGATCAGTAATAAAGTGTATTTTTTCTCTGAACCAGGGCACCCGACTTTTCATAGACTATCTAAACAAAAAATAGTACGGGTATGCAAAGATTTTTTTGCTTTTTTTTAAATAAATTCTCTGACTTTAGATATTTTCTTAACAAAATATTTTCACTGATAGCGTCACATATTTAGACCAAAGCTGGTTAAAGCATACGCACTTTAACCATATATTTTATGGTAAAAATAAGATTATATGGCATTTCTTTTGATTTATAATAAAAGCGAAATATTATCATGCACTGTTCATATAAAAAGAGCGCCTAGAGACTAAGCTCTAGACGCTCTTTTTCTTAAGATTACATCATGCTTTTTTCTTTATAGTAACGCATGGCACCATCATGTAAGGGGGCTGAATTTCCGCCTGTGACCATTTCTTTTGCATCGAGATTTTCAAAAGCGGGGTGCAGTTTTTTGAAACGATCAAAGTTTTCAAAGACAGCTTTGACAACATGGTAAACGGTGTCAGCAGACACATCTGAAGACGAGACAAAAGTTGCCTTCACGCCAAATGTGGTAATGGGGTCTGGATTGCCTGTATACATGCCGCCTGGGATGGTGGCCTTGGCGTAATATGGATATTTTTCGACAAGGCCTTCAATGGCTTTGTTCCAAGTGGTGACCAATTTTGAATCACAAGAGGTGGTCGCTTCTTGAATGGTGCCGGAAGGGTGGCCAACCGTGAAGACGATCGCATCAACTTTGTTATCGCACAAAGCTTGGGATTGTTCGTTGGTGGCGAGTTCCGAGGCGAAAGAGAACGTTTCTTTGTTCCAGCCCATGGCGCCCATGAGCACATCCATAGTGCCACGCGCTCCAGAACCTGGATTACCAATATTCACACGTTTGCCAGCCATATCGTCAAAGGTTGAAATGCCGCTATCAGCCCGCGCAACAGTGGTGAAGGGCTCTGGATGAATGGAGAAGACAGCGCGCAGACCTTCGAAAGGACCATTGTCTTTGAAAGTTTGGTGCACAGCGCCTTTATAGCCATTATATTGCCAATCGGACTGAACAACGCCAAATTGTAATTCTTTGTTGCGAATGGCGTTCACGTTAAAAACGGATCCCCCAGTCGATTCGACAGTGCAGCGAATGCCATGCTCTTTCTTGCCACGATTGACAAGGCGGCAAATGGCGCCCCCTGTCGGATAATAGACACCGGTCACCCCGCCTGTGCCGATT
>DDLW01000219.1 GCA_002340345.1 Alphaproteobacteria bacterium UBA2562 | reverse complement strand
CACCTGATTCAAATTAAAAGCGAAAGGCTCTAGTAGATATCTGTTGGCTGATTCAGAGAATCGCTTTTGTGGGGGTGTTGCGCCTCTGTATCGCGGAGACCGCCTTCGCAATAGAGTCGCTGTAGAGTGAGCATGAGCTGTAGCACTTCAACACCGCTGAGGCGGTAGAATATCGTTTGGGCGCGCCTTCTTGTTGTCACAAGACCATCTTGCCGCAAGCGCGCTAAATGCTGAGAAAGGGCTGATTGGCTTAAATTCATCAAGCCTTCTAATTCACCAACGGATTTTTCACCATCTGCAATAAGGCAGAGTAAATATAGGCGGCGCTCATTGCTCATTGCTTTGAGAACAGAGCTGGCGCGTTTTAAATTATTGTTGATTCCCATGGCCTGCATCGGACTTCCTTAAAATCAAGTGCAAGAGATAGTTTCCACCATCGCGTTCTATCGAGTGCGTCCGAATTCACTCTTGAAAGCGCAGAATCTCTTTGTTGAGACGTTTTGCGCGCTATGGCTGTTTTAGAGCCTTTTGTGTGATGATTGACGCACACAAAATGCTCTCTCTTATTGTTTTGCCGTAAGACGTGTCGACTGGATGTTTCCATCCAGCCGTACTTTGCTCTAAGAGTAAGGCTCAAAGTGATAGGGTTATCCCTTTGATCTATTTTACCTCAAAAACAAATGCTTACAGCATATTTTTGGCTTTAAAGGTTTAAAGCGCAATACTGTCATTATAAAGGACTCACAGGGTGTTACTCTTAAAGCGTGCTATGCAAAGAAGCAGACGATCGTCGCACCACGAAAAATTGTTGTTGTGAGATCTTTTCACCATATTCCCCAATATAGGCAAAAGATATTTCCTTATAACGCTAAGTTTCCCACTTTGGCAATGTTAAGTGACATTAAAATTGAATGGGAGCAAAGTGCGGCGAGATGGATCCATCCAAGGAGAACATTGTGCGGCAAAAAAGTGGTTTGACCGCGTCTTAAGAGATCCCCAATATCTCATGAAGACTCTACAAGAGCATGCTTTGTTCTTGAGCTAAAATCATGTTGTCTGCTTTTGTCTTTCTTATGAAAAACCAAAATGGTGGCCATATTATCTTTTTTTGACCTTTAAGTCTTATATGGAGATTTTTCATGTCTCATCCTGTTCTCGATGCCACAGGATTACAATGTCCACTGCCTCTGTTACGGGTACGGAAAGTGTTGAAAAAATTGTCTCACGGCCAAAGTCTCACGGTCTTGGCGACAGATCCAGGCGCGCCACAAGATTTTGCAAGCTATTGTGAGCTCCATGATTTGACATTGTCGCAAGAAGAAGAAAAAGAGGGTGTCTATCGGTTGGTGATCACAAAGTGAGACTTACCACTATATTTTAAAATCAAAATATTACAGTAAAAGACTTTGGGTTTGTTGTGGACTCTCTATTATAATGCCTCGCAGAAGAGGATTGCAGCTTTAACGAGATCGGACTAGAGTCATCCGCGACCAAACCTAAGTCACGGAGGGCTCTAGAGTCTTGTTTTTGCCGCAAAACCGATCAAAGTGACGCCCTATCACTTTGCTCTTTGCCCTAAATTGCAAGAATGGCCGGAAGAAGACCGGCATTGTTCTTGTAAAGGTCCTATAAGATCGTGCAGACTGACGCAGATCATCTATGACCGATGGGCATAGGCTGGTTGATGCAAGAACAGTATGCTTTTATCCTAAATCAACAACAATGCCATGAGTTTATGGTATTGCTGCGGAACAGATCAAAATGATGTGCACATTATTTTGATTTTTACTTGTGACATAAAGATAATAAAAAATAGAGAGAAGACAGCTGGAACGCTGCCTTTGAGGAACATGCCCCAATGACCGTTTTCCTATATACGCATAAAGCCTGCTTGGATCATCATCCAGGCCATCATCATCCTGAAGCACCAGAACGCTTGCAAGCTGTTTGGAAGGCCTTAGAAACGCCGGAATTTGAAGCTCTGAAATGGGTTGAAGCGCCGCTCGCTGAGCGCTCACAATTGGCGCGCGCCCATCCTGAATCTTATGTCGAGCGTGTTTTGGACTGTATTCCAGACGAAGGCTTCCTTGGTCTTGATGGCGATACGATTGTCTCTCCAGGATCTGGTGAGGCCGCTTTAAGGGCGGCTGGGTCCGTGTGTGCTGCGATTGATGCTGTCATGCAAGATCAAGCGGATGCGGCTTTTTGTGCGATTCGCCCACCAGGGCATCATGCGGAACCTGATTATTCCATGGGGTTTTGCTTGTTCAATAATGCCGCCGTTGGCGCTTATCATGCGCGCCATGTCCATGGGCTCAAGAAAGTCGCCGTTCTTGATTTTGATGTTCATCATGGCAATGGAACACAGGCGATTTTTTATGATGACCCGGACTTGTTTTTTGCGTCCACCCATCAAGTGCCGCTTTATCCAGGAACGGGCAGTATTAATGAGCGTGGTGTTGATAATAATATTGTCAATATTCCCCTACCGCCCCATTGCGGATCGAAAGAGTTTCGGGATGTTTGGGCAGAGAGAATTCTGCAACGCCTTTATGAGTTTTCGCCAGAGCTGATTATCATTTCAGCGGGCTTTGATGCCCATAAAGAAGACCCCCTCGCCCAGATGGAGCTCGATGAAAGTGATTTTGCATGGATCACAAAGGCGATTATGCGTCTTTCTGATCAATTTTGTGATGGCAAAATCGTTTCAACTTTAGAAGGCGGATATGACCTATCCTCTCTTTCCCGCAGTGTTGCTGCCCATGTCCGGGTGCTCATGCGTATGCCAGAGAGCGCAAATGAAATGAAATAAGTTTAGAGTTGTCATTATTTCGGGAGAGGCTCTCGAAAAAAGAAAGAGGCGCATATTTTTATACTTTAAAACCTGCAAAGTGTTTTAAAGTATAAAAATATCTGAATGTGTCTTACCTGGGTCTTTTCGGCGACAGAAAAGATATTAAAGCCATTTTATTTTCTAAAAGTGATAAAATTTGTTCTAGATTTTGGCTATGGTCTTGCTCCAAACAGGCTCTGGCCCTAAACTCCGGCCTTTCTGGGAAACCACCTTCATTGTCTTCATGGAAATGAGAGCGTTATGGTATCAGAAAGTGCTGAAGCTTCGGCCAAGGCTTCTTCTCCCACAGATGACATTACCAAGCTAAGCTTTGAAGAAGCCCTTGCCGAATTGGAAACAATTGTGCGTCGCCTGGAAGAAGGGCAAAGCAAGTTAGAAGATGCGATTGATGCTTATGCCAGAGGGACAGCTCTGAAACAGCATTGTGAAAAGAAACTTAAAGATGCACGGGACCGTATTGAAAAAATCGTCTTGTCTTCTGAGGGGGACATCGCTGTCGAAGAGGCCTCTTTTTCATAAAATCGCAAAATAAAATAGGCTATAGGGCGATATAGACTGGTCAAAGCGGCGAATCTGCTTAAATAAGGGTCTCTCAAGGGCGCCGTTCTAAAATAGACATGAACATTGAGAGCATAAATTCATGGCATCATGACCATGGAAGATGCTCAAATAGAGCTCTGTAGAGTCGACAAGAGCAAAACGGGATAAGGATAGATCGTGAGTGTATTAAAGGAAGCCGTCATTGCAAATACCGAAAAGGTCGAACAGGCCCTTCTGCGACTCATCCCAGAAGGGGAAGGGCGGGAAAAACGCCTTTTCGATGCTATGCGTTATTCCTGCCTTAATGGCGGTAAAAGGCTGCGGCCATTTCTTGTGATGCAGAGCGCTCATCTTTTCGGTGTCAATACAGAATGTTCCCTACGTGTTGCCGCCGCCATTGAAATGGTGCATAGCTATTCACTGGTCCATGATGACCTTCCAGCGATGGATGACGATGATTTGCGCCGGGGCAAGCCGACCTGTCACAAACAATTTGACGATGCGACCGCGATTCTTGCCGGTGATGCTTTGCAAACTTTGGCTTTTGAAATCTTGTCTGAGCCCGCAACCCATGAAGATCCTTCCGTGCGCTGTGCGCTTGTCAAATCCCTGGCCTTTAATTCTGGCTGTGAAGGGATGGTCGGCGGACAAATGGTTGATATTGCTGCTGAAGGGCAAACTTTAGAACTTGGCGAAATCACCCATCTACAAAGGCTTAAAACGGGGGCTTTGATTTCATTTTCTTGCGAAGCGGGGGCTATCTTAGGCAAAGCCGATGAACCGCATCGCCATGCTCTCCATTCCTATGCGCATGATCTCGGTTTGGCCTTTCAAATTGCTGATGATTTGCTCGATCATGAGGGAACAGAAGAAGAAATGGGCAAAAAAGTCGGCAAAGATGCTGACGCTGGAAAAGCAACATTTGTGTCGATTCTCGGGGCCGAGCGTGCCCGTGAGCAGGCAAATATTTTAGCCGAGCAGGCAAAACGGCATCTTGATATCTTTGAAGATAAAGCCAATCTCTTGCAAGATCTTGCTCAATATGTCGTGGACCGCCGCACATAAAGCATGATGTGGTTCATGAGAGGCGTTTAGACGCTTGTCCCGCAGTGAAAACAAAGAGTTGCTTTGTCTCATTCTCTCATGCGAAGGCGATTTGGCTTGCGAGATATGCGAAAATACGGCAAGGCTCTGTCCATCCTCTGACGTTACCATACAGACCTATAGACCTTTCTGAACTGTTCAGAAAAAGTTTTTAAGACAAAGGAAGTCACCTCAATGCCTGAAACCCCCTTATTGGATCGG
>DDLW01000084.1 GCA_002340345.1 Alphaproteobacteria bacterium UBA2562 | reverse complement strand
ACGTGTCGACGGGATGTTTCCATCCCGCCGCACCTTGCTATAAGACCGTTTTTAAAGGCGAATTTTGGTCATGAAATTATCGACTTCTTGTTGAAGTTGCTCGGCCTGGGTCGAAAGGCCTTGCGAAGACGCTAAGACTTCTCCAGCCGCCGCGCCGGTTTGTGATGTTGCATCCGCAACAGCGCCAATCATCGAGGCGACCTCCTGGGTGCTCCGGGACGCTTCTGTCACATTGCGGGCAATTTCCTGTGTCGATGCCGCCTGTTCTTCCACAGAGGTTGCAATCGCAGATGCAATTTCATCAATCCGGTTAATGATCGAAGAAATACTGCGAATGGATTTCACAGCATCTTCTGTCGCCCCTTGGATGTCGCTAATTTGGGTTGAAATTTCCTCAGTCGCCTTCCCGGTCTGATTGGCTAGGCTTTTCACTTCACTGGCAACTACAGCAAACCCTTTGCCGGCATCCCCAGCCCTTGCCGCTTCAATGGTCGCAT
This sequence comes from Alphaproteobacteria bacterium UBA2562, assembly GCA_002340345.1. Classification (GTDB taxonomy): domain Bacteria; phylum Pseudomonadota; class Alphaproteobacteria; order UBA2562; family UBA2562; genus UBA2562. The sequence continues at coordinate 19,231 of DDLW01000084.1, read as the reverse complement.
TCAAAGCCAAAAGATTGGTTTGCTCTGCAATATCGGTGATCAATTTGACCACTTCGCCAATTCTCTGTGCAGAATTTGCCAGGCTTTCAACTTGGCCATTCGCATTGCCCGCTTCGACCACGGCTTCACGGGTGATTCGCGACGATTGATCCACTTGTCCAGAAATTTCTCGGATTGATGCCGCCAGCTCTTCAGAGGCAGAGGCCACGGTCTCCACATTGGCGGTTGTTTGCTCCGTTGCCGTCGAAACAGCAGAAATGCTGCGCCCCGCATGGGAGGCTGTTGAACTCATTTCCTGGGCCGCATGCTGTAATTCCGTCGATGCCGACGCCACACTATTGGCAACAGCCCCAACATGATCTTCGAACGATTCGGCCAATTCCACATATTCTGTGACATCTTTCCAATGCAGCATTGTGCCAATGAATTTTCCTTGCCGATCGCGAATGGCAATCACCTCATTTTCCAAATGGACGCCGCTCATTTCAAAACGCCCTTTGTAAGGAAGATTATCTGGATTGCTCAATAAGGCTTTCACGCGCTCTTGGGATTTATGATATTGAGTCACAGGGCTGCCAATGACACGCTCTGGCTCGAGACCCGGTTGCCCCTTTGCCATGCGCGTGAGGATATTCTTCGCCGCTGGATTGATATAAGTCACCCTTTGATCATCAGGACCACACATTAAGATCGCAGCAGGCTGCACTTCGACCATTTGCTGGAGCCGAAAGGCTTCATCGACGGATTCGCGCAAGCTGTTCAAGCTTTTTGCCATATTGCCCAACTCGTCTTGGCGCTGGAGCCCATGGATTTCAAAAGCCGTGTCCCCATTGGCGATGCGGTCCATATCAACCGTCAAGCGGCTAATGGGGCGGGTAAGACTGCGTGTCGTGAAGATCGCAATGGCTAAAGACATGAGGGTCGCAAGCGCAATTAACAAGGTCATTGTCATATTTGCGGAATCGCGCACCGTATGACTATTCTCCAGAAATTCATCGGCCTTACGGGCGGCGAAATCCCTTACAAATGCAATGCCTGAATTGATTTCTCTGACATAGTCTGCGCCTTCTTCTTTTGTAATCCGTGCGGCACCATCACGATCACCGGCTTTCATATTGGCAATAACTTTGTCTCTAATCTCTTTCCAGCCTAAGATCTTTTGCAGCAAATTTTCAATATCACTTTTATCGCCTAAGAAACGCTCCAGGATCAGATCAAATTCCTTCTTAATCTTCTCTTCTTCCTTTGCAACAATGGCAGCAGCAGCGTTGATCCCAGCAACATCTTTTGACAAAGCCACATCTTTCATAGAGCGGTGCATTTTGACAATGCCCACTTCAACACGCAAAACCGCGTTCGAAACCGCCAAAGGATGGCGATGAAGTTTATCCGTTAGGGTGGATAAGGTCTCCATTTTATCAAGAGCGATGATCCCAAGGAGGATCATTAATAAGATTGATAATGCGAAGCCGACAGTCAGTCGGATTCCGATTTTCGCATAGTGCATTATGCTCCCCCCTCATGGGCAAATATCCTTTATTTTGATAATAGGTTTGCGATAGAAGAAGGAAAATAAAAAAAAAATCAAATTATTCTAAATATATAAAATAATACAAACTTAATAAAAATCGATATGAAGCCTTAGATATTCCACTATAAAAAGCGGCTCTCCAAGAGTCCTCAATGGTCAAAAAGCATTTCTCATGACAGACACTATTCTACCTGTAGGAAATTTTAAGCCTTTGCCACTTTAAGCTCTAAATTCGTTAGCAAAACAATTCGCAAAGATTAAAATAAAAAAAGAGCTGTGCCATCATATTTTTTTCTTATAAAGAGTAAAAATTTTATACGCGCATTTTAAATTATACTCTATTTCTCTCGCACTCTTTTTAATATTTCTCAAATGAGTAAAACTCAACTTATGAAAACATCTGAGTCTCGTATCTTATGGGAGGACTCGCGCCTCAAAGGTTTCACGCATTTTAAAACAAAGAGCCCTTCAGAATAAAGGCTTATCAGAATATTATTTCTGATAAGCCTTGATACTTTAAAATTCTAAGATGTTCTGCATGGTCTTGCCAAGCACGGCTCTCTCATTCTTTGTCCGCTCGCGCCGCTGATACAAGAAAGCCCATTTTTGTCGATACATGACGGTCTATTTCCGCTTTATGCTGGCGAAAAGCTTTCAGATCAGCCCCCCCGAGTTTTGTCCCCCGTGGCATTTTCACAGACATAGGATTACGGTGTTTGTTATTGACCAGAATTTCATAATGTAAATGCGGCCCTGTGGACCGTCCTGTGGACCCAACATAACCGATGATTTGCCCTTGTTTAACCCGCCGGCCTTTGCGCGCCGATTTCGCAATTCTCGACATATGTGCATAGGCTGTTTGATAGCCGTCATGATGTTTCAGACGCACATAATTACCATAAGCCCCCCAACGACCAGACTTCACCACAACGCCATTGCCTGCGGCCATGATTGGTGTGCCTGTGGGGGCTGCGAAATCAACGCCCTTATGCATTTTAGAATAGCCGAGGATGGGGTGGCGTCTTTTCCCAAATCCAGATGACATCCGTGCACCATCAACGGGAGTGCGCAGCAAAGCTTTACGGATATTGCGGCCTTCATCATCATAATAGCTGGCTTTACCGCCTTTGGGTGTAAAGCGATAAACCTTTAAGTCTTTGCCAGAAATCCGCATGCTTGCGAATGTGAGATCTTCTGTGCGCACAACAGCTTGTGTTTCTGGGTCAAGCATGACGTCATAGAGCATAGCAAAAGAATCGCCACGACGGATATCCCTTTGAAAGTCAACATCATAGCTTAGCGCGCGCATCAATTTACTCAAGGCTTTATGGCTCGCCCCTGCTTTTAGCCCATCTTGGTAGAGACTATTTTTAATTTCAGTTGATAGAAATTTTTGCTCTTTTTGCAAAGGGATTGTCTTTTCTTCGGCAATAAAATCTTCTTTCGGCGAACGGCTCACAATAATGGCGCGTTCATACCCATCCCGAAAAGAATAGCCAAAGAAAGGCCGCGCATCCCCTGGCACTTTTCCCAAAGCGGGCTCTTGGGAGGCATGGGCTGGCTCGATAATAGAGACAAAAGGACGATCTTGCTTCTCAACAGGGCCGAAATGCAATGTTAGCTCTTGGCCAGCCCGGAAGTCACGAGGATCATAGACCCCTTTGAGCGCTTTCACAGAAAGATGGGCTTCACGACCAGAAACCCCTTGGCGCTGCATGGCGGCAATCAAAGTATCACCGGTTTCTAAAGCTGTTTGCACAAAAAGCGGTTGGGTCAAGGCCAAACGCAGGGCTTCACGCTGGGCAGATCGCATGAGCGCCAGTTCTGAAGCAGGATAAGCCCCCTCTTCCTCGACATCGACATCTTGCGGCGCAAGGGCTGGCGTTTTTTCAACGGTTTGCAACTGAGGCACAGACTCTTCGACAGGGGCAAAATAAACAGCGGTCAAAAGACCGAGAAAACCGCCAAAAACTGCCACTGGAATATGTGCTTTCCGCATAGCCAAGAACCACCTGTTGCTTTACATGCTTGCGATATCTGCCCTTGAGACCAAACGGCAAAGCCTTCGACTTTTTTATTATGGGCCCGCTGGGATATCCCGCAAATTTTATTTGTTCTACAGCGCTTGAGAGGCGCTGACGCCAATCTGTTATAGGCTCATGTTCAAGTCTCGCCGATTAAGGTTAGCAAGTTCTTAAAACCAAACACTTCAAGCCTTTTCAGATCCCCGCGGCGGAAAATTTTAAGATTTTCCCCTTGCGTTCCGCAGGTTTTGGCGCGACAGATCCTCTTTCGATCTCATTGATGTCAGAGTTCTACAGACTGTCAGGCTTCTGAATTATGTTAGGCTTCTGCATATTGAAACCAAATAGACATCCATAGTGTAATTTGACGTCCAGATATAAGCCTTTTCCAATGAAATGCAAGAAAGATTCAACCGCATGACAATAGAAGCATGGCAAAATTATGGCAAAAACAGATAAAATCGACACTCAAGATCATAAATACCGCATCACCCTCAGTCATCTTGGGGTAAAAGACAGCCTTTTTCGATGTTTTTGCATAAGACAATCGGCAAGAGAGAATAATTTCTGGAAATAAGCAATCCTTACCACCCTGGTAATCTTCGCCGGTAATGAATCGCTTCTGAGACATGAAGGCTGTTAATCACCTCGATCGCTTCGAGATCTGCTAAAGTACGAGCAACGCGCAAAATACGGTGATAGCCGCGTGCCGAGAGTTTCAATTTCTCAGCCGCTTCGAGAAGCACCCGACGAGCGTCTTCTTCTAAACACGCCACGGCTTCCAAAATATCCCCATCAGCACTGGCATTGATCCGGCGCTGTGGATCGGCGGGTAAAAGCTGTTCATAACGTTGCCTTTGAATTGCGCGTGCTTTTGCGACTCTTTTTGCAATCATATTTGAATCTTCACGCGCCGGAGGAAGAGCAAGATCTGCAGGACGGATGGCCTGGACTTCCAGAATAATATCAATCCGATCCAAGAAAGGTCCCGATAATTTATTGACATAATCCCGTGCACATTTTGGGGCCCGTGAACAGGCCATTTCTGGATCGGCCAAATGCCCACATCGGCAAGGATTCATGGCGGCAATCAGCTGTAACCGGGCTGGATAGGACACATGATGATTGGCCCGCGAAATCACGGCCCGCCCTGTCTCCAAAGGCTGACGCAAGGCCTCTAAACTTGGTCGTGAAAATTCTGGCAGTTCATCTAAGAAAAGCACGCCATGATGGGCCAGAGAGATTTCCCCTGGCTTTGCCCGTGTGCCACCACCAATCAAAGCCGGCAAAGATGCGGAATGATGGGGGTCTCGAAAGGGTCTTTGCTCCATTAACCCTTGATCGGCAAGAACCCCTGCAACCGATTGAATCATCGAAACATCTAATGCTTCTTCGGGCGAAAGGCTGGGTAAAATCCCTGGTAGACGTGCCGCAAGCATCGATTTCCCGGCGCCCGGCGGTCCCACCATAAGCATATTATGCCCGCCTGCAGCAGCAACTTCTAAAGCCCGTTTTGCGGTTTCTTGGCCTTTGACATCTTTCATATCCAAAAGCTGGGAAACACCATCAGCCCTTTTCGGCTCAGGCGGTGTCAATAATTGCAGGCCTTTAAAGTGATTAATCAACGCCAAAAGAGAGGGGGCCGCCAAAATCATAAGATCTTCCCCCGCCCAAGCCGCCTCACCACCACAAGACGCGGGACAGATTAAGCCACGGTCATGGCGATTTGCCGCAATGGCAGCGGGTAAAACACCTGCGACCGGCGCAATTTGCCCATCTAAGGCCAATTCGCCCAAAGCAAAATATTCTTCCATTTCTTCAGGCGGCAAAACCCCCATCGCCAGTAATAAGCCTAAAGCAATGGGGAGATCAAAATGGCTGCCTTCTTTAAGAAGATCCGCCGGCGCCAAATTCACGGTGATTCTTTTTGGGGGCAAGGCCAAACCAATGGCGGTTAAGGCCGCCCTCACCCGCTCCCGGCTTTCCGCCACAGCCTTGTCCGGCAAACCCACAATAGAAAAAGACGACAATCCTGAACTCATCTGGACTTGGACATCAATCTCTTTTACATCAATACCATAAAGGGCAATTGTGCCAACACGGGCGACCATGACATTTCTCACTCTCGGCAAATCAAACGCGCAAACCTGGATTTTCGCATCTATAGATATGTAGAGTGTATTCTTATGACAGAAATGCAATAATGTCATGCCTTGTGTATTTTGGCTGCGAACACGCTGTAGAGCGCGTGCAAACTTTTTTACGAGCCTTCTGGCTGCCAAAGGACATGTCCTTTGGAAACCTTTTTGTATATGGCCCCCTATGACCTCGAAACATGGCTTTTTAAGAACAGATCAGACAGATGCGCTTTTTGATGAGCTGATCAACAGTTCAGAGTTTAAGGCACAAACAGAACTCGAAATTATTTCGGGCATCCCTTATTTCATCAATGAATTCTGGACAGCACGCCAGCGACAAGCCCATCGTCTCCATGAAATCAGCTATCGCGCTTGCTTTAAACCACAATTGCCAGCATTCTTTATCAACAGGCTGACCGCACCAGGAGATATCGTCTATGATCCTTTCATGGGCCGAGGAACAACGCCCCTGGAAGCGGCATTGCGCGGTCGTATTCCGTTTGGCAATGACACAAACCCCCTCAGCCGGGCTTTCATAGAGGCGCGCATAAACGTCCCCACTTTAGACCAAATCCAAGACCGCCTGACCTTGATTCCCTGGGCAGATTTCTCAGACATCACCCATCATGATCTTTTGGCCTTTTATCATCCGACAACTTTGGCCCATATCGAAGGGCTACGCCGATGGCTTTTAGAACGAGAGGCCTGTGGGCCTCTCGATCATAGTGACCGTTGGATCAGAATGGTCGCGCTGAACCGTTTGACGGGGCATTCCGCTGGTTTTTTCTCTGTTTACACATTGCCGCCGAACCAAGCTGTCTCTGTCGAGAGACAACAAAAAATCAATCAAAAGCGTAACCAAACCCCGCCCCAACGCGATGTTCCCGCCCTCATTGCCAAGAAATCCAAAAGTCTGTTAGCCCAGGGCGCACCCGATGTTGAAAAGATGCTCTTTCTCACCGCGCAATCCCATGAAACAGCGGCAATTCCCGACAGTTCTGTCGCGCTCACCGTCACATCGCCGCCTTTTCTCAACATCGTCAATTACGAGGCCGATAATTGGCTGCGTTGCTGGTTCCTCAACATCAATCCAACAGATGTCAAAATTACCCAACACAGAAAAATCGAAGATTGGGAGGCTTTTGTCGCAGCCACATTAAAAGAGCTCGCACGGGTGACGCGCTTAGGCGGCTATGTTGCTTTCGAGGTCGGTGAAGTCCGAAACGGCACGATCCGCCTCGAAGATCATGTCATGGCCGCTGCGGCAGACTTACCCTTTGAGATCCTTGGGGTCATGATCAATCAACAAACCTTCACCAAGACATCAAATTGCTGGGGGGTTTCAAATAACAAAATCGGCACAAACAGCAATCGTATTGTTCTGCTGAAAAAGTTTTAAGGGATTGTTAAGAGACCTTTTTCAAAAGGCCCCCTAACATTAGGGCCGAGAGGCCCTAAAGTCATCCGCGATGACACCTTAAGTCACGGATGACTTTAGAATATTGTTTTTGCCGCAAGACGCATGGTTATTTTTTCCATTTTATGGAGCAGCCCATGGATGGAATTTGGTCTTTGGGGCCTTTGCCGGTGTCGGCGATTTGAAGCATGGCCTCTAACAGTTCTCTTTTTGCGTTTGGGATTGGTTGCATGCGGGAAGCATCCAACCGACCGCGATATTGTAGGTCTAATTGGGCGTTATAGCCGAAGAAATCGGGGGTACAGACCGCACCATAGGCTTTGGCGATGCTCTGGTCTTCGTCGATGACATAGGGGAAGGAAAAGCTGTGGGCCTTTGCAAACAGCTTCATATTGTCGAAGGAATCGGCTGGATAAGCTTTGGTGTCATTGGACATGATGGCAATGACGCCGAGGCCAGAGGCTTGGAGCTGGCGACAATCTTCAACCAAAACATCAATAATGGCTTTGACAAAAGGACAATGGTTGCACAGGAACATGACCAACAGACCCTTGGGCCCACGGGCTTGGTCTAAGGTGACGCTCTGTTGGTCTGTTGCGGTCAGAGAAAAATCCGGCGCTTTTTCGCCGAAATTGCAAATGGGGGTTTCTAAAGCAACCATGATTTTATCTCTCCCTGTTTGCTCTTATGGAAAAAAGTTTTAAGGGGTTCTTAGGGGACCTTTTCCAAAAGGCCCCCTAAGTCGCGTTCGCGAAAAAGAATGCTTATGGATGCCCTAAAGACGTTCAATTTCAAACTCTTCCACGGCCAAGCTGCCCTCGCGAATGGTGGCGGCGTAAGCGGTAACATGGGTCATGTCATGGGAGAAATAGAACCGGGCAATGGCCTGACGGGCCTGGAGATAGGCCGCGCTATGGCCCTTATTGGCCGCACTTTGCGCCCCATGGGCCAGGACCCAGCCGCCAAAGACCGTGCCAAAGAGCTGGAGATAGGGCCAGGCAGCGGCCGAAACCGCGTTGGGGTTTTGGGGGAACAGGGCGACAAGATGACGGGTGCAGTCTTCTAAGGTGGCGAAGGCGGTGTCTAAGGGCGCGGAAAAAGCGCTGTTGGTGCCGATATGGTCTTTCATATGGGCGATGAGGTCAAAGACCGACTGGCCGCCATCGCGTTGGAGCTTGCGGCTGGCCAAATCGAGGGCTTGGATGCCGTTGGTGCCTTCATAGATGGGGGCGATGCGGGAATCTCGGAAATGCTGGGCGGCGCCTGTTTCTTCGATATAGCCCATGCCGCCATGGATTTGCAGGCCTGTGGAGGCGACTTCAACGCCGAGATCGGTGCACCAGGCTTTTGAAAGCGGGGTGAGCAGATCGACAAAGCTTTGATAGAAGCGGCGTTCGCTCTCGGAGGCCAGGCGTTTGCTGCGGTCGAGCATGGCAGCGGAGAAATAGATCAGGCCGCGCATGGCCTCGACACGGGCGCGCATGGACAGCAACATGCGTTTCACATCGGGATGGTGGACGATGGAGACGGGGGTGCGGTCTTCACTGGCGAGATTGCGGCCTTGGACACGTTCTCTGGCATAGTTGAGGGCCTGTTGGTAGGCGCGTTCGGCAATGCCGAGCCCTTGGACGCCGACGGACAGGCGGGCATTGTTCATCATGGTGAACATGGCCGCCAGGCCGCGATTGAGGTCTCCGACTTTATAGCCAATACAGTGGCCATGGTCGCCGAAGCTCATGACACAGGTTGGGCTGGCATGGAGGCCGAGCTTATGTTCGAGGGAGACAGGCCGGACATCATTCATCTCGCCCAAGCTGCCATCGTCATTGACCAGAAATTTCGGCACGAGGAACAGGGAAATGCCTTTGATACCAGCGGGGGCATCTGGGGTTCTGGCCAGGACGAAATGGATAATATTTTCGGTGAGATCTTGGTCGCCGTAAGTGATAAAGATCTTTTGGCCAGTGATGAGATAATGGTCGCCTTCGGGGACGGCTTTGGTTTTGAGGGCGCCGAGATCCGAGCCTGCGGCGGCTTCTGTCAGGTTCATGGTGCCAGCCCATATGCCCTGGACGAGCTTTTCGAGATAGAGGGCTTTTTGCTGGTCTGTGCCGGATTCTGCCAGCAATTCGGCGGCGCCATGGGTGAGAACCGGGCCGATGGCAAAGGACATGTTCGAGGCTTGCCACATTTCGCCGACCGCAAGGGTGAGGGTCCAAGGCAGATTTTGGCCGCCGATGTCTTCGGGAAAGGGCATGGCCATCCAGCCGCCATCGACAATGGCTTGATAGGCGTGTTTCCAGCCTTTGGCGCATTGGACTTGGCCGTCGATGAGATGGGCCCCTTCGAGGTCGCCCGTGTGATTGATACTGGCAAGTTCTTCCTCAGCCAATTTGGCCGCTTCTTCCAAAACAGCATAGACCAAATCTGGGGTTGCTTCTTCTAGGCCTGGTAAAGTGGCAATGGATTCAAGGTCAGCAATATGTTCAAGGGCGTATTTAATGTCCTCGATCGGGGCTGTGTAGGTTGTCATTGTGCAGAGATCTCCCTTAAGGTCTCCCGCGCTGGCAAGAGACTTCTATGGTCTCTTTATGGTTTAGGCTGCCATATCGGGAGTTTTGTGTGTTCTTTTAAAGGCTGCCACAGAGGGCAAAAATAAAAGGATGCAGCATGGCTTTTGCATGGAAAGAGCAAAGCGCCACAGACATGCATTTTGGAATAAGCCCAAAAGGATAATGCAAAAAAAGGCCGTTGGCGAGTGGGGAAAGAGAGTTTTTTTACTTGATTTTCTAATGCTTTTGCCCCTGTTGAAGGGGAATGTTTTTTGTGACGTAGCGTAAAGACCGCCTTGTCCAGGCTCTGGCCCCAAGGAGGGGCTTGATCTTTACTGTTCACAGTTTTGTTGCGATAAATTTAGGACTTAAAGCGCGATTTGCGCTATTATCCTACAGGAATATTGGCAGGCCTCTTGGGATCATCCAAGGTGAGGCCTGTCAAAATAGACTTGGGGGGCTTTTGGGAAAAATGCAAATATCGTTAGAATCTTTGCGTTTTTTTGAGACTCTTCCCGTTAAAAAAGACAGTATCGTGGTCGCAGTCTCACTGCGAACAGCCAAAAATAAGGCTCCTTTTTCCTAAAAAGAGCCTGTGCTTGAAAACAGATCCTCCCAAGGGATCTCAGGGGAATGTTCTATGGGGAATATATTGGAAAAAAAGACTTTTTAAAGATTTTTCCAAAAAGTTTCCTGGTGACTCATAAGAATGATGGAAGAGGTCGACATGGCGCAAAACGACCGTAAGGCAAGACAGACTCGCACATCTTTTGCTTTGCAAAGGGCGAAAGACATTCCTTCTATGCCTGTGGAGATTGCAAAAAGCGATCCGTTAAGGGCTGGAACACAACAAGCGGTCAAAACAGACCCTCCGAAAGGGATGTTGTGGTCAAAAGCCGCGCTGCTGTCTGGGTCTGATCTGTTTGGCAGTTCTGCTTTGACTTCTGTCTCGAAATCTTATTGGTCCCTGCTGTTGGGTGTCATTACGGGAAGCATTGTCGGCTTTGCGCCGGAGTCTGGCTTTGCTGCGCCCCAAAATGGCACCGTGACCAGCGGTTCTGCGACCATCACGCAAAATGGCAACACCACCGACATTCACCAGCTCAATAACGGTACCATCATCGAATGGTGGAAATTTAACATTGGGAGTGGCGAAACCGTCCAATTCCATCAAAATGCCGATTGGGCGATTCTCAACCGGGTGATCGGCCCGGATGCGTCGCATATCTTTGGGCAATTGAAAGCGGATGGCACCGTTGTCTTGATCAATCCCAATGGCATTTTGTTTGGTCAAAATTCTCAAGTTGATGTCGGCAGCTTTATTGCCTCGACCGCCGATGTGTCGGATGCGGCCTTCCGCGATTGGGCCACCGGGGTCAGCCAGACCCTTGAATTTGATAAAGCCGGCAGTGCCACGGGCTCCATTGTCAATAAAGGTACCATCAATGTGCGCCAAGGGGGCTTTGCCGCGCTTGTGGCGCCGCATGTGCGCAATGAGGCCTTGATCTCAGCGCAATTGGGGAAGGTGGTTCTGGGCTCTGGGGAAACTTTCACCCTTGATCTCTATGGCGACAATCTCATCACCTTTAAATTGCCCACCAGCGCTGTTGGTGATGCGGTGGATGGCTCGACCATCACCGGGCTTGTGGAAAACTCTGGCACCATCGAAGCCCAGGGCGGACAAGTCGTTATGGCCGCCTCTGCGGTGGAAGGCATTATTGAAAATGTCATCAATATGGATGGCATTGTGCGCGCGAATCGCATCACCCAAGGCCGTGATGGCGTGGTGCGGATCCGGGGCAAAGGCGGTGATGTTGCGGTCTCTGGCACCATTGATGTCTCTGGGGTTGAGGCCTCGGTGGATGGCGGCGAGATCTCTATTGTTGGCGATAACGTTAAAATTCTCGACCAAGCGGTCCTCGATGCCAGCGGCGCCACCGACGGGGGCGCCATCACCATCGGCACAGAAAGCGAGACCAAAAGCGTTACCTTGGCACAGACCGCGACCCTGAGCGTCGATGGCGGCGTGTTAAAGCAAAATGGCGACGGGGCGCAAATCGGCTCTGGTGGCGTGATCGCGATTGCAGCCGCCGATCATGTGGTTCTTGGCGGTGAGATCTCGGCCAAAGCGGGTGACCTTGGCGGCGATGGCGGTGAGGTTCTGACCCTGTCCGGCGGCACTTTGGACATCGAAGCCGCTCCAGATGCGTCTGCGGCCCAAGGAAAAGGCGGCAATTGGCGGCTTGAAGCCGAAGATATCGTGATCGCTGACCACAGGGCGGCGGCACAGAATGGGGTGTCCCAGATCGGGGGCGATGTCCTCAGCACAGCTTTGGATCGCGGCATGACTGTCGCGGTGGCTTCGCGCGGGGATCTCGATGTTAACGGCGATATTACGCGCTCTACACCAAAAGAAGGGGCGGCGCTGGTCTTAACCGCCGCCGGTGATTTCGCACAACAGGCGGGCAGTGTCATTCGTGATACCGCAGGCGGTTTGACGGTTGCGATTGAATCCGCCGTTGATAGCCTTCTGGCCGGAGACATCGACACCAAAGGTGGCGAAATCACCGTCTCTGCCGTCAATAGCATCACGGTCCAGGACGCCGAGCTGTCCGCGGTGACCATCCGCCTCCAGGCCGATAGCGATAGAAATAACCAAGGCGATGTGATTCTGCGCGATGCGACCTTGCTGGCCGCCAATTATGCGCCAGGGGGACAGGGGGGCTCTGTCGAAATCACCGGCCATCGTGTCGGGGCTTTTGGTCAGACCTTGATTGATGTCTCTGGCGATGCTGGTGGCGGTCAGATTCTTTTCGGCGGGGATTATCTGGGGACAGGCACCACACGGCGCTCTATGATGAGTATCGTTGGCCAGGATGCCGTCTTTAAAGCCGATGCCATCACCTCTGGCAATGGCGGGCGCGTGATCGTCTGGTCCGACCAGGACACCCTGTTCAATGGCCAAATCACCGCCCGAGGCGGCGCTTCAGGGGGTAATGGCGGCTTTGTCGAAACTTCAGGGAAGGTCAATCTCGATGTGAGAGCGGGTTTTGTCGATACCAGCGCCGCAAATGGCGACCGCGGAACCTGGCTGCTCGATCCGACCAATATCCGGGTGGTCTCGACGGGCCATGATACGCTCGATTTGACACAAGTCGATAATTTTGCCGATGCGAATTTAGGCGGGGGAGAAACCGCGATTTTGGCGACTGCGCTCAATGGTTCGGCGACAGATATTATTTTACAAGCCACAAACAATATCTCCTTTGAGACCGCTGTGGGGCTAATCAATCCCAACACGGATCTCACAGCAACAGCGAACAATGCTATTTTTGTCAATCAGTCTCTCTCAACCTCTGGGGGTAATATTACGTTACAGGCTGATGGTAGGGTTGTGGTCGGGCCGTTGGCAACACTGAGTGCGGGCGGGGCCGGGGATATCACTTTGATTGCCGATGCGGATAACAACAATGTTGGCCTTGTTGATATCCTTGGCACAGTGCAAACCGTCAATGGTGATATCAATATGACGGGCGCTGGGATTTCAGTGGCCGGCACTGTTACTTCAGCCAATGCTGGCGTGATGAATTTTACGTCGACGAATAACAACATCGTTATTACGGGCACCGTCCGTAATGGGAACACATCGGGAAGTGCGACTTTTCACGCGAAAGATGAATTTTCTCTTCAAGCAGGTGGTGTCATTGAGGCCGACCATGCGGTGAATATTCTTGCCGATAATCATATTAATATGAATGGCACCTTGCGCTACGCCACAGCAGGAAGCACTGGGGCTGTCCTGATCAGAGCCAATCATGATAACGCGTCGGTGGGGAATGTCACTGTTGCTGGCTTGATTGATCGCCGGTTTGGCTCGATAAATATCTCTGGTGTCGCAACGACGATTTCTGGCACCGTGCAAGGCGTTGGCACAGATGTGACAGTAGAAGCCCGTGGCGCAGCGAATGTGACCATTGCGACCAGCGGTGTGGTGAGTACCACCTCTGGTAATATTAATTTAACAGCACAGGGGCATCGGACTCTCCTGATTGACGGGCAAGTCAGCACAACCACAGGAGACATCATTGGGACGTCACATCGGTATATCGATGTCCAAGGCAATGGCACCATCACCACGACCACCGGGGATTTGTCCTTATCTGCATCACAGACGATTACCATCGATGGGGTTGTGGGCGATACAACCACGGGGAACATTGTCGTTACCGCCGATTCAACGAATACTTTGGTTGGGGATGTGGACGTCACGGGGCGCATTGGCAATGGTGGGTCTGCGACCTCTGGTATGGTGACCTTAAGCGGCAATGATGTTGATTTATTGGCTGGAAGTGCCGTCTATTCCGGTATTGGGATTGTCGTACAAGCCAAAGATGATGCCCAAATCGTTGGGATTGTCGATACAACCGCCAATGCCTCTGGGGCGACTATTGCCATCGAAGGTGATAGTGATAATACTGGCGCGGGCACCGTGCGGGTCTTTAGCGGCAGTGCCATTGCCACCCAAGGCGGGGATGTGAGCCTGAATGGTATAGCACCGGATTTGAATGGGAGTATTGTAACGAATGGTGGTGCTTTTTATGGAATAGCAAAGGGAAATAGCAATTTTGTCCAAAAAACAGCGGGCATGATTACAAGCTCTGGCGGGGCGGTTGATATTCGGACCCTTGGGAATGGCAATTTAATCCTCAATGGCGGGGCAACAACTGGGGGCGGGAATTTCTTGGCCCAAGCCTCAACGGGGGAAGTGCGCCTTTCTAGCGCGGTCACGACGAGCAATGGCCATGTGACTCTCAATGGCGACACTGTGAATTTAACGCCCGTATCCTCCATCGATAGTGGTTCTGGGGTGATTTCGATGACCTCGACCAGTACCACAACAGGGATGACGGTGGGCGGGACTTTGACCTCGACCACGGGCATGATTCAGCTGACCTCGGCCCATGATATCACCGCGACGGCGGCGATCGATACAAACTCTGGCATCATCAATCTACGGGCCGACAATGATATCAATGTTGACGCAGCCGTCGGGGCGAGCAGCGCAGCGAATATTCTGATCACAGCCGATGCCAATGGCAATGGCACAGGGACTTTGGCGACAACGGCGCAAATTGGCAATGCGGGCGCCCAAGATATTACCCTCACCGGGGCGGATATCGCCTTAGGGGCGGCGGTTCTGGCCGATGATGATATCACGCTACAGCAATCGGCGGATACGGTGGCAGCCTTTTATGGGGCTGATAATTTCGGGAATTTCTCCCTGAACACCACAGAGCTTGCCGGGGTCGCGACTGGGTCTGGCACTGTGTTCCTCGGGCGGGCAACGGCTACGGCGGACTCAACTGTCACCGGGGGCTCTGTTGCCATCGGGGATGGCAATTTGGTCGTGCAAAGCGCTGGCAATATCGTTGTTGATAATGCCATCACGGGGGTTGCCAATGACGATGTGTCTCTGAATGCCGCGGGCTCTGTGACCATCACAGTGGCGGGCTCCGTTTCTGCCGCAGGCGCCGGGAGTCTCAGCATCGATGCGGATTCCGACAATAATGCTGCGGGGCAATTGGTGCAGGATGGCACTATCGGCACCGCAGGGGGGGCGATTACCCTCGCTGGAACGGCTGTGACCATGAATAACACGGTCACAAGTAGCGGTGGGGACATCACGGTCACGAGTAAAAATAGCGGCAATGTTAACCAAACCGCAGCCGCAACCCTGAATAGTGGCGGCGGTGATATTTTAATCTCGACTGCTGGCAATTATGAACAGGCGGGCACTTTAACCAGCAATGGTGGTGCGGTCAGGTTAAGTGCGGATGATTATAACCAAGTTGCAGGGGCACAAATCAACAGTGCCGGCGGTTTTGTCAATGGCACTTTTGCTGGCAATGCCAGCTTGTCTGGGACGATTGTTAGCGACACTGGCAATGTGAACTTAACGGTCAATGGTCAGGATATGTTTGGGTCAGCAGCAGCGATCACAACCACATCTGGCAATGTGACGATCAATCATGGTGGCAATGGTGTTGCCAATCTCACCAGGATCACCACAGGCAGCGGCCTGATTACTGTTGGAAGTTCAGGAAATATTCTCCTTGAGAATGCCAATATCATCGACAGCAGCTCTGGCAATATTTCGATGTCGGCGACGGATTCTCTGATCATCGATGGCCTCCTGGGCATGACGACCTCTGGCGATATTGATCTCAGGACCAGTGCCGGCCCAGCGGGGGTTTCGCGTTTGATCGTTGGTTCGACGGGCACTGTCGGGGGGGGGAATGCCGGGAATGTTACCTTAACCCATCTCAGCACAACGGCGGGGGATCGCATCCAAATAGATGGCAATGTGCTCTCGAACACGGGCGATGTGGTCATCAGCTCACAAAGGGAGGTGGTCGTCGATGGGTTTATACGCGCGCTGGGCGGGCGTTTAACCATTGATGCCCATCACGATGTGACTTTAACCGCCAATGCAAATATTGCGTCTACGGATGTGATGACGTTGCTGGCCGATGAAGATGGCTCTGGGGCTGGGTCTTTGGTGGTGACGGCGGGGGCCGCGGTGAATAACACCGGTGGCGGCGTGCATTTGATTGCTGAGAACTTTAATATTCAAAGCGCAATCTGTAGCACAGACCATGTCGCCGCCTGGAAGAGCGATGATGATGCCGTCTTCTCTGTTGGTGGTGCGGCATCCGATCTGACAGACACGATGATTGGTTTGCTCGATGCTCCAGAAATCCGCCTGGGCAGCACCTCGCAAAATGCGACTTCGAGCCTGCAAATCGATGATGTGACCGTCGCCGGGCGCGATCTGGTCTTTCGCACAAACACGACCGGAGATTATAATCTTGTCGGCGATGTCACGGTCACCGGGACCGGCGATGTCACCTTCCAAAATGCGGCTGAGATTGTTGTCAATACCCCAACGCCCTCCATCACAACGGCTGATGGGGCGATCATATTAGGGTCGGCAGATGTCAATCTGACCAATAATAGCGATTTGACCCTTGTTGCAGGTGGCACAAGCGATATCTCTATGGCTGGCAATGTGATCAATGATGGCTCTGGTAGCCATATCTTGTCCTTGGATGCTGACACGGGTAATCTCAGCGTGACCGGCAATATTGATGTCTCGAACTCTGGATCTGTCACGGCCAAAGGGGCAAATGTGACAATCACAGGCACAATTCAAGCCGATAGCTTTACCGGAAATGCCACCGCCGGAGATTTTAATCTCGGCAACACGCTCACCGTCAATAGTGGCACCGTGACGGTGAATGCCAGCAATCTGGCCGTCTTCTCCAACATGGTGACCACATCCGGCGGCGATGTCACCGTGACAGCCGGAAGTGTTGACTTCAATACGGTCACTTCTGGTGTGACTTCGAATGGCGGCGATGTGTCGGTCACCACGAATACAGGCGACCTCACGATGGCCAATGGGGCTGTGCTCAATGCAGCGGCAGGTCAGATTGTCCTCCAAGCGGAAAATAATCTCGTTGTCGCCGACTTGGTCACCACAAATACCAGCACAACAGCAGGAACAGAAGCCATCCGTCTCATCGCGGTCAATGGATCTATTGATAATGCCGATCCAGCAACCGTCGTAAATGCCGCCTCTGGCGCTGTGTTCTTGCAAGCCGCCCAAGGCATCGGGCAAACCACAAGGGTGGAATTAGATGCGGTCGAAATTGCAATTGACCAGACAGGTACCGGGGGCGCAATTGCGCTGAATGAAAATGATGGTTTCACCCTCGCCGCCTTTAATGGACCGAATGCCTCTGCGGTCACCTTGACGTCCGGCGGGGATATCGCTCTGGATGATGTGATTACAGCTGCCAATGGCGCAATCGTGAATGTAACATCTGGCGGGGACATTACAACCTCTGCAGCTGGGGGGATCGTCAGCAATGGCACGGTCATTGTCAATGCGACAAACGACGTGACCATGGTCACAGGAAGCTGGTTTGATGCCCAAAGTGGCGCTGTTTCTGTCCAAGCCGGTAATGATATCATATCAGCCTCAATCGCTGGCAATAGCAGTGCTTCTTTAAGTGCAGGTGGGAATTTGTCGCTGATTGACGGTGCCACGGTCATATCAAATGGCAGTGTCAGCTTACAAGCCGCCGCCGGGGATGTGACGTTCACGGGCAATAACACCGTCACCGCAAATGGCACAGGGGATTTGACCATTTCAGCCACCGGTGGTCGGATCAATATGGGCACAGCAGATACCAATAGCCTGTCCCATCTTGGTACGGGCGTTGTCAATCTGACAGCGGATGGGGCCTTTACCTCTGTTCTGGGAGATATTTCTTCGGCTGGCTCTATTCGCGCCCGTGCGACGTCTGGCGGACATCTTCAGCTGACCGATGGCGCTGATCTGGCTTCTGCTGGAACGATGGATATGCAAGCAGAAGGCGATGTCACCCTGGGGGCTGTTCAAATCGGCACCGGTGGCGCGATGGGCTTTGTGACCATCCATGCGGATAGTGATGGCAATGGTGCAGGCGATCTGACCGCGACCAATCTGACCTTAGGGGCTGGGGCTGGCACGGTGGCTGGCACGTCTTTGCGTGGCGCGGCTGTGACCTTGAACAATAATACAGTTATCGATGTGGATGGCGATCTCACCGTCAATGCCACAACGGGGGTGTTGACCGCCAATAGTGGTACGAACCGTTTTGATGCCGGCGCGTCTGGCGATCTGACCTTCTTGGCGGGGACGGATGTTGCGGTTAACGGTGTGATTGATGCGGGTCAAGTGATTTCGATCAACGCCAATCAGTCGGGAACCTCTGGGGTTGTTGTCGTCAATGCAACGATTGGGGCTGCGGACACGAATAATGTCTCGATCTCTGGGGACAGCCTGTCCTTTGCCGATGGCAGCACGGTGACCTCGAATGGCACTGTGGATTTGCATGCAGCCGCCGGAGATGTGACTTTTGCTGGCAATAACACGGTGACCGCAGACGGCACGGGCGATCTGAACATTTCAGCGACCGGTGGCCGGATCAATATGGGTACAGCGGACAGCAATCGCCTGTCCCACCTTGGCACGGGTGTTGTCAATCTGACAGCGGATGGAGCCTTTACCTCTGTTCTGGGAGATATTTCTTCTGGGGGTTCTATTCGTGCAGTTGCGACCTCTGGTGGCAATCTTCAGCTGGCCGATGGGGCTGATTTGTCCTCTACGACAACATTGGACATGCTCGCCGAAGGCAATATCACCATGGGCGGTGGTGGAACGCCGGTTCAGATCGGCACCGGCGGGCCGATGGGCTTTGTGACCATCCATGCGGATAGTGATGGCAATGGCGTAGGCGATCTGACCGCGACCAATCTGACCTTAGGGGCTGGGGCTGGCACGGTGGCCGGCACGTCTTTGCGTGGCGCGGCTGTGACCTTGAACAATAATACAGTCATCGATGTCGATGGCGATCTCACCGTCAATGCCACAACGGGGGCGATTACCGCCAATAGCGGCACGAACCGTTTTGATGCGGGCGCGTCCGGGGATCTGACGCTGTCGGCGGGGACGGATATTG
>DDLW01000163.1 GCA_002340345.1 Alphaproteobacteria bacterium UBA2562 | reverse complement strand
GGCAAAAATTAAGATTCTAGAGCCCTTCGCGATTTAGGTTTGGTCGCCGGAGGGCTCTAAACCTAAACCCTTTTAACAAAAACAATGAACCGGGATATTCATGAAAATCGCAGTATTGAAGGAACGGCACCCTTATGAAACCCGGGTGGCGGCTTCACCAGATAGCGTCAAAAAATATAAAGCTCTCGGGCTAGATGTTGTGGTGGAGACCGGTGCTGGGGCAGGGGCTTCGTTCACCGATGAGGCTTTTCAAGCGCAAGGAGCTGAAATTGCTTCAAGTCCAGAAAATACAACTGCCAATGCCGATATCGTCTTAAAAGTCCGTCGCCCGCAAACACAAGCGGAAGGGCTGGATGAACTCAGTCTGTTGAAGTCAGGACAGATTTTGATTGCCATGCTGGATCCCTTAGGGTCTCCAGACTTAATGCAATCCTTAGCGCAGCAAGGTGTGATCGGCCTTGCCATGGAACTCATGCCCCGCATTACGCGCGCGCAATCCATGGATGTTTTGTCCTCACAATCCAATTTGTCAGGCTATCGGGCGGTGATCGAAGCGGCCTCTGTCTATGGTCGCGCCTTTCCCATGATGATGACCGCAGCGGGCACGATTGCGCCGGCGCGTTGTACGATCATGGGGGCAGGGGTTGCTGGGTTGCAAGCGATTGCGACAGCCCGTCGTCTTGGGGCGATTGTCTCTGCGTTTGATGTCCGTGCGGCGGCAAAAGAACAGGTGCAAAGCCTGGGCGCAACTTTTATCGAAGTTGAAGGCGGTGATGGCGAAACCAAAGCAGGCTACGCCAAAGAAATGGATGAGGACTATAAACGTCGTCAGCAAGAAAAAGTCCATGAAACGCTTAAAAAGCAAAATATTGTTATTACAACAGCTTTGATCCCAGGCCGTGCTGCGCCAAAATTGATTTTTGAAAAAACCGTGGAGGAGATGCAGCCCGGTTCTGTGATTGTTGATTTGGCCGCAGAACAAGGGGGCAATTGTGCGCTGACAGAGGCGGGTAAAATTGTCGATGTGAATGGCGTTAAAATTGTCGGCTATGTGAATTTGGCAGGCAGCGTGCCAACCGATGCTAGCAATCTCTTTGCGAAAAACTTACTCACTTTCTTACAATCGGTGCTCGAAAAAGGCGAAAATGGTCCAGAGCTGAAAATCGATTGGGAGGATGAGATTATGAAAGGCATTTGTATCACGCGCGATGGTGCTGTTGTTCATCCGGCTTTACAGGGGGGCAATTGATATGAATGCGGACTTTTTAACGTCAGATTTGTCGAAGCTTGCCGAGCAAGCGGCTGATTTGGCCGAAAATATCAAGACATTTGCCTCAAAAGCGAATGAACAGGCCGCCCATGCGATTATGGAAGCCAGCGAAGCCTCAAGCCATGCTGTGACCCTTGATCCTCTTGTTATTGGGCTGACCGTTTTTGTTCTTGCCTGTTTTGTGGGCTATCATGTCGTTTGGAATGTGACGCCAGCGCTGCATTCTCCTTTAATGGGTGTGACCAATGCCGTGTCTTCTGTGATCATTGTTGGGGCGATGATTGCTGCGGGTCCTCTTGTCGAGGATTGGGGGAGTTCGGAAGGTTTTGCCAAATTCATGGGTTTTCTCGCTGTGACTTTAGCCGCTGTCAATATATTTGGCGGGTTTATTGTTACCCAGCGGATGTTGTCCATGTTTAAGAAAAAGAAATAAGGGAGGCTGGTTGTGTCTGCTAATTTTGCTGCGATTCTTTATCTTGTCGCGGCCGTCTGTTTTATTCTGGCGCTGCGTGGCCTTTCATCGCCAACAACCTCGCAAGCGGGGAACCGCTTTGGTATGATTGGGATGGGGATTGCGATTATTACAACGCTCGCTCTCCCAAGCGTGTTGAGCTATTGGATGATTATACTGGGGATCCTCATTGGGGGAGCGATCGGTACGGTCATTGCTTTGCGCATTCAGATGACGGCTTTGCCACAATTGGTGGCGGCGTTTCACTCTTTGGTCGGTTTGGCGGCTGTTGCCGTCGCCGCATCTGCGTTCCATGCCCCCGAAGCCTATAACATTGGCACAAAGGGAGACATTGCGGTCAATAGTTTGATTGAAATGTCGATTGGTCTTGCGATTGGTGCGATTACCTTTACCGGGTCTATTGTTGCTTTTGGTAAGTTGCAGGGCGTCATTTCAGGAAAGCCCTTGGTCTTTCCCATGCAACATCCGCTCAATGCGTTCCTTGGCCTGTTGATGATTGTGTTGATCATCTGGATGGTCAGCAGCCAGTCGGTGGCTCCCTTTTGGATCCTTTGTTTTGTCGCTTTGGCCCTTGGGTTCTTGTTGATCTTGCCCATTGGCGGTGCCGACATGCCGGTGGTTGTTTCCATGTTGAACAGCTATTCAGGCTGGGCGGCCTGTGGTATTGGGTTCACGCTCAATAACTATTTGCTGATTATCACCGGGGCTTTGGTTGGATCTTCGGGGGCCATTCTCTCTTACATCATGTGTAAGGGGATGAATCGCTCGATTTTCAACGTCATCCTTGGCGGCTTCGGCGGGGAAACAGCAGGGCCTGCCGCTGGTGGCGATGATGGCGATAAGACTGTCAAACAAGGCAGTGCCGATGACGCCGCTTTCATTATGTCCAATGCCTCTAAAGTCATTATTGTTCCTGGATATGGTATGGCGGTTGCCCAAGCACAGCATGCTTTGCGGGAAATGGCTGATCTCCTTAAAGGCCATGATGTCGAAGTCTCTTATGCGATTCATCCTGTTGCCGGGCGGATGCCGGGCCATATGAATGTCTTGTTGGCCGAGGCAAATGTACCTTACGATGAGGTCTTCGAGTTAGAAGAAATCAATCGTGACTTTGCGCAAGCCGATGTTGCTTTTGTGATTGGGGCCAATGATGTGACCAATCCTGCGGCGAAAACCGATCCGGCAAGTCCGATTTATGGCATGCCAATTTTGGATGTTGAAAAGGCGAAAACCGTTCTTTTTGTGAAGCGGTCCATGTCGTCGGGCTATGCTGGTGTGCAGAATGAGTTGTTCTTCCGGGATAACACAATGATGCTCTTTGGCGATGCCAAGAAAGTCTGTGAAGAGGTTGTCAAAGCCTTGGATTAGAAATTATAGAGCAAAAGGCAAAGTGATGATGTCATCCCTTTAACCATGCGTTTTGC
>DDLW01000072.1 GCA_002340345.1 Alphaproteobacteria bacterium UBA2562 | reverse complement strand
GTTTTGCGGCAAAAACAAGACTCTAGAGGCATTCGCGATCCAATTATATCGCGAATAACTATATAGAATTTCTCTTTTAAATTGAGTCCGGTAAAAGGCTCTCTGTCTTTGTTTTCACCGCAAAACGCATGGTTAAAGGGGCTTCTACTTTAACGAGCTTTGCTATAGAGCCTTCCGTGATTTAGGTTTGGTCGCGGAGGGCTGTCGGGGTTGGAATGTTGACATGGGCAAAGGAATTTCAGTATTGCTCTGGTTATCTCTCTGTTTATGCGTCGATTTTTCTAACGGCGCGATCATGTCTTTGCAGACGTTTATCCCCAGGAGTTTTGGATCATGACCTTCTATAATCGCCGTGATGTTCTGGCTCTTGGTGCTGCGACAGGCCTTGTGGGGCTGTCTTCGTCAAGGGCATATGCGGCGGCAGATCTTAAAATTTGGGGGCCACCGGCCACACCCTCTCTCATGTTAGCGTGGCTTGCGGCCTACCAACCCCTTTCGGGGCGGCGCCTTGATTTTGGGGTTTGGCGTGATCCGGACCAGATGCGGGCTGGGGTTGTTTCAGGGGAAATGCAGGTTTTTGGCACGCCAAGCTATGTGGCGGCGAATTTGGCAAATCGCGGCATTCCAGTGCGGTTGGCCTCTGTTCTGGCAATGGGAACTTTGTATGTTATGGCGCGAACGTCTGGGATATCATCCTTGGCCGATCTTGCCGGTCAGCGTTTCGTGATGCCCTACCGTAATGATATGCCAGATCTCATTTTGCGTCATATTGCACGACATCAGGGGCTTGATCCTGATAAAGACTTTGCCATTCAATATGTCGGTACGCCCTTAGCCGCAGTACAATTATTGCTGTCTGGCCGCGCCGATGCGGCTGTCTGGCCGCGCCGATGCGGCTGTCTTGCCGGAACCTGCGGCAACGGCCGCGATGATGCGGGGGATGCGCGCTGGCGTTTCGATGAAGCGCGCTTTGAATCTTCAGGTGCTTTGGGCCGAGGCGACGGGTGGTCCCGCCCGTTTTCCCTAAGGAGGGGTCGCTTTACATGAGCGCGTCTTTGAGATTGCAGCAGACCTTCAAGCCGCTCTCGGGGATGCTGCGGCCTGGGTGAATGCAAATCCGACCAGCGCTTCCAAGCTCGGAGAACCTTATCTGGGCTTAAAAGCGCCGATTGTTGAGCGTTCGATTCCCTTTTCTTCTCTTGTCGGAACCTCGGCGGCGGCGGTTAAAGGAGAGCTGGAAGCCTTCTTTACGATTTTAGCGCAAGAGAATCCGGCCATTATTGGCGGCAGCCTCCCGCCTGCGGATTTCTATCTATGAAGGTGTTCTCTTGAAGCTTGTCCATACGCTTATGCGGGCCGTTGGGTCTATTCTCAGCTATTTATGGGAAGGCTGGGGGGCTGTTGTCGGCTTGGCTTTGTTTGGGGCTCTTTGGCAGTTCGGCGCCAACCATTATGGGCCGTTTATCTTGCCGTCACCTGGCGTGGCAATAACGCATATTGCGACTTTCTTTGAACAAGATGGGCTTTTTCCAGCGGCGCGTGCAACTGCTGCACGGGCGCTCAGTGGCTTTTGTCTTGCGGCCTTTATTGGGACCTGTCTTGGCATTGCTGTTGGTCTTTCGCGGGTTGCCATGCTCATTCTCCAGCCTATTGTGACCTTCCTGATGGGGGTGCCGCCGATTGCTTGGATTGTTCTTGCGCTCTTATGGTTTGGGACACAAGGGGCACCCGCTTTTACGGTTCTGATCACCGCAGCCCCCATTGTTTTTGCAGGCGCTGCGGAAGGAACACGGACACGGAGCCATGACCTAGAAGATATGGCCTTAAGTTTCGGATGTGGTTGGTGGCGTATGTTGATAGAAGTGCATTTGCCCCATGTGGTGTCTTATTTATTCCCGGCTCTGATCACAGCCTTGGCCATGAGCTGGAAAGTGGCTGTGATGGCAGAGCTGCTTGCGGGGTCTTATGGGGTTGGTGATGAGATTGCAAGGGCGCGCTCGAATTTGGAAACGGGCGCGGCCATGGGATGGATTTTAGTTGTTGTCGCGATGCTTTTTTCAATTGAGTATCTCTTACTGACACCCATCAAGCGGCATATCGAGACATGGCGTGGACCAACTGCGGGCTCCCATCCTCATAAGCGCCTCAGGCAGGGGGCCCCCGGTGATTGAATGGACCCGTATCAGCCACGGCTTTGCCGTGGAAGATGTTCTTTGTGACGTGACATTATGTCTTGAGCCCGGCCGTGTTTTAGCGCTGCTGGGGCCATCAGGCTGCGGAAAAAGCACATTGATGAAGATCGCGGCTGGGTTGGTGACACCACGGTCTGGTGTCATGACGAACACATTTGCGCGAACGGCCTGTGTGTTTCAAGACCCACGCTTACTGCCGTGGCGTCGGGCGCGTGAGAATATTTCTTTTAGCTTGAGGATCATGGGAGAAAAAGATCGTAAGGCTAAAATGATGGCAGAGGAGATCGGCCATCGCATGGGATTAAGCCGGGAGGACCTGAAGAAATTTCCCTATGAATTAAGTGGTGGCATGCGGCAGCGTGTTGCCTTGGCCCGGGCGCTTGTGATCGCGCCGGATCTTCTGCTTTTGGACGAACCTTTCAGCGCCCTTGATCACCGTTTAAGGCGAGACATGCAAGATCTATTGATCCAGGCCTTGGAAGCTGGGGGGCTGTCGGCTTTGTTCATCACCCATGATGTTTTAGAAGCTCTTCGTCTTGCGGATGAGGTTGCCATTATTGGGGGGCAGCCGGGGCGGATCATGTCTCATGTCACAGTCTCCGAAGCACGACAGAACCGGAGTCCGGCCATGCTCTATGACAGGGCCGCCGCTTTAACAGCAGAGCCTGCGGTCAAAGCGGCTTTTGAAATGCGGACGGATTTGTGATGTCCTTGCTTTTTGCCTGTGGGTTTCGGCCCTTTTTTCTGATGTCTGCAAGCTATCTTGCTGGATAAGACCTCTGCATAATATC
>DDLW01000175.1 GCA_002340345.1 Alphaproteobacteria bacterium UBA2562 | reverse complement strand
CCTTTGGAAACCATGACTTGGAGGGGACCTCCCGGACGCCGGGCTCTTCCAGAGCCCAAGGACTAGCGCACGACTTTTTCTATAGTGCCCAACCTGGTCAGGACTTGCCCTAAGCGTGCGCTTAAAATGCGACCGATATTGAGATAAATTTTGGTTCGTAATTTGGGATATAAGACCGTATTCCGGGCAACACGCTCGGTGCTGAACACAAGCGCCCGCCCGTCTGTCTTCGCGACAATACTGGCCGTGCGCTTTTGTTCGGAGACAAAACCAATTTCGCCGACAATGCCCCCTGTCTCCAGGGTGGTCATCACCGTGTTTTCATCATCTGGAACATAGACATCGACGGCGCCCTCTAAAATGAAATACATATTGCGACCGATGCTGCCTTGTTCAATGAGAAGCTCGCCTTCTTTAAAGTCGTAAATATCTGACAGAAGGATTGTTTTTCGGATCTCTGTTTTTGACATATCTTCGAAAAGAGGGCTTTGCGAGAGCTGTGCCATCGGCAGTTTCAAAGTGGTGAGATCATGTAGGCTCACCAACCTGACATGGGACATAATAATCGGTGTGATCAAAAGATCGGCAATCAAAGCAAAGAACATGGCAATGCTGGCCATCAGACCGAAATGCCAAAGATAAGTCATATCGGCGAATAAAAAAACCAGAAAGCCGACAATCAGAGAAATAGAGGTTGTGACGACAGGTCGCCCCTCGGCTCGCATCGTCGCGACTGTTGCCGCCGCCGTATCCGTGCGATTCTGACATTCATGATTGTAGCGCGTCATGAGATGCAAAGTGTCGTCAACGGCGATACCGATGATCACAACAGCAACAATCACGGTTCCCGGATTTAAGGGCAGCCCAATCAGCCACATACAGCCAAACATCAGAACAATGGGGACGACATTGGGAATCAAAGAGATAAGACCGCCAATGATAGAAGTAAACAGGATCGACATAATAATAAAAATGACGACCAGGAGATAAAGAATAGATTCAAGCTGGGTCTTCATGAGCTGGGTTGCAGCTCTTGCAATTAAGATGTATTGACCGGTCACTTTCATCGAAAATTTATTTTCGATTGTAGGCTGAATTCTTGCTTTGAGATCTTCAATGATCTCGCTAATTTCATCAGAGGCATGAACATTATGCCGGACTGTAATATTCGCCTGCCGAAAGTCTGGACTGATAAATTTCTCGATATCTCTGTCTTGGAAAAACAGCAGATATTGATCGACAAGATCTCTGGATTGCGGTGTTTTTTCTTGTTTTTGCTCTTCTGTTGCGTCCCCCAATCCCCATTCCCGATGCGTTAAGGCCATCTGATCGGCAAAAGAGACAACTTTGTCAATTTCCGGCGTTTGCCGGATGGTTTCAGCAACCTGATGAAGAAGGGCAAGATTCTTAGGGTCTTTGAAAGACCCAGGGCCTTCGATATCAAGGACAACATAAAAAATCTCAACCCCAGAGAGATTATCGTGCAACATTTCAAGATCAGAGAGAATTTTATGATCAGAAGAAAAAGCGGCAATCGGGTCATTTTTGACGTTTAAATTTGTGCCAGCGAAGACAGACAAAGACAATAAAATAACTGTTATGATAAGGATCGCGAGTGGATGTTCGCGCTTCAAATGAATGAACTTATCAACAAGACTTTCAATAAGAAGATCCGTCTTAAGCGGTTTCTCCCTCACAACAGGCGCTTTTGTTGGCCCAAATGTTCGCAAAATTAACGGTATGAGTAAAATCGTCAAAAGCCCGTTGAAGAAAATCCCCATCGCCATGCCATAGGCCGCATCACGGATAAGAACAATGTCATGGAGACCATTGGACAAAAAGCCTAGAAAGGTTGTAACGGTCGTGAGCAAAACCGGGATGCCAACATGCTTGGCCATAAAACGAATGGCCCAAGGACGTCTTTCTTCTGGCGCCTCAAGTGGGCAGGCGGAGAGACCTTCATAATAGCCAGTGAGCATATGAATATCTTCGGTCGCCCCCACAACAATAATCACAAGGGGGATAATCACCCCAATGCTGTTAATGGGAAGGCCAAGCCAGCCCATCGCGCCTAAGGTGCAAATAATGCTTATAAAACCAGGGGCTAAAGGCACCCACACGGCGAAGCTATTTCTCAGAAAAAGAGCGATCGTGCAGACCAAAACCAAAGTCGCAATAGGGAGTAAAAGCGTACCATCTTGCATAATGGTAACTTTAGTATCTTGGAAAACCCTTGGTCCTCCCAATTGTGTCACAATCTCAAAATGGTCTTTGGCAGGCGCTAAAATTTCTTCAATGCGATTATAAATGCGTTTTTGGTATGTGGTGTCTTTTGGATCACTCCGATAGAGAGAGACAACCAGTGAAATCACATCCCCCGTCTCTGAAAGATAGCTGCGCACCAATAAGTCATTGGTCAAGGCAAGGTCTCGGGCTTTTTCAGCCTCTTCGCGTGTGTCGGGTAAGAGATCAATGACAGGAGATGCGCTTAAGGCCCCGTCAACAAATTTGATGTTTGTAACGTTAAAGATGCTATCGACTTTTTCTGCAAAGTCTGAGTCTTCAAGTTGGTAATGAATCTCTTCCAGAAGAGCAAGATTGTCTGGTGTCCAAAGAGAATCGCTTGCGATATAAATAATCGCATTATCATCAGACCCGAATTGTGCGCGGACATCGTCATAGAAAACTCTATCGGGGTCATTTTCTGGAATGAGATTTTGGAACGTGGTCTCGATATAAAGATGTTGCAGGCCCAGACCCAAAAAGGCGGTGAGTAGAATGATAAAAAGGGAGGTTATGAGCCGACGTTTGGCACCAAATTCTAAAAATCCAAACAAGAGTGCGGCCACGGTGATCCCTTTCTTTATAAGCGCCTGTGTGACTCTGGAACCGCGTTATAAAATCCTTTGGATTTTATAAGCATGCCTCCGGCGGCCAAAGGGCTTGCCCTTTGGGAACCCCTTTTTGGGCGCAAACGTAAAATTTCTAGAATTTATACTCAAAACCGACTTCTATGAGGTCGGCATGGTTATATTTGCCAAAATGCGTATCCTCTTGTCCTTCAAAGACAAAGCCTGTCAAAGAGAGGGAAAGATTGTCGTTCCAATCATACACAAGGCCACCGCCAGTGCTGTAATCATGATCGCGGAAATTATAGTCACTGCCAATTTGAAGTTTGAGGTCATCGCCATATTTTGCTTCAATCCCAAAGGCAAGGCTTCTGGGCTGCAAACGCAAAGACCGGGAACTGGCGGAAAGGCGCGGATCATTGCCAGCGCCTGAGGTGATGATCTCATGGCTCCATTCTGCGGTCATAGAGAGTTCGTCAGCGCCAAGGAAAGGTGCAATCCTATCATCATTATGGCGCACACCAATCAGATAGCGAAAGAAATCGTCATCACGACCATCGGCTGTTTCTTGATACAGGGTCTCCCCGTAAAATTTCCAAGACTCCCATGTGGTGGTGGCGCCGGCAGAGGCGATGAAGGCCTTGGGGCGTAGGCGTTCTTGATAAATTGTCTCTCCCGGCAGAGGGGCTGTGACATTTGTTGTGCGCAGAACCTGATAGGGGGAAAGGCCCCAATAGGCTGTGACGAAATAATCAAGGCTGCTTCCAAAACCACTATATTTGAGCAGGCCAGACCAGTGTTCTGGTTTGCCAGAGCGTGTCTTGGTTTTAATCTCAATGGGAGAAAGATCGTTAAAGCCTGCTTTTTCGAGGCCTGTTCTGTCGGCCCATCGTGAGCCTTCTGGGGGGCGCCGCGAGGCCTCTTCCAAAGGCAGCCAGGAGACAGAAAGAATATCATCATCAATAAAAATATCAGCCGTGGTTTGCCAAACCCCCGCAGAAATGCCATGGCGAAGATTGGCCCCATTGCCCGTGCCATAGAGATCGGTGATCGAGCCAAGCTCGGCAACCCCGACTTTAAGAGGGGCTTTCCCCGCTGTCAGATCGAAATCATCGCCTGTATACGTAACAAAAAGGGTATTGAGGTCAAGATAGCGCGGTTGATCACGGCTGATATTGGGCTTTGGGAAAACGCCTTGTTCGGCATCGCGATAGGTTGACGCGATGGCATCGATTTTAGCGGTCACCGTTAAGCTGTCTGTCGGGAAAAGTTCGCCCGTCAAAGACAAATGAGACCATTGTTCCCATGTGTCATTTTCTTGGCCTTTCGCCGCGCGGTCGTTATTGGGGAAATAGCTGCTATAAGCTTCGACAGTGCCGCTGATATTATAGTCAAGATCCCAGGTGAAATCTTCGCTCACGTCTTGCCCTGCAACAGAAAAAGAAAAACCTATTATGCTTAAAGAAAAAAGGGTGGCCCAAGATGTTTTCATAAAAGTTGCTGAAATCATTGTGAAAACCCAATAAGCCAATGAAAAGAGACTGCACTATAGGAAAATATTCTTAAAAAAGAAAGCCTCTTCAAGACAGAGAGCAGAGGCTTTCTTGTAATATTAGGATATGAGAATTCTTTAGCGCATATGGCGTTTGCTTAAGAGATAGCGATGTTTAAAAAGTTTTTCTGGGACAGACTCTTCGCCGAAAACACGCTCTTGGACTTCTAGCCTTGTTTTGGTTTTACGTTTTTTATTGTCCATGAAGCTGGTATTGGCGCGCCACATATCGTCTTTCACATTGACAAGGTCGCTATTGGTCAGAATCTTTAAAAGACGGCCTCTACGGTCAAAATAGTCTGTAAACTCAATGAAATACGTGTCTTGCCGAATATAGAGGCGGCGATATTTATACCCCGTCGAAGCCAAAACATCTTCGGCGACGGGGTATGCGTCGACCACAAAATACGCGACAGCATTGCGAGTCTCATCAGCTTGGCGGTCATAGCGGAAATTGTCACGATTTTCCGATGTCAAATCTTCAAAAGCAAAGTCACTGCCGAGAAAATAGTTTTTCTTGCTGCCCTCTGCTTGCCGGGTGAGCTTTTTGCCCAGAGCGGGCAAATAAACCCATTGGCTATCGGCTTTACCTTTATTTTGCCATGTTAATAACCCTGTGCCACGCACGCTGTTTGGGCTGTGGAAAACAATCAAATATTTAAAAAGATCATCTTCATTTTCCCTTGAATAGCGATCAAGGGTCCGTTCTTTTTCATCACCGCTGCGGCTGATGAGGAACATTTTTTGTTTCTCAAGTTCGAAGGGCGCATCATGGCGCTTTGAGACTTCTTCGATAATGTCGCGACCGCTTAATGTGGGGCTGGCATTCGCGGGATCACTCGCAGAGGCGGAGAAGGGCATGGTGTTAAGGAAAAACAAAACACCCAAGACCCTAAGATATTTGCGTGAATCTTTAAAAGACATTTGAAGCCTCTTCTTAAAGCGGGATCACTTTAACTGTAACCGTTAAAGTGAAATTTTGCGGTGAGAACAAGATGTTAGGAGATTTTTTTGAAGATTGTAATAATAAAGGCAATCCTTCAAAAGATTTCTTGGTAATATTTCTTTGTGACTCTAGCAGAATATTAGAGATTGTCACCTTGAACTTTCTATAACCCAGAGCGGTCAGATGGCCAGTGCGGCTCTGGCTGGTGAAGCGGTCTCTCTTCATGCTTTGCGGCTTTTCACGGTTATCCTCTTTGGCCGTTCTTTATTCGCTGGATGACAAAAAGGGCATGATGCGATAAGACCAATTGGTTCGGAAAAGTTTTTTGAGAGACTTTTTCTCGAAAAATTGTTTTACGTTGCGTGAGCGAAAGAAGTTGGGGGTTACCAACAGCTTAAAAGCCATAGACTTCGCAGTTTATATAAAATTATTAGCCCTTTATCCTAATGAGGACACAGACAGCATGGAATTTCATCCCGGCCTGGCCCCGCTCATGGACCGCTTTGATGGTTTTGTCTTGGACATGTGGGGTGTCATTCATAATGGTGTCGCCCCTTTGCCTGGTGTTGTTGAGGCTTTGACGAAGATGAAACAAGCTGGAAAGCGGCTGGTCGTGCTGTCGAATGCCCCTCGCAGAGCACCTGCCGTGCTGGATCGCGCAACAGCACTTGGGATTCCAACAGAGCTTTTTGATGCTGTCGTCAGTTCGGGAGAAGATGCCTGGCGTCATCTGGCCAATCGCCATAGGCAAGATGCTGATCCTTGGTATCGCGCTCTTGGTAAAACGGTTTGGTATATGGGGGCCGCGAAAGATCGTGGTCTTTTGGAGGGGCTTGATGTGGTCGAGGCCGGGTCTGTGCCAGAGGCAGATTTCATTTTAAATGTCGGCCCAGCCCCTCTGAAAGAAAGCTTTCAAGACTATCAAAAGACCTTAGAGGAGGGCTTGGCCGCCGCTTTGCCGATGATTTGCTGCAATCCGGACCGGATTGTCCTTGTTGGCAACCAAAGCACAGACTGTGCGGGGGCGCTTGCGGAGTATTATGAAAAACGGGGCGGGGATGTGCGATGGCATGGCAAGCCTTACCCCTCTGTCTACAGGTTATGTGCCGAAGAAATGGGGGTGGAGGATAAAACACGGATCTGTGCTGTCGGTGATTCCTTGGCAACAGATATTGCAGGTGCGTCTCAAGCGGGGTTTGCCTCTATTCTCGTGAGTAGCGGTATCCATCGTGAGGAGATGCTGCCAGACGCGTGTCTCAAAGAGACTTTTGTCGGTGCGCCAGCCCCCGATCCTGAGAAGGTCAAACAACTCTGCTTGAAGAAAGGCATAACCCCTGATTTTGTGCTGCCAGGACTTCTTTGGGACAGCT
Source organism: Alphaproteobacteria bacterium UBA2562 (assembly GCA_002340345.1). Lineage (GTDB taxonomy): Bacteria > Pseudomonadota > Alphaproteobacteria > UBA2562 > UBA2562 > UBA2562. Next base: position 6,905 of record DDLW01000175.1, on the reverse strand, counting down.
GATTTTCATGGCCAAAATCCGGGATAGGCTGCTTTAAGGGGCTGTGTTTCGCTCCCTTACCAAAGGACGCCAAATGTCGAGAAGTGAAAAAGCCATATCCGGAGACGCCTCGCTATTGGCAAGCCAAATAACAATCAAATCCACCTCAGGAATATAAAAGGCCTCGGCGCTATGGCCAAAAACATAACTGCTATGGCCAAAAGCAGAGCCAAAAGGCGTGTCAGCAATCTCAAGGCCTAAGCCATAGGTCAAGCTGTCACTGCTCATCATGGAGTCCAATTGCGCGTCATTGAGGAGGCGACGAGATCGGAAAAGAGACGCCATAAAAGCAGCAAGATCAAGGACATTGGAACTGGCACCTGGTACACGACCGATGGGATCCAAACCAATATCCACTGTGCCATCTCCCTCTAAATCCCAAAATCCTTCAACAGTCACAGATTTGCTGCGCTGGCCATAAAATGTGGCCCGCATATTTGCAGGCTGAAAAACATAGTTTTGGAGGGCCATTTCGAGAGGTTGTTGTGCCGCACCTGCAAGGGTTTCCGCAAGAAGAAGACGATTGGTGGCACTCACATGATGATCTGTTGGGTTTGGATCTGAAGACAATATCGGGTCTGAAGAGGCGGCAAATTCAAGAAGGCTTAAGCTGTTAAAGCGCGGCCGCCGGGGATGGGATAAGGCTTTATAAAAAGCAGGGGACGCCATGAAATCGAGAAAAGATGTTTTATGCGCGAGCAAAGCCCGAATCTTTGCTGTTCCCTGAAACCCGGATTTCGCGAGGACATCAGGGGAGAGAAAACGTGTCATCGGATCTTGAAGATGCAAGACCCCCGTTTCAGCCAGCTTCAGCGCTAAGACAGACAAGAACATATTGCTAAGGTCGTCGATACGAAATTGTGAATCGAGTCGCATTGGCCGACTCAGGGCAGTGGATATCGTTTCTCGTCCTTGCGCAGAAATTTCTACAGCACCAGAAATGTCTATCAGAGCAACAGCACCGGCAATATCCGATTCTCTTATAAGCGCTTGAAGACTCGCATCTAAATTACGAAGCGAGGATTGCGCCGCATATGATGGTTTAAGAATCACAGACAGGGCAAAACAAAAAAATATAGCTATGAAAAAACGATACAAACGAGGATAGGGCAAAATATAGTTCCTTTTTATCCATAAGATATCTGATCTTTAGAGGCGAGGAAGGGCTTGTTATCTTGTCTTAATTTGCTGGATACCCTCTCTTTATATAGTTTTATCTTCTTGATATGATTATTCTTGAATTTATGCGCTTTTTTTATTGTGAAGATTTTCTAGAAACTATTTTTAAAAAGGTAAGTCAGCACCAGAGAAGGCAAAGTCAAAATTTTTTAATACAAGCATTTTGTGAGGAATCATGGGATTTGACCTATAAAAAGGATAAGAAACGGGTCTTTCAAGACACGGTTTTAGATTTTTTTTTGGTTAATGGCTCTTTTTTCTCTTTTGGCCGCAGAAATTTCTTTTAACCGCAGTATAATCAAAAATGCAGCGGCCTAAATGATTATGGTCTGACATTTGTTTTGTCCTCCATCAAACCTGGTCGCAAAAATAAGGGATGGTCTCAAAAAAGACGATTGGACTTGCTTGTCTGAGAAATCCCGAACAAAATGCCCCGACGGTTTGCGACTAACCGTCCTTATGGGACGCGCTTAAAAATAAAGAGAGAATGGGAGTTCTTGATCATGGCTGCGAAGTTTGTCCTGGGTGCAGTATGCGGTGTCGCCGCTTTTGCGGCAGTTTCCGTTGCTTCTGCTGCGGAAGACGCCAAAGCAACCTACTCTAAAATGCACCGGGCCATTGTTGCTGCGGAACAATGCAGCGGCATGAATTTTACCCGCGAACAACAAATGAAAATGGCTGATGTCATTGATCAGGCTGTTAATTATGATTTGGGTGCTGGTGAGCGCTTGATGATCATTGAGCAAAACAATGATGACATTGCAAACATCTTAAAAGGCGACTATGACGGCGGCTGCGCTGAAGCTTCTGTTGCTGAATCTTTAAAAGTTTTCAATGCTGAATTAAAGCCTGCTTTGGGCATGTAATTCAAACAGGCTGTTTTCTGGGTCTTTGGATTCAGGCCAACAGTTTGAAAATGGCTGATCTCCTTGATAGGGGTTCAGCCATTTTATTTTTCACAAGAAAATTTATTCTATTTCGATCTTGAGAAATTTTTCTAAAAGCGCAACATCTTCTGGCGTCTTAAAAAGATGCCCGACAGCCAAGACTTGCCATCGAAGAGCTTCTGTCGATTTTTTAATGTCTTTATAGGCCGACGAGAAAATTTGAGCGTCTTGTAAAATGGTTCGATGATTTTGCTCCATGGCTTGAACTCTTTTTAAAATTGCAGGTTCAGCCTTCAAAGCTGAGAGATAATCCGTCTCTAAAGTGTTGAGTTCAATCCGCATGTTTTTTAAGTGCTCTGCCTTCGTGACTTGCGTTTGAGCGTTTTTTCTAAAGCGTTGAGAGTCTTGATTCGCTTTTTGCAAATCTTTCGCTGCGCGTCGCTCTTTTTCTGTGCCGCTGGGCGCATTGAAAGCATCTGCAATCGCCATGAGAGCTTGCATATCCGCGGCAATGGCCGCTTGTTTACTTTGCTGGGCAAGGCGTTGTCGGTCTTTGATCAAAGCGCCATTGGCCAGAGACACTCTAAGGGTTCGAATCTTTTCAGACAGGGTGAATGTTTTTTGGCGAAAGCGCTGCAACTGCCGCTCTGCGAGCCGTAATTCCTGTTTCGCAAGATCAGCTTTACCAGACCAATACTGAAACTGTGCCTGATTCTTTTCCATATCTGTGAGATTGAGGGTAACCTGACGCAGGAGATCTTTTGCATCCTCCAGGCGTTTCTTATCAATAATTGTGATTTCAGGTGGTGTGTAGCGATTTTCTCCTATGTCATTAAGAGAAGAGTTTTTTGTGTTTTGCACATAATATGAATTTTGACCTTCTTGAGGACTGCCAGCAATAAGGATTTTAAATTTCTCAATGCTATAGTCAGGGTGATAGTAAATAATACCAAGGAATATAGCCCCTAAAAGAGAAAGACCAAGTGTTGTTAAAAGTATTGTCCATAATATTGTATGGAAAATATCTTTATTTGACATTTCTTCCTCATTTTTATCTCAGTAGGTGCTACTAATTCTAGATCTCTTAACGGGTTTTCGATGGTGAATGCTATGATATTTTATATTTCACAGAAAAATTTTCTGTATCCTATGATGAAGCAAGAGGCTTAAATTTTCTTTATAACTTTTGAAGACCATCTGGGGGAGCAAGATTTTTAAGGCGGTGCGGCGCTTGAGCAAAATATTAACCAAACAGTCATCGACTTTATCGGTTCGTATAAGGTTCAAAGGGGTGGCAAGGTAAAATCCAAGGCCGTGCGCGCTGACCTTTTGCAATCGCTGGCTTGTCATATATAAGTTCTTTGAGGTCTTGATGGGTGTGATGTCTGTGATATGGACTTCTGAAGTCAGAAAAGTTACAATAAGAATAGAGTTTTCACTTTTAAAGTGTTAACAGAACCCCATCCCATCACTTTAAGGGCTGTCATATTCTTTTACTGATTTGTTGGGCGGTAATATTGTAAGTTAATTTTCTAGTTTTATAAATTTTTTGGCATATTAGGCTTTTTTAAATCATAAATATTGATATAAAAAATGATGCATTATTTGATTTTTAAAATCTTGTTTAATACTGTAAGTGACATAATTTGCATGAAACAAAAGGGAAGAAACATCATGTGACGATCTTGCCACTGTAACGTTATAGAGCCAGAAGCGTAAAATGGAGCCATCCTTTTGGTCCGTTTTGTAGGGTAAACAAAGACAGAGAGCCTTTCACCGGCTTCAAGTTAAAAGTGAAATGCTCTAACCTTAGCTTTAGGATTCTCACGGCTAAAAATCTTTCCTTTAAGGGAAGTGTCTTTAAATCTGAGAAAATCCTTACAGTCTGGAACGATCTTGTTTCTTGTAATTATCGTATATCTGAAAAATCTTGTAAGAGAATGGGCGTAACAAAAAAGAGGAAATGTGATCTTTGATACAATCTAGAATATGATATTTATCTAGAAAAAGGATATTAAGTGTCCTGCAAAAAGAGAAAACCTTGCGCAGACATAATATCTAGAGTAAAGCCAAGTTCAGAAAAACACTTATGATAAAGCAAAGAAGGAGTTATGCATTCAAGCAACATGCTTCGCTTTAAACAACAAAACTCTAGAATCCTTGGCTTTTGTTCGTAGAGCGTTAAAAGGTTTCTGTGGATTGACGCCACTATTTGAACGTTGAAACAAGGGGTTCAGTTCACGCTTGAGACAAGAGGATTGCCTCCTTCTTTTGATTCGGATTTACTTTAAATGTTTAATCATATTGTTTGCCTATGTCTTTTAACGCCTTGAGTTTAAAATTGTTTCTATTTTCTACTTTGGGGCTGCGAAGTTGAGAGTCTGTGATCCCATGATCGGATCGAAAAACAAATGGGCCGTTGGCTGAAGACATGACGGCTGTTGACCTTCGTAAAAGTTTCAGCAACATTTGCTTTTATGTTTATAAAAAGCGTTTAGACATGAGACCTATTTTGAGATGACGAGGGGCGCAGGATGGTTTGAAACTCAGTCTTCTCGCCTTGGAATATCTTTGAGGGCTTTGTTGAAAACAGTAAAACAAGTGGCTCTTGGAGTGAAAAACAGTATAGAGTTTAAGAAAACAAGACCTAAAATGACCTTTGTGCTTTTGCCAGGAAGATTGTTTTAGGACGCTATAGGGAAGAGATAAAGCCTTGATGCTTTCAGATAAGGCGTTTACGGAACTCGTGGATTTGTCACCAGCCTTTATGGCGGTGACGATTGGGGGAAGACTCGTCTTTATCAATAAGACTGCGATGCGGCTTTTGCATCTTGACAGTATGTACAAGGCGTTAGGGCGACCTGTGAAAGATTTCGTCGCGCCAAATTACCTTGAACTTTTCGAGAATGATTGTGAACAACTTTTACAGTTGGGCGATCATATCCCGATGCAATTAAATAGAGATGATGGCGAAGAAGTACAGTTAGAAATCGCCGCCCATGAAATTGCCCATCAAAATGACAAAGCAATATTACTTGCCGCGCGCGACGTCACAGACCTTTATCACGCCGCCGAGGCTGTGCGCACACGCGAAGAGCGTTTAAAACAAATCCTTGATACTGTTGTTGATGCGATCATTACAATTGACCACAAAGGAATAATCCAAAAATTCAACAAGGCGGCCGAACGCATGTTTGGCTATCGTTCTGGATCTGTGATTGGGCGCAATATTTCTATCTTAATGCCAGAAAAAGAAGCGGCAGAACATGATGGCCATATGGAGCGCTATCTTGCCGACCGTCAAGCTCATGTGATTGGCATTGGTCGTGAAGTTACAGCAAGGCGGAAAGATGGAAGCACGTTTCCCGTTGAATTGGCGCTTTCGGAAATGATTTTTGATGGGAAAAGCGTTTTTACAGGGGTGCTCAGGGATGTGACAGAGCGGAAAAGGGCAGAAGAAAAGCTGCGGTTCCTTGCCCTTTATGACCGATTAACGAACTTACCGAACCGGGCTTATCTCAATAATTATTTAACTGAAATTCTAGCGCAAGCGAATCATGTCGATGATCGTTTTGCGATTATTGGCGTTGATATTGATCGCTTTAAAAATGTGAATGACTTATTTGGCCATGCTTTTGGGGATAAGATTCTCAAAATTATTGCACAGCGTATCCGAGAAGAAATCGGTGAAGGGGATTTTCTCGCCCGTGCTGGCGGCGATGAATTTGCGATTGTTGTTGATATTAGCCGTCGACCAGATCATGCTGAAAATCTTGCGAAACGGATCCTCGAAAAGCTTCCAGAGCCTTTGATGGTTGATAGTTATGAGCTTTTTGTGAGCGCAACCGTTGGCGTCGTCACCTTTCCAGAAGCAGGTGATGAGCCTGGGATCTTGCTCAAAAATCTCGAAACAACCAAATATCATGGCAAGGAGCGCGGTCGGAATACCTGTCTTCTTTATTCGGAAAGCATTGTCACAAGCCATGCAGAAATGCTGGCTATGGAGACAGAACTGCGGAAATCCTTTGAAAGTAAAACCTTCAATCTGTATTTCCAGCCTAAAATTGATATCTCCACAGGGCGCGTTGCCGGGATGGAAGCTCTGTTACGCTGGCGTCATGATGAATTTGGGTTTGTTTCTCCAGCAAAGTTTGTTCCTGTGGCCGAGGAAACCGGACTGATTATTGAACTTGGCAATTGGGTTTTAGAGACAGGCTGCCAGCAATGTGTTCATTGGATTGAAAATGGGTTTCCGGATCTTAAGATTGCGGTCAATCTCTCGCCGCGCCAATTCCGAGATTCTGGTCTTGTCGATCGGGTGCGGGCGACTCTTGAAAAGACCGGCTTGCCACCTGAGAAGCTAGAGTTGGAAATCACAGAAAGTGGCTTGATGGATGAGACCGAAAATGTGGTCGAGCTCCTGCATCGCTTGAAGGCACTTGGGGTGTCTATTGCCATTGATGATTTCGGGACGGGCTATTCGTCTCTGAGCTATTTAAAGCGGTTCCCCTTGGATGTCTTGAAAATTGATCAAAGTTTTGTGCGTGGCATTCCCCATGATCAGGGGGATGTTTCAATCTGTTCAGCGATCATTGCCATGGCAAAAAGCATGCGCCTGAATATTGTTGCTGAAGGTGTTGAAACACCCGAGCAGCTTGCTTTTTTGAAGTCTAAAAATTGCGATATTGTTCAAGGTTTTGGCTTTAGCCCACCTTTAAACAGCAAAGATTTTGAAGAGTATTTGCGCGAAGCCGATGAAATGATTCAAAAGAAAATAAGTTAGAGCATTTCATTTTTATC
>DDLW01000268.1 GCA_002340345.1 Alphaproteobacteria bacterium UBA2562 | reverse complement strand
GTGATGGGATCATCCCTTTGATCCATTTTGCGACAAAAATTTTTAGAGCCAAGCTGATTAAAGTGGATCTCCCCCTTAACCATGCGTTTTACGGCCAGCAAACCGACATAATATAGACGTTTAGGCTTTGCTTTGTGAACAGCCATAGAAATGAACAAGAGGACAGACCCCCCAGCTTTACAGCCAGAGGGCATCCTGTCTATCATGCCAAGGAATGACTGCAGACCCTGAGGTAAAAAGCCAGAACCTTATAAGCCTTAGAACGGCCCTAGAACGGTTTCCAGCTTAGACTTTAATGTTTCCGCATTGAAAGGCTTGACGATGTAGTTTGATACACCGGCTTCCTTAGCAGCGATCACATTTTCAGTTTTGCTTTCAGCAGTCACCATGATGAATGGCATATGCATAAGTTTTTCGTCAGCGCGGCATTCTTTAAGAAGCTGGAGACCGGTCATGGGTTCCATGTTCCAGTCTGAAATTACCAGCTTATATTCTTTTTCCCGCAGCTTTTGCAACGCCATGCCACCGTCGGTTGCCTCATCGACGTTATTCAAGCCGATCTGCTTTAGCAGGTTCCGCACAATCCGCAGCATCGTCTTGTAGTCGTCGACGATGAGAACTGGCATATCCATATCGACGGCCATAGATGTCCCCAACTTTTTTTAATTATCCCAAGATCGGTACAGCGATATGTTCCGATCTATTCCGAATGATTTAACATTTATTGCCTAGAACAAGTTCAGGCAATTCATTGATTGAGAAAAGCTGAAAGAAGATATCATCAATATAGCGCCACGTCACCTTGCAAAAGTTCTGTTTTTACAGCAAAGAGTCAGGATGCTTTTGTGATATTTTCAGGTTTCTCCAGCGTTTCATCCTTATAACATACTAAAGTATGCTTCTTCTCTTGAGAAAAATAGTATCTTACGTCCCGAACCTATTTTTTCTCTTAGACGAGAGATCTTTCTCAAAACGCGAAATCTCTCTCTTAATTCTTAAAGTCTCTGTGTCAATGCACACAGAAACCAACTCAGATCATAAAAGAGTGCCACCGTAAGTCCAGATGTTATCTTGGAAAAAAGGATCTCGCTTTATGATGTGATTTAAATGCATCGATGCCCATGGTCCATAGTTTCGCCTCTGACGGATAGATTTTGCCGAAAGGGGTGAGGGGCTTACAGGCATGTTAGGTAAAATGCGATTATCTTGACAGCTTTGCCACAGAATGACGGAATAGGATTAAAAGTCAATATTCCTAATCTTTGTCTCGCACTCTATGGTCTTAGAGATAATCTAAATTCGATATTTTTTCCAAGCAAAAAAAGAACAATTCCACTTTATCGCAACAAAGAATGACGATCTTACTGGTTTTTCTTTTTCTTTCAAGGAATTAAACCGCAAAAACGCCCTCATATCTTGCCAAAGCATTCTTTATTTTGCCCCGAGGATATCGGTTTTCGCGCCCTAGGAGGTAAAATTTTGTCTATTTTGTTTCTCATTTTTATTCTTGTGGATTCGGCAAGCTGCCTTTCGACAGTGGCAGATTGCGTCTTTTTGCCAATTCGACGGTGATTTCTTTGGCTCTTGTTGGCTGCATATTGCCAAGAATCGGGGCGACTTTTCGCTCTTTCATCCGTTCGACAACATCTAGCAGGACAAGATTATCCAGTTCTTCGAAAATTGCGGCGGCATCTTTTGGTTTCATATTTTCGTAAATTTTAACCAAGGCCCGCATGCGCTCTTCTTCTTGGTTCTCATGCTTACCGATCAAATCTTCGATGGTTTGACGCAAAGCTTCAAGCTGGCCAATTTTTTCTTGGACCCGTTTTTCAGCGGCCAAGACCTGGCGCTCGCGGGTTCTGAGAGACGCGACTTTCTGGGTATATTCTTCGCGCTTTTCTCTAATTTCATTCAGCAACGACCGTTCTAAGGCACTTGGGTCTGTGCCTTCGATCAACAGAGCTTTACTGTCGGGCAAGGGTTCTTTGACAACCTCATCCCGTGCGCCAATGGAGGCTTCTGTGACGGTTTCTTCTGTTGTTCCAGCTTGTGCAATCAGGGTCTTCGAGCTGGACCCCTGTATTTGGGTTGCCTGTGCCTGGGGCAAGGCAGAAGATGTTGGCACGGCCTTGTTGGTTTCAGCCGCATGCAAAGTTGCAACCTGCACAGATCCCGGCACCAGATTCAGACCGCTACCAATTTCATAAGATTTCACGCACAGCATCATGAATGCAAGGAAGATGCAGACCGGAAGAATTCGAACACGCGATGACATCAGCAACTCCCTTTCACGCTCGTCTTAGCGAGAGCCTTTCACTTTAGTGTGAGCCGTTTTTTTTCAAAAGAACAAACACGCACAGCTCTAAATTTAAGGTTCGCGTCTTTACGCTTCAGACAAAAGAAACTCCACAGGAAGTCTTTATCGAAGACTCCCCCTGAGAACACCAGCCCTCCAGCAGATTCAAAGCAGGCCCCGCTGCCTTTAACGCATGGACTGCAAGGCCTTGAGCAGTTCTTGTTCCGCTTTGGACTGGACACGATTGCCATCGTCACTCGATGCGGCTTGCTCTGGGTTTGGCGCGGCAGCACCAGCTCCTTTCGGCGCGGCGGCTTTGGCCTGCTTTGGCGGAGCAGACCGGGGGGCCGTGGCATTTCCAGCCCCTTTCGGCGCCGCACTTCTTTGGGCCAGCACCCCACTTTCCATTCTATCGGCCAAGCCCTCGGCTTTCTCAATCAAGAACGCCAAATCGTCTCTTAAGGACTGGGCGCGATCGATGGTTTCTTGCAAGCTGCGACCTGATTGTTCGGCTGTTGCTTTAAACCCTTGAATAGATTTATCTGCCCGCCCTGTCGCATCCGCAAATGTGTTGATCAGCTTTTCCAGCTCTCCTTTACTGTCCCGCATGGACCCAAGCCGTCGGTGTAACATGACAGCGTAATAGAGAAAAGCGAGCAGCAAAATTGCCAGAATGCCTTCAACAATTAATTCATAGCCGGCCAAGTTAGAACTCCTTAATCACACGCCCTTGAATTTTACAGGCGATACTTCCGCCTCGCCGTCCCATCTTAGCGTTAAACAGAGGCACATCGCCACAACCAAGTGTCACTTGCGAATCAGGCGTGGCATGGAGGGCAATATGTTGGCCGACTTTCCAGTTCATAACATCCCCAAGTTTCATGGTGATTTCATCGAGCACCGCTTGAAGATTAATATCGGTCATCCATAATTCACTGACCAAGTGGCCTTCCCAAATCGAGTCGCGCCCAAATTTCTCGCCCATGAACATTTGCAGCAAGAGTTCGCGCACAGGTTCCAGGGTCGCATAGGGCAGCAAGAGCTCCATCCGACCGCCGCGATCCTCCATATCCACCCGCAATTTCGCCACGATCGCCGCATTCCCATGGCGTGCAATTGTTGCAAAACGGGGGTTGGTTTCCAAACGCTCAAAGCGGAAGGTCACAGGAGACAGGGGATCAAACGCCGCAGAGAGATCGCCCAAGACCACATGAACCATCCGGGTCACCAGATTGCGTTCAATGGTGGTATAGGGGCGTCCTTCGATCCGCATGGCGGCTGTCCCCCGGCGCCCGCCGAGAAGCACATCCACAATCGAGTAGATCAAGGCGCTATCGACGGTGAGCAAACCGAAATTGTCCCACTCCTCCGCTTTAAACACCGACAGCATCGCCGGGAGCGGAATAGAGTTCAGATAATCGCCAAACCGCACAGAGGAAATATGGTCGAGGGAGACCTCCACATTATCCGAGGTAAAGTTCCGCAGAGAGGTGGACATCATCCGCACCAAACGGTCGAACACCACCTCCAACATCGGCAGGCGTTCATAAGAAACCAGGGCGCTGTTTAAGATGGCATAAATGCCAGATTTGTCCCCCTGATCCGTGCCGTCATTTTGCAGGCCGAGCAGGCTGTCAATTTCTTCTTGGTTGAGAACGCGTGTGCGACTGGAAAAATCATCTTCCATGTCGCCGCCATCTTCATCCTCGGCCATATTGGCCCATTCGGCCGCCAGATCATCATCTGTTGCGAGGTCATCACTTGGAGGCGCCATGATTCATCACCCATCCATTGACGAGCACAGGCTTTCTTAGAAAGGCTGAAGCCATGCTCTTAACTTGAGTTTCTATTATGCCGCGAAAGACACTGCCCGAACAAAAAGCTCAAACAGGCTTTGCTGTCGTGAAACAAGACGGCTGATTGTGTTTTCTCCTTTGCCTGAAAAAACACATAAGATAAAGAGTAAGCAATTTTTATGCCGTCTATAGTGTCTGAGATCTTTTGTGACTCAGAACCACCTTAGAGTCGCCCTGAAAGATGGCTCTCAATTTTCAAAAAAGGGTGCCTACCCAAAGGAAGCCTCTGTCAGAGGTGAGAGACTTCCTGATCAAAGCCTTACTGCACCAACAATTCTTGAATAAGCACATCTTTGACTTCAACCGTCTCCAAAGCGACATTGGCGCGCTTTTTCAACTGGGTTTTCAGATTGTCATAGCCCGCAGACCCTTGGAGCGCCGCTTTGCTTTGCCCGCGCAAGCCATCTTGCAACTTGTCCATCACCCGTGGAATGCGCTTTTCGACAAGCACCTTATCCTTATCGCTATGCAATTCCAGGGCGATTCGGATTTTCATGAAATGCTGTCTTCTGCCATCTGGCTGTAAATTCACCAGCATATCCGGCAAGGTGACATAAACATCTGCCGGTGCGATCTCGCCCTCTGGTGTTTCGGACGAAGATCCGCTTTGATTGGTGCGTTCTGCGGCCTGATGCATTAATTCTTTTTCAGGGCCTGATTTATCACCCGCAAGAAGATCATCTATGGCACCGCTGAAGAACAAAGCCGCCCCAATCGCGATGATAATCGCTAGGATAATAGCAACCAAGATGAGTAGCTTTTTGCCGCTCAAACCACCGCTACTGCGCCGATATTCCAGATCGTCGCCATCTTCGTAATCTTCCCCGAAGACTTGATCTGACATGATCCCTCGCTCGTCACTGTTCCAAGGGGGCAGGCCCTTTAGAGACGGCCCCTAACATTTATGTTCCCAAGCGCCTGACAGCCCCGCTTTTGACCAAGCGTGCATATCCTTTATCGCACGGCCACACGCTTTTAGGCTGTGACGAAAGTGCAAAATTTGATAATGCTATCGTAAAGACATCCCAGCTGCTTGCATGAAAAGAGTCTTTAAAAAAAGCGCGAAGACCTGAGCCAAATTTTACAAGGGTCTCTGCTTTTGAATAAGGACTCTAAAATATTCTTTTTCTTGAGCCTTGCTCTTTTCTCTTGGTCTTCGCCTGCCCGACATGACAAGCCGCGCGAACATGAAAGAAAAGTGAGAGCGAGGCTCAACAACACCCCCTTTATAAAGCAAAGGGCGTTAATAAGGTCCTAATGCATTGTCTGTGCCTTAATCACTGCCCCCATTCACATAAAATAGGCGCCCAGAGGAAATAGACCCCAGAACAGACAGAGTCCATACGACTTTTTAAAAAGTCCGACTCAAGTCTGAAGATAGCATTTTCTGGTCCAAGAGCAAAGCCTCACCAGCATCGACATGTTTCGACTTTTTTCTCCCCTCTTTCCATGGGCCCCTCTTCGATCATAGGTCTCTCTTTTCACAGACACTGGGTAAAACTTGCCGGGCAAAGGCTTCCCAAACAGACCTCAAACGCTTTTGACCGCGCGATGGCGCCTTTTTTGATCAGAAAGATCGGCAAAAGCCTTCTTTCTCTGTTGCTGTCTTATTTTTTTGCCGCGCCAGCGATGCTTTTTGACGGTTTTGCGACTCCTGAAGACTCCTTACCTTTTCTCCTCTTTCACACGGTTTTTATGGTCTCTTGCAGCGCGCTTTTCCCGAAAAAGATCCTAATCTGGCACGCCCTTTGCGTATCCTTTCGCCAAAGGAAAAGGCTTTTTGTCAACAGGCCAAGAGGAAAACCGTTTCTCTTTGAGATGTTTTAGGAAATCTTCAGAAGCTCCATGATAAAGATCTTCGAGAAGACTGCCAAGCAAAGTGAAAAAGCATGGCAAGCCTATAAAGAAAAATGAGCATTTCCGAAATAAAGACCTTCTGTAAAAACAGATCGTCTGACGCGCTCGAAAATGCTATTCTCATCCCAAAGCTTTTCTTCTCAGCCAAGTTTTCTTGTTGAATAGAAAAAGCCGATCACATGTTAAGTCGTTTAAAGAGGCGATCATGGAAAATACCGGATATATCGCGCTTTCCCGCCAAGATGCTTTGCGCCGCGAATTGGATATCATTGCCAATAATATCGCCAATGCAAACACAGCGGGCTATAATGGTGAAAAAGCCTTGTTCCGGGATTACCTTGAACGGGTGGATAGCAATGAAAAGCTGAGCACAGGCCGGAAAATGGCGTTCGTCCAGGGGATCGGCACCTATCGTGATACCCGCCCAGGCCCCATGCGCCCCACAGGTAATTCTTTAGATCTTGCCATCAATGGAGAGGGATATCTCACCGTTGATACACCGTTGGGGCCGCGCTATACCCGCAATGGTCGCTTCCAAATCAATAATGAAGGCCAACTTGTCACCTCCATGGGCTATAAAGTCTTGGACAATGCTGGCAACCCCATTCAATTGCCCGAAGGGGCCATTGACCTCAATATTGCTCCCAATGGCGTGGCCGAAGCCAAATTGCCCGGCCAAGGTGGCCAAGCTATTTTCCAGCAAGTGGGGCAGATCCAAGTGGTCACCTTTGAAAACCAACAAGAAATGAGCCATGTCGAATCAGGGCTTTATACGGCGGCTGGGGAAGAAATCATCCCAGAAGAAACCACCCTGGCCCAAGGCATGGTCGAAGAATCCAATGTCCAGCCTTTAAATGAAATGACCCGCATGATCGAGTTGCAACGCACCTATGGTCGCGGTCACAAAATGATGGAACAAGAGCATGAAAGGCTGCGGAAAGCCATTCAGACCTTGACCAAAACCAGCGCTTAGAGGGCGTGATGAGAAGACTTTCTTCTTGGGTTTGCCCCTTTAAAAAGAAAGTCAAAAATTCTAACTTTCATTTACGAAGCTTTCAGACAAACCGTCAATAGTATGGTCTAAACACACAGATCAAGAGGCTTTCCTTTAAAGTCACAGGCCCATGATCAACAGACCAGAAAGGCCACCACAACAGGCCAAAACAGACGGTCCAAGAAAGAAGGGGTTATTGCCATGCGCTCTCTTCACATTGCTGCCACGGGTATGCATGCCCAACAGTTAAATGTTGAGGTGATTTCAAACAACATCGCCAACGTCACCACGACCGGCTTTAAACGCCGCCGCGCTGAATTTCATGATCTTCTTTATCAAGATCATCGCCGGGTCGGCTCCCCTTCCACCGATGACAACACCATTGTGCCTACAGGCGTTCAAGTCGGCCTCGGGGTGAAAGCAGCGGCGGTCTATCGGATCCACGAGCAAGGCAATTTCATTCAAACCAACAATGATTTTGATGTCGCCGTCCAAGGCGAAGGCTTCATCAATATCCAATTGCCAAATGGGGAAACAGCTTATACCCGTGCTGGTAATTTTGGGCTGAATAACCAAGGGGAAATCGTCACCAATGATGGTTTCTTGGTGGATCCTGGCATGACCGTGCCTGAAAACGCTGTTGATGTTGAGATTAACAGTGCGGGCGAAGTGCTCATCAGCCTTGATGGCCAGGTCGATCCTCAGAATATCGGCCAAATTCAAATGAGCACCTTCATTAATGAAGCAGGCCTGCAAGCCATTGGGGACAATCTTTATCTGGAAAGCCCGGCCTCTGGCGCGGCCATCGGCGGTGTTCCCGGCGATCCTGGCTTTGGTACCGTTTTACAAGGCTTCTTGGAATCCTCTAACGTCAATGTCGTGAGCGAGATCACCAGCCTGATCACAGCACAACGGACCTATGAAATGAACTCTCAGGTCATCCAGGCCTCTGACGAAATGATGCGGACCGTCAGTAACATCCGTTAAGGGCAAAAGCTTTAGGGGACGCTCTCTGTCGAGAGCGCCCCCTTTTTGTCCGTAAAACTAAAAACAGACCTGTTGGTGAAAAGCAATGAAGGGTTTTATTCAAAAAGCCCCAAAAGTCAGCGTTTTTCCCTTTAACAGGCGGTATGACAGCGTTCCAAAGCTATGGTTTTTCGCATAGCACGCTCCACCAGGTATGGTGCAGAGCTTAATGATGGGCCAGGACGGCCCAGGGCAAGAATGATCGACCGGCAAAATCTGCCGACCTATGAGCCCTAGTCCTGGAGATCTCAAAGATGCATCGCTCTCTTGCGGCAAAAAGTTTGACCCTATTTTCGCTCTGGGGGGGCCTCTTTGCCCAATTTTGTCCCAGCGCAAGCCGCATCAGCGCTGTCCGTCTTATTCTTCCCACTTTGCTGCTGTTAAGCGCCCTGATCCCAGCGGCCCCAACAGCAAGCGCCGCCATGGTGCGCCTGAACCAAAGTGTAACCGTCACCGAAAATTATGTTCGGCTTGGCGATATTTTCCTTGGCCTTGATGATCGTCTGTCGGGAATCCCGGTGATTCCTGCCCCAGAGAAGGGCAAGCAGATGGTTCTCAGCGGGGTTCAGCTTGGCAATATCGCCGACCAATATAATATCGATTGGCGTCCAACCTCTCGCCATCAAAATGTGACCGTGAGCCGTTCAGACCAGATCATCACCTCCGAGATGATGGTCAACCGCCTCGAATCCGCCCTACGGAGCCAAGGCGTTGATGGCAATCTGAAAATTGAACTTGATGGTCGTCCTGCAGCGATCCATATCCCCGGCAGCCGTCCCGCGTCTCTGGGCATGGAAAAGCTCGATTATGACCAAGAGACCGGTCGCTTCCAAGCCCTTCTCATCGCCGCCATCCGCGATGATGTCATCCAACGGATTCCCCTGTCAGGCCGTGCTTATTCAATGATCGCCGTGCCGGTTTTAAATCGACGCATGGGTCCTGATGATGTGATTCGGGATCGGGATATTGAATGGAAAAAAATACGCACAAGCCGCGTTCATCCAGAAACGATTCGCGATCTCGAACAGCTTGTTGGCCGCAGCCCTCGTCGTTGGGCGCGCCCGGGCGATCCTTTGCGTGCAGACGAAGTCCAAGCCGCTCTGATTGTAAAAAAAGGAACTATTGTTTCCATGGTTGTGCGCACCCCCCATATGACCCTGACAGCCCAAGGCAAAGCGCTGGACAGCGGCTCCATGGGCCAGGCCATTCGGGTCATAAACACATCAACGAATCGCACAATTTACGCAACGGTGACACGCCCTGATGTTGTGTCTGTGAAATTGTCTGACATCGGAGAGTTCGTTGCGAATTAAAGTCCCCCCCTTTTGTCTTCTAAAGACAGCACCAAACAGCACCGTTTTTGGCATCAAAGTTGCTTAATTTTCTAAAAGGCTTTGCGGCAAAACAACACATAAGATTCCTCTCCGCACCAAGGAGAGCCGAGTCCAAAGATTTGGGATAAGTGATATGACAGAGATTTCACAAGCTGCACATGAACCGCTCACAACGGCATCTCCTAGCACGGTTTCAGCGGGTGCGATTTTCTCGCGTCATCGCCGTTCTCTGAAACGTGCGTCTGTTATTTTGCTCTGCGCAACCTTCCTGGGCGGCTGCAATATGTTCCAACGCCTCTCCGATCTCGGCGAAGCCCCTCCCATGACCCCGGTGCAAAATCCGCAAAAGGATAAGGGTTACACACCGGTCTCTATGCCGATGCCAGCACCGATTACCGCGACACGCACCGCCAATTCCCTGTGGCGCCCAGGCGCGCGGGCTTTCTTTAAAGATCAACGGGCAACCACCATTGGCGATATTATCACCGTCGAAATCAATGTCAGCGACGAAGCACAATTTGAGAACACGACGACCTTAACCCGCAACAACAGCCGCGAACTCGGTGTTCCCAGCCTTCTCGGTTTTGAAACCCAAGCCGGCGACCTTCTTCCCGACGCTTTCAATCCCGCCTCAGCCGTTAGCACGGACAGTTCCGTTGGTAACACCAATGGCGGTGAGATTGACCGTAAAGAAGACATCTCTATGAAAGTCGCCGCTGTTGTTACCCAAGTCCTGCCCAATGGCAATCTTGTCATTTATGGTCGTCAGGAATTGCGTGTGAATAACGAAAAACGCGAAGTTCTCGTTGGTGGCGTCATTCGGCCCCAAGATATTTCGACAGGCAATAGTGTGAAATTTGAACAGATCGCCGAAGCCCGCATCGCCTATGGCGGTCGTGGTTCCATTTCCGATCGCCAGGCCCCACCTTGGGGTGAAGCACTCGCCGATATTATTTTGCCATTCTAGAGAAAAGGGCAAAATGATAGAGCATTTCGCTTTTCATTTGAAGCAAGTGAAATGCTGTCAGAATAATAAAACCTCCAGCGGCCAAAGGACATGCCCCTTTGGCCGCTGGAATCATGATATTCCACCTGATAATCTGGCAAGGCTTTCCCTTTAAGAAAGCCCTGATTTTGAAAGCATTCTTCCGTAGTCAGAAAAAAGCAAAATGCTGTAAACATTCATTGTAGAGATAATCTTTAAATGCAAGACCAGGACTTTTACAAATTTTCGCTTTCTCAGAAGGGCTATAGGTGCTTCTTAGCAGCAAGCTGCGCATTTTTCACTTTTTGTCATATTGTTTTTTTCAGCAACATTGGTGTGGCAAGCTGCTCCCCCATGCCTGGCACCCAGGTCGGAGATCTCGTTATTGTCGAAATTCCAGCCAGCATCGCCGCGAAATATGACCTCAAACTTCCCGATACAGAGACGACATTTGAAATTGCCACCAGAGTTGTAAAATCTTTCGATAATAATTTTTTCATTCAAGGTGACTTTTTAACCAAGAAAGAAGGACAAACCTGGGTCTTTTGGATCCATGCCCCCCATAGATCTTGAAAAAATTCCTTCCAATCGCCGCATTCCTCTCGATCCGCAAATGGCAGAAAAAACTCGCTTAATCTATAAAAGCTATGAGACCCATCTCCTCTATCGTAATGAAGGCAGAGGCTGTTTTTTACCTTTTTAGGGGGATGATCATAGCGGAAGGAGCTAAAAAAAAGGACCTCGATGTCCCATGCGGTTAAGCGGGTCATGTGGGGATGGCGGGACATCGAGGCCTTAAAGGGTGAAAAAGCACCCAAAAGGAGACAAATATTTCGCAAACCTAAGTAATATCATAGGCTTGATAGGATGTTCGAGGGAAGGTAGCATGGAGAGTGCCTCCCTGGAACGCCCTTAAAATGACGGGAACCTGTTTCTTGCTTATGTCGTTCCGACGGGATTTTTGTTGCGCGTCGATGAGCAATTTTTCAATTATGTCTGCTTGGTTTCAAAATTTCCTTCTTAAGGAGGATTAAGACAAGGGCGCGACAACAACCAGCAGGAGATATATCCCTTTTGAAATAAAACTTTTGGCGGAAGCGGCGTGTAAAGCCCACGCGTCACATGCCTTTTCTCAGCAAGATATTCCCAAAACCCAACAGACGGTAAAAGAGCCTTTTGCCCTTCGCTCTAGAGCAAAGCGGGTTAAAGTGGAAACACTTTAACCATG
>DDLW01000365.1 GCA_002340345.1 Alphaproteobacteria bacterium UBA2562 | reverse complement strand
CTTGAATCTCAACAGACCCTAGCGCATAGGCTGAAGGGGAGCGATTTCTGGCATCGGTGTCACAGTATATGTATCTTCACTGTTTTTTCTACGCGCCTCGACCTCTTGAACTGTCATTGGCTTCATGGGTTTTTTAACCAGAGACGGTTTCAAAGGCTTGGTCGGCGCCTTTGGCGACAATGTTGAAAAACGGGACCGCTCCCCAAGAAGACGTGATCTGGTTTGCGTTTTTTCTGAAGGACGCGTAGAGGGTTGTGGCTGTAAAGACCCAGATCTCTCGCTCCGATCTTGTTGGTTTTTTTGATCAATCAAACGCTGATGATGGGTCTTTTGCTGTTGAATCAGCCCTTTTTCGCCATCACGCAAGACAGAACCAAGGCCCTTTAGAAGACCGGAAGGACGATCAGATGTTTGATTCTGCTGAGATTCAAGCAATTTTGGCGCCCATTTCAGAAGATCTTTTGCCAAGCTCTCTGCTGTCGGTGGTTGCTCTTCCCCAGACGATGTAAAAGGCGATGTTAAAGGCTTTGGCATTTCTAATTTTGGCCGATCCAAAAGATCTTTGTTGGTCAGATACGTATCATGGCGTTCCAAGGCCTTTTGCCGCGCCTTCTGGGCCTGATCAAGGGCCTGTTTGCGGCGTGTCTCTAAAGCTTTTTGTCTTTCAAGCACCTCTTGGCGCGTTGTGCTCTGCCCCAAAGGATCGTTAAGCGATTCGGTTTGCCCCCATCCTGTCGTGGGGCTGAGCAGGAGAAGACTTACCAAGACACCAAGGCTGACTCTTGCTCTCATAGGAAAAAACTTTGACATTTTATCTTTGCCGCTTCGTTTTAAGGCTCTCATGGCGTGATTCAGACATTTTGCTCCCGCAAAAGTCGGCCCAATCCACGCGCTCGTTCGCTGTTCTGGTTCAAATTTTCGCCCCGAAAGGCCCGGTTGATGCCGGACCGTTCCGCTTCGTTCGAACCACGAGGCGTCGCCGCAATATTAGCGCAAGAGAGCGATCATAAGACAAAAGATGGATATATTCTTTTAATTTATTTTATAGCAAAAACAAAAATCTAAAGCGTCTTTTAAAATCGGACCAAAGACAAAATGCTTTAGAAAGATATTTGATCTATAAAGAGAGTAGAATAAAGCTTTACGCGATATATCTTATTGAATCCATACAAGGATTCCCCAAAGGGCTTCTTGGGCGCACTTTGTTCTAAATGGCTTTGATCTTGCTATAAAGGATGGTGGGAATGGGCGATATTGTGAATCTTAATAAAAAACGCAAAGAAAAGAAGCGTGAAGAAAAAAAACGCCTTGCTGTTGAAAACAGGCGTCGCTTTGGTGTGTCTAAGGCTGAAAAACTTAGAGAGAGAACTTTAAAAGAACAAGAGAATACGATATTAGATGGCAAAAAACTGACAGATTAAGTTTATAGCCCTGTGCTTTTACCGTGAATCAAAAACAATATTGCTTATCTTTTTTCTGCAAAACAGATCAAGAGAAACCTTTACGCCTTTTGCCTTTGTCCTTAAGAACGCGGTTTCTCGCGCGAAGAAACCTCTGAAACCGGATCTTCAAGAAGGGGATTATTGTGCAAAATATCCTCAAGAGATTGCAAAGGGCTATTGTCAGATGGCAAAGCGGCTGGGGCGGCTGGGGCGGCTGTATTGCTCTTAACCGTCTCTCGCATGGGATTTGGGAAAGGATTGAAAAAATCAGGAGAACAACTGTCCTGCTTTCGCGCAATCACTGTTAAAGATTGATGCCACCAATGATCTTTTAAAATGACGGAAAAGCCAGCACGTGTAAAAAGCGTTTTTAAGGTTTGTTTCGTAAAAAGATAATGGTCGCGCTCTGGCCAATAAAGCGGCCAATTGCTCAAATGGTTAGAGCGGCGCCAATGATTATAATTATTGACTTTAACCCATAAATATCCACCCGTTGCGATCAGATGTGCCACGCTTTCCACAAACAGAATTAAATCTTCGCATTCTTGCAAAGCAAGACCACAATAAACAAAGTCCAAAGGTCCAGAATCGCATTCTAAAAGCGATTTTATGTGATCTTGGGTCAGATCTTCAATTTTAAGCGTGTGATAACAGGCTTCTGGAAAATGTTTCTGCGCCCAGTCACTATGCAGCGGGTTAGGATCGATCCCAAAAGCGTTAAAACCCGCTTGACGGGCGGCTTCGACAAGAAAACCGCGCCCAGATCCAACATCTAAAAAACTTGGCTTTGGCGACGGAAAAGGATAGGCCAGTGCTTTTCTCATGCGCGCCAAAGATGTTTTTGCCGCCCTTAAACCGAAAAAAGCATTTAAATCGCTATGCCCTCGTGGCATGCGGTCCTCAAGGGGAACAGGGTCTTTGAAATCACATTTCTGCCCCTGTTGAGGAGAAATCATATGGCGGGTGACAAGGTCACAGGCTGTGCATTGGAGCAGTTTAAATGTCTGACTCCGCGCCACAAGAAACGCAACGTGATTGCCGCAAATAGGGCAACCGGCTTCAGGGCTATCCGCATCATCGATCGCAGGCCTCGGAAACGCTGTTTGGCCCCTCACTGGAAGAGAAGCTGTTGTATGAGCAAGCGCCATAGAAGACGATTGAGGGGCGCTGTGCTGCCCTTGATCAGCCTTTGTCATATGCGCTACTCAGCCTAACCAATATCGAAAGGGTCACCCAAACCGTTTTCACAGCAAAACCCAGAGCCTAAAGATGTCCATAATACACTGGCTGTGCTGATCTGAAACTATTTTGCATATTTTTAGGCAGAAACACAGACAAAGCAAAGCAATTTTTGACAGAATGAAAGGGAAAAGCTGCGGCGCGACAAAATGCACTTGTGGTTCACTTCAGACAAAGGTCTTCGGCGCCCGTAAGCTCTTCATAAAGAACTAAATAAAAACAATATTATAGAGTGAGTTTTGCGATAAATCCTGAAAGATCTAAATATCGGAGTCCCCCGCAATATAGTCCTCTAAAAGAAAGATTTAAGCGAAGGTCAGTTTTCGTTTAAGTCAATGCAGAAACAAAAACTTATTGAATGAACCGGGGCAATGAAAGCGCATTTTTTGTCACAGTCGGCGTTCTAGAAAGGCTTGCCTCTTTGGATTGCTTGTCATGCCGCTGCACAGTAAAAACCCCTCAATTCACATGAACTGTTTTTTCGAGATCTTTACTTAAATTAAGACTGTTAAAAATATTTTATGCTTAAACGCGCAAAAAGGGCGCGTTAATCTTTTTTGCATAGACAGAACATGTTTTACTCCTGAAGGCCAAAGAGCTTATGTCTGGTGATACTCTATTTGAGAAGGGATCTTTTGTCCCGATTTTCAGTCTCGAACTTTTTGATAGCTTCCGAGGCACCGCAACGTAAAACTTAAGGTCAATCGAGGAGACCTTCTCTCTCAGGCAGGACAAAACTTTATGGCTGTATTGAATTTCAATGATTTCGTTTAGAGCCTTTTGCGTGATGATTGACGCACACAAAATGCTCTATCTTATTGTTTTTGCAGCAAGATCTGTCGACTGGATGTTTCCATCCAGCCGCACTTTGCGCTAAAATGATAGAGCTTCAAAAGGATAAGGCTTTCCGCTATGGCCGCACTGAATAGGACGATAAGGACATTACAAGCGCAAAGGCCGATCACGCTGGAGCCTTTTGCGCATAGGCATTTTTCTGAAGGCTTTATAGTTTTAAGGCCCTTTAAAAAAAGCTTTATGGACCTCTTTGACAAAACGCTCAGACAAACCGGCTTAAGAAAAGTGCCTATGAAATCATTTTATAGCATATTACTCTTATTCTATGGACTCTTCATATTTTCAAATATGGCCATGGCTTCAGATGGAATTGTGCCGAAATGGCCTCAACTTTTTGGGGATTCATCCTCATCAACGGAAGCCTCTTCAACCCCACCCATTGCGACCGAAGGGCCGCCCAATTATCCTATGAATCCTAATTTTAATTATGGAACCTCTTATCCTCTTGCGCCGGTGCCAGGGTATTACGGGGCTTTAGAACAGACTTATGGCAGTTCTGTACCCGCATCACCGGTTTATGGACAGCCTATCCCCCAAAAACATCCCTCCCAAAACACATCCTCCCCTATCTCAGATCAAGGGGGCATATGGCCAGATGGCCGAAATCCAGACTATGTTTATCAAAGTGGTGTCGACTATTGGGCCAGGCAGGACAGCGCACTTCAGGAGAAATATAGTACACAACCCGTTAATCTTCGTGACTTAAACGCAGAGCTGCAAGCCCTTCCCCCTGGACAGAGAGGCGGCTATACACCACCGCCCGAGCCTGGCTATGGGCAACCCTTAACCACAGCCTATCTCCTGCCGGGTGAAGTTCTGCAACAGCGACGGCTTGCCTCTCTTGGTCACTCTGTTTTTGTGCACAATACCCAAGATGCCTATCGCTGGATGTATCACGCCCAAACACCACAAACTGTTTTACAGAACCAGGCGGCGATACCCTATCAAGCCTATCCCCCCCAGACAGTGGCCATGGCGCCAAGGGTGCAGACACGCATGCCAGCGCAGTCTCCCTATACAGCGACGGCTTTAGAGGGGAGAGCGATCGGTTTAGATAGCTATTCTTCGACAGAGACAGCCTATTATGAATGGTTGCGTCTTCAACAAATTTACCCCGGGCTTTTGCCGCATGGAACGGCGAGAATCATTAAAGAAGCAGATCGCCAATATCGCTTATATGTTGTCGGCTTACCCGATCATCATATGGCGCAATTTTGTTCTTTAAGGCGGGCACAAGCCTTGACATGCCGTTTTCCCCAATGAACATCTGTCGCGGCTCATATAAGGTGCGTTTGTTCTCGGAAACAGGGTCTTGCCGATATTTCCCCTTAGAGCAAAGCTGGTTACCGGGGAAGCTCCCAGCGCGAAATGAAAAAGGATTTAGGCCTTTCGTTGCTTTGCAGCAAAAAAAGCGATATTATTTTTGCCAGCGTTAAAGGGGAAAGGGATCGGTTTATCGTGGGGCTGAAATAAAGATTTGCAACATTATTTTCGGTTCAGGGCAAAAGTATAATACCGACCGACAAAAATAGAACCCTATAGCCGCCGTTTAAGGCTTGCGGGGCTTGCGCAAAAAACCGACCGTTAAGAGCCCGTGCGGCGTTTGAGCAAAATATCAACCAAGGCGTCGGAGACTCTGTCGGTTGGTATGATGCGGCCGATATTGAAACTTTTGATGTATTTTTACATGGCTAAATTTTTTATTCCAATAAGTTTGCCATAGAAAATGAAACTTTGATTGAAGACATGCAAAATACTTCTATCCTATGTTGTTTTTTTCTTCCCAAACTGAGATGTTATGCTTGGTCTTAGCGCTTGGTTAAACTTTGAACTTGCTTTTTTTCTAAGACTTTGCTTTGTCGAGGGCGTAAGGTGGTCAAAATGCTGCTGAGAGCAAAGCTGGCCACTTCGATTGATCTTGGATTTCATGCGATGAAGCCTTGTACCTTATTGAAAAGGTTGAAGCTGAAAATTGGGAAAAGAGATCATAAAAGGTTTCTCGCTGGATGATGTGGGCCTACTTCATCCATGTGTTTAGCGTCAAAAACAAAGACATACAGCATTTTTCTTGACTTAGAGAAAAACCAAAATGCTGTGGCATGGGGATAAAAAATGGCGCAAGAATTTGGCTTGTCTTGGAAAGACTGTAAGGTCTTGATTGTCGATGACGAGCCTTTTAGCCGCATCGTCTTAAAAAAGACGTTGATGAATGCAGGGCTGACCAAAATTGATCTTGCCGAGAATGGGAAAGAAGCTCTGCAAAAAGTGACTCTTTTTCATCCAGATCTCATTTTGCTTGATATCAATATGCCAGAAATGAATGGCTATGACTGTTGTTTACAGCTGCGCCAAGACCCAGCCAATGCTGATTTGCCTGTTATTTTTCAAACCGGTTTGAATTCAGAAGCAGAAAGAGCCTATTGCTTTGATGCAGGGGGCACTGACGTTGTCAGCAAACCGATCAATGCGAAAGAATGTGTCGCAAGGGTCCGCCTTCACCTTGAAAGGCTCATGCTCATCCGGAATTTGCGTCGTTTTACCAAGCGTGTTGAAGGCGAGCTTGCGATGGCCCGGACCATGCAGGCCGCTTTGGTACCAGAACCGGCGCAGTTGACAAGCTTAAGCGATCGTTATGGTTGCCATATTGAAGCCCATTTTGAAAGTTGTTCAGAACTTGGTGGCGATTTCTGGACGTATTTTGAAATTGATGACCAGCATCTGGGATTTCTTGTGGCTGATTTTGCAGGCCATGGCATTGCGGCGGCGTTAAACGCATTTCGTTTACATACATTGCTTTCAAGAACGCCACCGGAAAGCCATGACCCTGGGAAATGGCTTTCAAGCTTGAATACGCATTTGCGAAAATTATTGCCTGTTGGTCAATTCTGTACGGCTTTTTTTGGTATTCTGAACTGTGAAACGCGTGTGATGGATTATGCGGCGGCCTCTTCGCCTCGCCCTATTTTATTGCATGGCGATAAAGCACAAGTCATTGATAGTCATGGTATGTTTCTTGGTGTCACCCCTATGGCGGATTATGAAACGCGCCGGATCCTGATCCCAGAAGATGCCCATCTTATTTTCTATAGCGATGCGATTACAGAAGCCCGTAATCTCAATGATAAGCTTCTTGGGGAAGCGGGGTTTGTTACGCTTTTACAACAAACGGTAAAAGTACGTCGCAGAGAACGTGTTCCTTATTTTCTTGATCAGCTTTCACAGAAAGTCGATTATCCTTTGGCAGATGATTTAACTCTTGTTTGGCTTCATATTTAGGGATGTTTATAGATATTCGTTTCCTATTATTACGATAGTTATTCTTATTGCTATATTCTATTTTTTGTTTATTTCCCGATAGAAAGGCAAGAAATTTTATGTATATGATGGTAAGATCTTTGGTATACAGCCATTTTCTTTGACCCTGTTTTTTACGGTGCGGGATCATAGACGCGCTTAAAAAAACTGAGAGCAAAGGGCAATTTACGGTTTCCACTTTGAAGTTTCCACAAGGCTGTAAAAGAGAGGTCCGTCAGAGTGCGCATTCTGCTTGTTGAAGGAAACGCAGCCTATGCCAAGCTGATTATTAAGCTCTTGGACGCTTTGTATCGCGGTCAGGCAAAAGTCTTGCATTGCACAACCTTGGAGGAAGGCTTAGGCACAGTCCAAATCGTTCAATTGGACGTCATTTTACTGGATTTACATCTTCCTGATAGCAAAGGGCTTAAATCACTTTTGGATATGCTCGCCCTGGCAGACTCTCTGCCCATCATTGTTCTCAGCGGCATTGATGATGAGGACATGGCGCTACAAGCTGTGACAGCGGGAGCAGAAGATTACCTCATTAAAGGACAAACAGATCCAACATTCTTGAAACGTGCCATTCGATATGCCATGGAACGCAAAGCGCAAAAAATGCGGATTCGCGCTTCCGAAGAACGTTTGGCCAGCATTATTAATCTTGCCCAAGATGCGATTATTTCTGCCGATGAACATTATCGTATTATTCTATTTAACCCTGCGGCTGAGGCCCTTTTCAAACGAGATCGTATGGAAGTTATTGGGGAGGATTTAGAACTTTTACTTCCCACACGTGTTCGATCGCCACACCGCAATCATATAAAAGCTTTTACCCACAGCCCGATTCCAGCGCAATTGATGCATCAAAGAGGCGAAGTTTATGGCCTGCGGCGCGATGGGACAGAATTTCCAGCAGAAGTCACAATTTCGAAATTAAAACAAGGCGATCATGTTATTTTCACCGCGGTCATCCGCGACATTACAGAAAGAAAACATTCAGAGGATTTATTGCGAGATCTCGCCACAATTGACCCCCTGACCGGTGCTTATAATCGCCGCCAATTTTTTGACCTTGCCGAACGAGAATATGAACGATCCCGCCGCCACAGTCTTAATCTGAGCCTCGCCATTTTTGACCTTGATGATTTTAAGCGTTTTAATAAAAATTTTGGTCATGCTGTGGGGGATACCGCTTTAAAGCGATTGGTGCAATTGTTCCAAACGGAATTACGACCAAGTGATATTCTTGGGCGGTCTGGTGGTGAAGAATTTGTTTTGCTCCTACCACAAACGGATCTTACAAATGCCTGTAGAATTTTAGAGCGCCTTCGCCGCCTTTTGCAGGAAAAACCGATGATGGCGTCCTTGGGCCAAACCCCATCGCATCCTTTCCCGGAAGCACAAGAGACAACCTTTGAAAAAGCGCCCACAGCTTTAACAATTTCTGTTGGGATTTCAGCTTTGGGTCCTCAGACGCTTGGTATTCCAAATCTGATTTCAGAAGCTGAGATGGCCCTTGAAAAAGCAAAAAGCCAAGGTGGGAATGCCGTTGAAATGGCTTACCTTCTACCATCACAGTCAGAAAATTAGAGCCTTTCGTTTTTAACGTGAAGCCGATGAAAGGCTCTCTGTCTTTGTTTTCACCGCAAGACGGACCAAAAGGATAAGTCTATCCTTTTGTCTTTTGCGCAGCCGGGGGTCTCATGGGAATATGCTTTGCTTTAAAGTTTTATTAACCTTAATACTTCATGGTGAGAGTGTTAATCGAATCTCCCGGATCTCTCGCCCTATTCTTTTAGAATAGGGCTTTTTTTTATGGGGCAAAATAGGTTAAAGCAAAGGGCGCCGTGAGGGATTCACCCCTTTGATCCGTTTTGTAGCATAAATAATACTGACAGCATTTTTTCTGATTCAAGATAAAAGCAAAATGCTGTAAGTAAGAGAGACAAGAAGAAGATTATATTCAGCCAAGATTGGATATAGAGCGCACAACATATAAAATGATGATGTGCTGCGGCTCTATCGCATTGAATGTGCGCAAGGATATCCGCAAGGAGTCCCTGGGACTCAAGGGCGTGCAATGTGTCATCAAATTGCTTTGACCTTGTTGTAAACCTAAAAGTAAAGTAGGGCTGGATAGAGTCACTCAATTGGCGGTATTTTACGGCAAAAACAAAGGTCTAGAGCATTTCTTGCGTTCAATATCGGACAGAAATGCTTTAAAGATTGCTCTTCATGAGACAATTCACGCGGCGAAAGTTTTTTTGCTATAAAATAAAATGAGACAATGAGGTTTCCGATGGATCTCGCCTTTAGTGTTATAATGCCTGCTATTATTGGTTTGGCGATTCTTGCCTTGATTAATCTCAGCCCAAAAGATAAAGACAGCCCCCCCTCGCGCGGGAAAAAAGGCCGAGGCCGAAGACGGTAAAGCGAAATTAGGTGACTTTTTCGAGAAAAAGTCTTTCAAAAAGCTTTTGGTTTTTATACAGAAAAGAGCGCGAGGGGGGCATTTTCAAAAGACCCCCTCTTTGGCTAAGCGCGTGGAGCATGTTTGTTTAAGATACGCTGCAAGGTTCTGCGATGCATGCGCAAACGCCGTGCAGTTTCAGAGACATTACGGTCGCATTGCTCGAAAACACGCTGGATATGTTCCCAACGCACACGATCAGCAGACATTGGCTCTTCTGGAGGTGGCGGCAATTGGCCTTTTTGCGCCAGTAAAGCGGCTTGAATCACATCGGCATCTGCGGGTTTCGATAAATAATCAACAGCGCCAGCTTTAACAGCTGCAACTGCGGATGCAATATTTCCATATCCCGTTAGAATAACAATACGCATATTAGGGTTTATATCGCGCAAGAAGGGAACAAGATCCAGCCCATTCCCATCGCCAAGTCTCATATCGAGAACGGCATAATCTGGTTGTTTTTGCTCAACGGAATCTTTTGCGACGGCTAAGCTTTCTGCACTCAGAACTTCGAACCCTCTTTTTTGCATGGCTCTTGCCAAAGAATTGCGAAAAGGTGTGTCATCATCGGCAATTAAAAGGGTGTTGTGATCCGCATCAAGCGCCACTTTTGTTTCTTTTTCTGTGCGGCGATCAGCTTCTATCATAAAATTCATCCCTCTTTATTGTCTTGTTGGCGCTGCCTTTCGGCAAGGCTGTTTAAGGTTGTTTGTTCCCAGAGAATAGACACTTTTGCCCCTGAAGACAGGGTAAAGGCTTTTTCCTCTTGGTAAAGCTTTTCTGTGTGGGGGGACGGATGTGTCTCATGATCACTTTCGGAGACGATATTTGAAAACGCAACAGAGGCACCTGTGCGATTCAAAAGGGTCTGTGCGATAAAAACACCAAGCCCCATATGGCTGTCTTCTCCCTTACGGCCAGAAATATAGGGCTCTCCTAACCGATCCAACATTTCGGCAGAAAAGCCAGGACCATCATCTTGGATGATAATTTCTACGTTTTTCTGATCCCAGGTGATGGTGACTTCGACCATATGCTGTGCAAACTGTGTGGCATTTTCAACCAAAGTCGCAACAGCATGCCTTATCTCTGGAAGATAGGGTGCTTTTGGCTCAGGTCCAGAGTCTTTATCATAGGGCAAACGTTCAATCACCACAGGGATATGATCGGATTGATAGGGTTCAGCCGCCTCTTCAACCAGGGCGCTTAAAGGCAGGGGAATAAAAGAGGTCCCTGACTTGGGTTCTCCACGTGCCAATTCCGTCAAGATCTCCCGGCATCTTTCGCCCTGGCTGACGATCATATCAATATCTTCACGATAAGGGCTATCTTGGGGTATTTCTGATTCTAGATCTTTGGCGGTGACAACAATCGCTCCCAAAGGGCTGCCCAGCTCATGGGCAACGGCGGCGGCCAAAGCGCCCATGGACGACAGGCGTTGTTCCCTGGCGAGCGCCATTTGGGTGGCGGTTAAGGCCGTTGACATATTGCGCGCATCTGCTGTGACATGCCAAACATAGATCGCAATAAAAATGGCTGTGAGGCTTAAAGCAGACCAAAGACCAATGGCGTAAAGTTGATGGCCGAATAGGGTATTATGGCTCGAAAAAGGCGGTGGCAGGTAAAAAAGCGCCAACAAGCTTGCCAAGCAGACGGCGAACACCGTCAACCAAATTGTGCTTCTTGTCGATAGGATGGAGGCTGACACGGTAATGGGGGCCAGAATCAAAATAGAAAAAGGGTTCTCAAGCCCCCCTGTCAGATACAGTAGGGCCGAAAGCTGTAAAAGATCATAGGCAAGATAAAAAGCGGCCGCACGATCGCCAAGACGGGCGGCACCATGCCTATTCACGGTGAGAAATAAATTGGCCAATGTTGAAAGCCCAATAACAGCCAAACAGGGCCATAAAGGGACGGGGAGATGCAAGATTTCGCTGGCAAAGAGCACGGTTGCGGCTTGTCCTAAAACGGCAATCCAGCGAATCAGAATTAAGGTCCGTAAACGCATCCAACCTGAAAGGCCGAGACCCTCGCTTAAATGTGCCCCCAGCCCGCGTCTTTTGGGATGCGTGAGGGATCCCGCCACATTTGGGAGGGCGGAAGCGGTTGTATCTTGGTCGCTCATGAAGCGGTTCGGGAGCATATCTTGTGCGGCAAAGACCACAGGTCCCGCAGGCTTGGCCGAGGATTTTGCTGAGGATAAAGGTGTTTTTTTGCGCACTGTTTTTTGCTCAAAAGAAGATTGACTCACCTTTTTTCCTTATATCTCTATGGTCAATGAAAAATCGCCTCGAAAAATAGGAAGGCGGCTCATTGTCAAATGCCCAGTTTGCAATGGGCTTGCAAAGGCTGACTTTGAGAGAAGTTTTAAGTATTTTGCGCAAAAAAGAACATCAAGAAAAACCATAGTTCTTTTATGATTTCTTTTTTTAAGGATTCAAACAATTGCAGCACAACTTTTTTCCATTACGAAACAAGGGAATAGAGAGAGGAATAAAGGGAGGACTCCTGAAAAGAGCTATGCTATAGACGGATGCCAGGCGCAGTGTCGTGGCGCGTGTCAACAAGCCTCTGGTACCAACTTCGGTTGATTTTTTGCGCAAGCGCCGCACAGGCTTAACCGGGCGGCCATAAGGTTCTAGTTTTGTCGGTTGGTATAAGAGCAAAGTGAGGCCGAATGGGTGATGATCTTCAGCTAATCGCTGTGGGCTTTTTCGTGGTGATGTCTGTCTTAACCGCGCTCTGGGCGATTTGTTCTTGTATTGGGTTGGTTTTTAAATCAGTTGAAAACCGCCATGGAAGGGAAAAACCGCCAGCAGCGTCAAAAGGTCCCAGGGACAACCCTAATATTGCCGCCATTCCTGGCGCCACCCCCGTCTTGACAGAGCCAAAAGGGGCAGAGGGACTGCCACCGCATCATCTTGCCGCGATCACAGCGGCTGTTGCTGTTTCTCTTGGAAGACAGCCCCACCGGATTGTGACGGTCTCGGCCCCTGCGCATAGCAATGAGGCTTGGGCGCAAGAAGGCCGGATGGAGCAATTTTCGTCTCACAGGGTGCGATGGCGTTGGGATATTGCCCGCTTGCCCTTTTCTAAATCCAATGAGAGCAATGCGCGTTAAAGGGGGCGTCCCTTTAAGGATGGGTTTTGCGGCAGAAGCCTGAGCGTAAAGGCCAACGTTCGAAGGATCGTAAGACCGGCGTCACATCATGAGACTCTCGAGAAATCTCTTCCGCAAAGGATTTTATAGCGTGAAACATTTGCGTATTACTGTCGAAGGCATTGCTTACACTGTCACCGTAGAAGAATTAGACAGCCCCACGCCAACAGACCAACCAGCAGCA
The DNA here is from genome assembly GCA_002340345.1 of Alphaproteobacteria bacterium UBA2562. Lineage (GTDB taxonomy): Bacteria > Pseudomonadota > Alphaproteobacteria > UBA2562 > UBA2562 > UBA2562. Next base: position 7,725 of record DDLW01000365.1, on the reverse strand, counting down.
CCCCCCCAGCCGTCTCTTGCGCCAGCCCCGCAAACAGCGCCTGTCGTCCCTCCTGCCCCGGCTTCTGCACAAGGAAGAGCCCCCGCCCCCATCAACACGGCCCCTGCAAGCCAAAACAATATCATCAGCCCTTTAGCGGGTACAGTTGTGAAAATAGAGGTTGCTGTCGGCCAAGAGGTTGCTGCCGGGGATGTCGTTATGACCTTAGAAGCAATGAAAATGAACACGCCTGTGAGCGCGCCTCATGCTGCAACGATCAAGGCCATTGCGGTGGATGTTGGCCACACTGTGCAAGAGGGGCAAATTTTGATCACTCTGGCTTAGAGCAAAGTGATGCCTGCATTGGTGCTCTTCTCTTCCACATTTCAGTGATGGTGTTCATGGAAACCCTGCAGCAATTGGTTAGCCTTACTGGTCTTCCCCATGTGACCTGGCAAATGGTCATCATGTGGGGCATTACGCTTCTTTTGTTTTGGCTCGCGGTTTATAAAAATTTTGAACCTTTACTTTTGGTGCCCATTGCTTTCGGGGCTTTGCTTGCCAATCTTCCAACCCAAGGTTTGGTGAATATTCCTGTCGGCGATCATCCGGGCGGGCTTTATTATTATATTTCCCAAGGGATTCATCTGGAAATTTTCCCACCCCTGATTTTCCTTGGTGTCGGGGCTTTGACGGATTTCGGGCCTTTGATTGCCAATCCCCGGACGCTTTTGCTGGGTGCAGCAGCCCAAGGCGGTGTGTTTGCCACTTTCATTGGGGCGTTGGCCCTTGGCTTTAGTCCCGAACAGGCCGCCCCCATTGGGATTATCGGGGGGGCCGATGGACCAACCTCCATTTTCCTTGCCAATAAATTGGCCCCTGAACTCTTAGCGCCGATTGCCGTTGCTGCTTATAGCTATATGGCTTTGGTGCCCCTGTTACAGCCGCCAATTATGCGCGCCTTAACCACCGAGCGAGAGCGCAAGATTCGCATGCGGTCTTTGCGCAAAGTCTCGCGTTTGGAAAAGCTGATTTTTGCGCTTATTGTGACCGTGACCTGTATTCTTCTAGTGCCGGCAGCGTCCGCACTTATTGGTATGCTGATGCTTGGGAATTTTTTAAGAGAATGCGGTGTCACGGAAAGGCTCTCAAAAGCCGCGCAGAATGAGTTGATTAATGTCACGACCATTTTTTTAGGCACTTCGGTCGGCATTACAATGACGGGAGAGCGCTTTTTACAAACAGAAACCTTGATGATTCTAGGGTTGGGTGTTGTTGCCTTTGGCTGTGCAACAGCTTTGGGTGTTTTGATGGCCAAAGCCATGAATCTCTTTTCCAAAGACAATCCGATTAACCCGCTTATCGGATCTGCGGGCGTTTCAGCGGTGCCTATGGCCGCACGTGTTTCACAAGTCGAAGGGCAAAAAGCTGACCCTGGGAATTTCCTTTTGATGCATGCCATGGGGCCCAATGTTGCCGGTGTGATCGGCACGGCTGTGGTTGCGGGATATTTCATCGCCCAGATGACAGCTGGGCAATAAGAATCAAGGGGTTTGTGACAGTCTCCCGCCGATTCAGTGTGATCGCGGGAGACGGCAGATCAAGATGAACGGCTCTTGTTTTCTACCTTTTCGCGATTTGAGCGCCCCAGCGGCTCTATTACAAAATTTTAATAATCATTTCAATTGCCTTATTTTTGCCTTAATCAACCCGAATCAAGTCACTTTTCTTCCCTTAAACCCCTTTCCAGATCCTATTTGCCTTTTTTTTGCCATGGTCTAAGCCCCAGATTTATTAGATCTTTTCTAAAAAGCAAAGAAATAGGTTGCATCACAAGGCTGTGAACGGCTATATCCCCAACGTCGTTAACGAAGATAAAAGCATGTTTTGCCATACTGTCCTTATCGCCACAGACGGCATTATGAAATAGTTTTCGAAAATTTGCTTTAAATTGTTCTGAAATAGAGCCTCGCATGGAGGCAAAAAGCGCCGCAAAGAGACAGTCTATAAACTGTCTGTTGCGCTCGCAAGACTTGGAGCTTAGAGCGTTTTTCTGGTGAGAAACAACAGGAAAGCAACCTCTAAAAAGATCACTTTCGATTGAGGTGTCCCTTCACACTGTCAAAGGATGCCTTGTAAAATGTCATCAGGGGATATCATGACCGACAAACAGGCCATGGGTACATTCAGCCGCCGTCAATTCGCCGCTATCGGCATTGCGGCGACCGCAACGGCAATCATGAGTCCAAAGTCGGCTTTGTCCGCTTTCAGCTATGGCCCCCGGAAATTGTCTTTCCGTAGCCTGCACACACAAGAGACCTTAAGCACGACATATTGGTCTGGCGGCGAATATAACCATGCAGCCATCCAATCTATCAGCTATTTGCTGCGCGATCATCGTAATGGCGAAGTTAAGATGATTGACCCTGAACTTCTTGACATGCTCTATGTGCTCCATGAGCTTCTGGATTCGAAAGAGCCTTACCATGTGATTTCGGCCTATCGGTCCCCGGCCTCGAATGCCCTTCTGCGCCGTCGTAGCCGTAAAGTGGCGAAGAACAGCTTCCATATGCGTGGGCAAGCAATTGATATCCGTTTGCCAGACCGCAATCTCGCAAGCTTACGAGATCTTGCGAAGGATCTGCAAATGGGGGGCGTGGGCTATTATCGCCGTGCCGATTTTGTCCATTTGGATTCTGGTTCTGTGCGTTCTTGGTAAGAGATCTTGCCTCAAGACAGGCCTCTTCTAAAGCTGTTATCAGAGTGCAATGCAGGGAGAATCTCAGCCGTTCGGTGATTTTCTTCCCTTTGATTTCAAGGGTTTGGGCAAGGCTCAAACCCTTTTTTATATGTCCTTACATCTTATTAAGAGCTCTCAGCGACAATAGAGACCGCGTTTTGCTCCACAGGCATTGTGCTTTGCTTCAAAGTCTTTGCTGCGACACTGGATCAAAATGATGGGTCCATCTTTTTGCCCTTTGCTCTAAGGAATAAGATAGAATGCGCCGGTCCTTCTTCGCCATAGCGGTTCTGATTGGCCTTTCCCTGATTGGCCTTTCGTGCCCCACGGAGAGTTTTGCCCAGGGGACTGCTGGGCGCCAAGTCTTAGACATTATGCTCGTCGATATTCCCGGCGGCGCCTTCCCAATGGGAAGTCCCCTCAGCGCCGCCGACGAACCCGCCCATTGGGTCCGGGTCCCGGCCTTTCGCATTATGCGCACCGAAGTGACAAATTTTGAATTCCGGGCCTTTGTCCAAACAACAGGCTATCTCACCGATGCCGAACGTGCAGGCGGTGGCTATGTCTTTCAAAATGGCCAATGGCAAGTGGCGCCGGGAGCAAGTTGGCAAAAACCGCGCGGTGTTACCACCAGTATCATCGGGCTTGATGCCCATCCTGTCGTTCAAGTCTCCCAAAGGGACGCAGCCGCCTTTTGCGGTTGGGCCGGCCTGCGCTTGCCCCGTGAAAGCGAATGGGAATATGCCGCAAGAAGCAATGATGGCCGCCGCTATCCTTGGGGCACGCTGTTGCCTGTGGTGCCTGGGCAGCCCGTGCGGGCCAATTTAGGGGCCGCAGAATGTTGTGGCCCTTCGGCTGTTGATGGGCATCTGTATACAGCGCCAGTGGGGCTTTTCCCAGGCGGCGCGTCTCCCTTTGGTGTTCTGGATCTTGCGGGCAATGTTTGGGAGTGGACCAGTAGCCCTTATGTCGCGCGTCCTGGGCGTTTTGTCATGCGCGGGGGCGGTTGGGGCAATGATCCCAATAGCATTCGTTCGACGATCCGCCATGGCAATCCGGTGAATATTGGCATGGATATGGTTGGATTCCGCTGCGCAGGAGATCGTCCGCAGGCGCGTTAAGGTCATATCACGTAACTGTGACATAAAGGGGCATTTTGGAAATGCCCCTTTATAATCCCCTAAAACTTTTTTCACTTTAACCATGCGTTTTGCGGTAAAAACAAGACCATAGAGCATTTCATCTGATTCAAATTAAAAACAAAATGCTCTAGGCTTAAGGCATCAGTGCGGAGAGAGGAAAACTGACCACAGCGCCCGGATAAGGCGGTGTTTGATTGTCATAAGCTCCGACGAGATAAATCTTTTGGCTTTGCGGATGATAGGCGGCATTGGTAATGAAGGGAAAAGGGGCCTCAAAAGAGGTTACAGCGCCGTTGCCATTAAAAACAAAAAAACGTCCCTCGCCATATTCGGGCACCAGAAAACGGCCATCGGGAAGCGCTTCAATCCCATCGGGGCCAGCGAGGGCATAGCCAAAGCGCCCTTTCGGGAATTGGCGAAAATCGGCGAGAAGGGTTGCCGGACCAAGGGTCCCAGGGCTTAGAATTGGAAAGCGGAGCAGGCGTCGCCCCAGATGCTCAGACAGGTAAAGCTGGCCCCCATGGACGGAGAGGCCATTGCTGTAATGGAGCCCCGTCAACAGGCGCTCCAAGGTGCCAGAAGCATCAAGATACAGCACAGCACCCTGTCGGGGCGCTTGGGCATGGAAATGGCCAGAGGCTGTAAAATAAACCCCCCCTTGATCATCGGCAGACGCATCATTCGGATTCAGAAGTTTTTGCCCCTGGCGATCGCTATGCCAGCGTTGCATGGCTATGCCTTTTTCTGACACAGCGACAATTTCGTCTGAGAGATGGCAAAGGACCAAAAGTCCGGTTCGATAGGGCGCAAGGGCTGTTGGCCCACAGCCTTCTTCCTGCCAGAAGGTCCTTTTTTCCCCCTGTTCTGTGAAAAAGGAAACGCGATCTGCTCCCATTTCACCGTAATATAAAGTGTTTTTCCAGAACAAAGGGCCTTCGGGATAGGCCGCATCGGGATCTTTCATCTTGGTGACCAGGGAGGTTTGCTGTGCCTGGCTTTCGGGAACCGCGCCCATAAAAAGAATAAGAAGCGCCAGCGCCGCCAGAGAGGCGACAGGCCGCAGGCGTCGATAGACGGGGGATAAAGCCAAGACCCAAAGGCCACAAAGCAAAGCGGCCAAGGCGAAATAATAGGTCATCGCCCGACTGCCCAAGAGGGGCATCAGGTAAAAAGTCGTAAACAACGTGCCAAAAATATTGCCAAATGTGGAGAGCGCATAAAGCCGTCCGGCTGTTGTCCCTGCCTTTTCTGTGGCGCGTAAGGTGAGGCGAATGGCGAAAGGTGTGAAACTGCCTAAAAGAGCCAAAGGGAATAAAGATAAAGCCGCCGCCGCCGACAAAGCCCCTAAAGCAGGATTTGTGATCTGCGCAAAAATCACTTCGAACACAGAATCTGCGGCCAGGGGCACAAGCGCCATATAGGCGGCCGCCCCCATCAAGGCAAACGCCAAAGCGATGGGGCTTGGCCAGCGGTCTGCGGCGACACCGCCGGCAAAATAGCCGATCATCAAGGCGGTTAGAACCACTGAAATCAAAGCCGCCCATGTGGTGATGCTGCCGCCAAAATAAGGATAAAGATAGCGGCTGCCGAGCATTTCGAATCCCATAACCACAGCCCCGACACAAAAAGCGATGACATGAAGTTGGATCATAAGGCTCCAGGATCGGCTTTTTTCTGGTCTTGCCGGGGTGTGGTCTCTGGTCTGTTGGGAGGGCATTATGGGATCCTATAGGTCTGCAGCCTTACCGCGCCATGATGCCAGATTTCAGGTCATCCGAGCTTTAAAGGCTGTATTCAATTCTCCGAGCCGAAGCGCGATACGCTTGGCAATAGCGGCATGGAAGCGGGCTTTGAACCTGTCCGGTAAGGCCTCGAGGGCCTCTGCGGGTAAGCGATAAACAACAGCTTCTTCTAAGATGTCAAGGGAGGCAATACGGGGGCGGTTTGTGTAATAACTCAATTCTCCCATCAAATTGCTGGGAACAAAGGTGCGCAGGCGGGTTTGTTGGCCGTCTCGATCTTCGATATGGACAGCCACTCGCCCTTGTTCAAGGTAATAGATATCATGGTGATCTTGACGCCCTTCTTTTAAGAGCATCTGTCCGGCGGTGAAGGTCAGTTTCTCGGCGCGGGCCTCTAAGCTGCGCGCCGCCTCAACATCTTCAAAAACGCTCATCAGGAAAGACGACAAGGGCGCGGTTTTTGTGGATGACGCCTGATCATCCAAAATCCCACCTTCGATCCATTCGACAGCGCTTTCTTCATCGGGAAAGCGACGGACATGACCTTTTGGAATTTCTGCGGCGATAATATCCAGCTGTTGCGCAATATCCGGGGTCTTTGTGCAAAATATCAGGGTGATATCATGGCTTTGGGCCAACCGGCTTAAGCGCGAGAAACTGGCCGCAGCAGAACTATCCAGACGGCTCACATGTTTGAAATCCAGCAGAATATACCGCATGGGATGGGGGGCTTGGGCCAAGGCCTCTGCGATGCGATCAACAACCGCATGGCCTGTGCCGAAGAATAAAAAGCCTTGTAGGCGGAAGAGAAGAAAGACATTCCCAAATTGGTCGAGAATATCGGCCTCTTGCTCCGAGCGCTCAATCGAACTGCGGTAGTTGGCCCCCGTCATCACATCACTGATAACCTCTATACGGGCATAGCGGATGGTAAAGATCACCAGGGACAACACCAATCCCAAGGCAATGGCTTCTAAAAACCCTAAGAACGCAACCGCCAAAAGAATCAGCCAAACAAAGCTATATTCAAGACGCGACAGCCGCTTCCGAGACTCCCAAAGCCATTCGACGAAAAAAAACAGTGCCAGCAGAATAAAAATCCCGCCAAGAATAAAGCGCGGAATGTAGAGCGTCAAAGGAATCGCGATAAACGCAATGAGAAGACAGCTTGCCGCAGTGATAAGGCCCACCCAACGGCTCGAGGCCCCCATTTTATGGTAGAAGACAGAGGTCTCAACGGAAGTATAGCCCGCTAAACAGGCAAAGGGGGCGGCAAAAGCATTGGCGAGACCCAACTTATGGAGCTCACGATCGTAAGAGAATTCTTGCTGTGTGCCAACCTCAAGGGCGGCAAGGCTCAAAAGCGAGGACAACAGGGTTAAAACAGCAATCGTGACCAGACTGTCCCATTCTCCGACAATAAACGCCCAATTGGGACGGGCTTCGAAGAGAACCGCGAGGCCTTCAAAAAAATTCCGATCCGGATAAGGCCCGAAAAGCCACTTATCCTCCCGTAAACTGGTCAGATCCAAGCCCATAAACAGAACAATGGCGTGGAAGACGATCATCACAGCCACCAAACCACCCGCAAGCAGCAAAGGATGGTGAAACCGGCGTAAAAGCCCATATAAGCCAAAGCCCACAGCAAGACCCGGCAGCCAATGCATCATAAGATGCGGGGTCAAAAGCGCTTCTAGGCCTTCTGGGTCCAAGCGTTGGCCTGTTAAAACAATAAAAAAACCATCAACAAGATAATAACCGCTGCCAGCAAAAAACCCGCCAATAACAGGATAGGGAATATATTGCATCATGCGGGCAAGGCGGAAATGGCCCGTCAAAAACAGCGCAAAAGCGGTCAAGAGGGAAGACAGGGCAATAATGGTTAAAAATGTGAAAGCCGCTTCCGGTAACGTCATGTCTTGGGACGCGATGGTCCCCCCAATCGCCAGGCTTAAAGGGGCGAGAATGGCGCTGGCTTTTTCTTGGGGCACGGCAATATGTTGGGGAATTTGGCTGGTTAGCGCAATAAAGCTTGTCAGAATAGCATGGCTGATGAGGCCTAAAATAATGGCTTGCGGCGCGAAATCCGCCAGATGCCCCACAAACAGCAAGACGGCAAAAC
>DDLW01000090.1 GCA_002340345.1 Alphaproteobacteria bacterium UBA2562 | reverse complement strand
TAAAGTGGTGCCACTTTAACCAGCTTTGCTCTCGTAGACAGACTTACAAAGGCTATGCAGATGGGACGTCTTTTCTTGCGCCGCAATGGGGCTGGACAGAAAATTGGGCAAAAATTATGGCTTTTTAGTGCTGTCTTAGGGCTGGCAAGCTGCCTGCCCCATCCAGAAGCGCCCCGTGTTACCCTGCCAGAGAACAAGGCTGGGCCTTACCATATTTCACAAATTCAACTTTATGTCCCTGCGGATATTGCCATTCCCGTGCGCGGCTTACCGGGGGAGATGTCAGCGGTGTTTAAAGCGTGGCAGCCTCGCCAAATCAGCCAGGACGGTCGCCCTGGGACCCTGCGCGTCAATGTCCAAGCAGCAATGACCAGCAGCAAAGGCCGTAATCTTGAAGTGCAAGTCCTGTTCCAACCAGAAGACCAAGACACCCCCATTACAGACTATGCCTTTAAGACCCACCTCAGCAACCAAATCACCCGCGCCATAGAAGAAGGCTATCTGATCCCCAACAACATCGCCATCGCGCCGTCGGCGTCTGTGACGATCTTGCGGCCCACAGAAGCTGAAATTCAGCATGCCATGACCTATCCCCAGGCGCCACCAGACCATAGCCCTGTTTATCGCGCCCAAGATCCAGCACCAAATATTCGCATTCTCGCGGCCCAAGCGCCAAGACAGCCCCAGCGCACGGCGGCAAAACAAGCCGGGACAAGGTCCCAAAATGCCTTGCGCGCCACACCACAAAGGCAACCAGCCGCAAGACCGCAACCAGCCCCGCGCCCTGTGCCACGCATGGCAAGTCCAAATCTGCCTGCCGCCGCCGATTTTGCCCGCGCCAGGCCCTATCATGCCTCGCCAGAATTTGGTCTTGTCGAGAACACTCTGAGCGTTGACCCAAGGCTGCGGCGCCGGCCTTCTGGATCTTCTCAGGCGGCCCAAGTCGCTGTTGCGCCGCCTCCTGCGGCTCGGCCCCAAATGGCACCACAGCACAGCATGCCACGACACACAGCGCACCCAAGATCTGGCCTGTTTAGCGTCCAAACCGGTGCATATCGCGATCACCAAAATGCACAAGAAATGATGCAGTTTTTACAGCAAAAAGGCTATCGTCCCTTTATTGTGTCACGGCGTGGCTTACAGCAAATCCGTTTTGGCGCCTTTGCCCAAGTCGATCAAGCCCGCCAAGCCGCCCGCCAGGCCCGGCGCTTGGGTATCGATGCGATCCCTGTCCGGAATTAGGGAGCACCCTCACCTTAGCATGTTCCTAAAAAGGGCCTTTCTGGTCACAAGGGCTAGGAGAGGGGGCGAGGACTCCCAAGGGCCAGACCTCAGGGAGAATGCTAGGCCAGACAGGTCGACAGAACCCCATGACAGAAATGACAAGCTTTGCGCTCTGGATATTTTTTGACGGCGGTTTATATGCATGAAAAGGACTTGTTGGTCTTCCAACTCATTTTTCGTGCAAGCGCTACATCAGTTGGGGGCTCTAGAGCCTTTCGCTTTTAATTTGAATCAGGTGAAATTCTCTCTGCCTTTTAGGAATGGCTGATGCCCTGGGAAAAATCATTCGATGTTGATGATGTCGTCCATAAAGCCATGTTGCTGTTTTGGAAACAAGGCTATACAGACACCTCGATGGCCATGCTGTTAGACACAACATCCCTGACCAAAGGCAGTTTTTACAACAGCTTTGGCAGTAAACACGATCTTTTTGTCCAAACACTTTTGCATTATGACCAAGACTATCGCGAAGTGATCTTACAAGATTTAGCCGCTCTGCCCTCGCCTTTAGGGGCCATTGAGACTTTTTTAAATGGTATTGTCACAGACACTTTGCAGGATAAAGAGAAAAAGGGCTGTTTTCTTGTCAACACCACCCTCGATCTGGTGGTCCATAGCCCAGATGTGCAAAAAATTGTGACCTGTGGTTTTGGGAAAGTCGAAGGGTTTTTCCATGGCCGGATCCTAAAAGGCCAAACCTTGGGCGAGATTTCCCCCAGAATCAATCCTGAAAAAACAGCAAAGTCTTTATTAGCGGGCCTTGTCGGCATTCGGGTTTTGGGGCGCGGTCTGTATGATGAAGCCGCCCTACGCGCGATTGCGGATCAAAATTTGAAGCTTCTCCATCTATAATGCCTCTCCCCTTTGAAAGAGAGCACCGCCATGTCGCCAAAGGCTCCGCATTTTTCAGTTGTTGCCCCAATCTTCCCGGTGACGGATATGGAGACCAGCCTGCACTATTACCGCGAGGCTTTGTTCTTTAAAGTGGGCTTCACCTGGCCCCCCACCCCAGAGGGTGCCGCCGCCATCGCAAAAGAGTATGCGATTGTCCAAAAAGAGGACACCGAGCTCCATCTCACCCTTTGCCCGCCGCCCAAAATGTCCAAAGCACGCGCCTATTTTTTCCTCACAGGCATTGATGCCTATTATGAGGCGGTGACCCAAAGCCATCACCAGATCCCCGAACAGATTTCCCAGGGCCTTGCAACACAACCCTGGGGGATGCGAGAATTTGAAGTCATCGACCCCGACGGCCATGTCCTCATTTTCGGCGCGCATATCAGTGACGCTTAAGCCTGATTTGCGTCTGCCGCAACATGCTCTGCCACGGCGGCCAAAGCGGCCAGGTCGGCCCCGGTGATGGCCGCAAGATGGGCTTTTATGGTCTCTGTCGGCCAATGCCACCAAGCCATTTTTTGTAAGGCTGCGATGACGTCCGGTGCAAAGCGTGCCCCACGTTCTTGCGCTGGATTGCCTGCAACTTTTTGATAGGGGGCAACATCGCGGGTAACCACGGATCTTGCCCCAATAATCGCGCCATCGCCAATGGTCACCCCAGGTAAGATCATTGCCTCCATGCCGATCCAGACATCATGGCCGACCACCGTATCCCCTTTGCGCCCAGGAATGTTGAAGAGCGCTTTCAGATCCTCTTCAGACAGATCTGGCGCCATGGTGAAATTGGAGAAGGGATATGTGGAAAAGCCGCTCATGTCATGATTGGCTGAGCTTGTGACAAACCGCACCCCATGGGCAATTTGACAAAATTTACCAATGACCAGTTTCTCAGGGCTGAGAGGAAAAAGGTAAGGCGCCAGGGCACTTGCATAATCTTCTAAGACTTCAAAGTTATGATAATAGGAGAAATCCCCGATTTCCATCCGTGGATGGTCAATGACCTGATTCAAATACACAACCTGAGGGATAGCCGTGCCATCGGGCATGCTCATGGGGTGTATGCGGGTGGGATCCAGCCATAGCCTCTTTTCCATTTTCACCTCATCGCCTTTCTCTCCCAAAAGTCTAACCTTCCGAGATTGAAGGGTTTTATGCGTTTTTCAAAGTTTTTCTGCGATGTAAAATCCATAGCTATAATAAGAATGATAGGCTTCATGGAGAGCGATTTCTTCGCGTTCAAAAGCAATAAGGGCCTGCGCCTCTTCGCTGTGCCCATGCTTAGCCAAAAAAGTCTCAAACCGGCTTTGCAGCGGCCCATAATAATGATCGCGCCAGCAAGAGACCGGCAAAGGGAAATAGCCCTTAAGACCATAGTTTTGCTGCTCGAGACATTTAATTTTCTTGGCTGCCGTCGCAATTTCTGGATATTCGCGGGTCCAATGGGCCGCAATCGCCTCAGGGCGCTCTTGGGTCAACCAGGTAATTTCAGAGACCGCCAGAATCCCACCTGGTTTTAAGAAACGCTTGAAATAGGCAATCCCCTTTTCAAAGCCCATGGTATAAATTGAGCCCTCGGCCCAAATGACATCAAAACTGTTTTCGTCAAAAGGTAGATTTTCCATAGAGCCGACACATGTTGTCAGGGATTCACCACGCCCTTTTTCGGCGGCCGTCTTTTCGAGGATTTCCAAAAAAGCCGGAAATAAATCCAAGGCTGTAATGTCTCCTGGCAACATTTCGGCCAGAACCATCGTTGACGCCCCTGTGCCGCAGCCGACATCTAAGATCTTCAAAGGCCCAGGCCGCTCCGCCAACCCAGACAAGGTGAGGGCCAATTTGGTTTGTGTGTCATCCCCAGGCCCTTGGCGGTAACCGTCTTTATGGAGATCAAGCAAAAGATCATAATTCATTATATTACTCTCTGGGTATTACCCTCTGGTCAGCGCCGCCGCTATTTCATTTTCGCGCCTGTATTTTGCGGCAAAAAATTTTGTCTAGAGCATTTCATTTTTAT
>DDLW01000091.1 GCA_002340345.1 Alphaproteobacteria bacterium UBA2562 | reverse complement strand
CATTATGCAGAGGTCTTAATATGATGATTTTAAGGAATTTTTTATTGTAAAATAGGTTTTTTTGTAAAATATTAAATCATAAGTGAATTTTGCAAACCGTTCAGTCAGCTCATGGTTTCCGGAAATAGCATCTCGGTCGTGCGATGTTTAAATTTATACTGTATTTTTAATCTAGAAGATTATGTCTCATCTTGTGTTTTGTTTAGATATTTAAGTATTGACGGGGCGAAATATCGGCGCCAACCCACAAAGGTAAAGCAATGAAGCCATCTTCTTTTGACCTGATATTTTGCAGTGGAAACAGACCATACACTCTTCGTCCCGATTCAAAATAAAATACATCGCTGCTGGGGGCTGCTGGGGGAGGCCTTTGATAATCACAGTCCTGAAAGGCCCGAATGATGTCCTAAAACCGAGTCTATGCCCCTTTTGCCTAAAGGATCTAGCTGCATTTTAAAAAAATTTGTTTCTTCAAACGACAAAGAGACCTAGATCACTGCCTATATTTATCTTCAAGGTAAATATCAACTTTTTAGGAAACCTACCTGCCTAAAGATCGATCCTGTGCATGCGTCGCTTTAAGATCTTTTTTGTTCTTTGGTTTTTTTGAGGGTCACATTTTTACATTTCACCCTATGGGGGTGACTTTATGCTGTCGATCCGCAAATGCAAAGAAACGCTGACAGGGTTCTCGACTTACGGGAACCACAATAAGAACAAAGGTTTAAGGCTTTTAACCTTTGAAAGACATGATGCCCCTCATGATGCAACAAACCAAGAAAGGAAAAACACAATGAGCCCCAAAGATGTTGACCGCCATGTTGGTATGCGCGTGCGAGAACGCCGTATTATGCTCGGCCTAACACAGCAACAACTTGCTGATCTTATTGGTGTAACCTATCAACAAGCCCATAAGTATGAGCGTGGCATCAATCGTATTTCAGCGGGCCGCCTGTATGGCATTTCAAAAGCTTTAGGGGTTCCTGTGAGCTATTTCTTTGATGGCCTTGAAGACCATAATGACAATGAACTTGCCCCTCGCCAACGCATGTGCCTTGAAGTCGCACGTAACTTCTCCATGATTCCCGATCAACGCCATCAAGAAGCCTTGAGTCGTTTGGCCCGTGCCCTCGCAGGCGAACAATAAGAAAGCAGAAGGCATCATAAGATCATATCAAAGTAGAGACGAGCGCCTCCCTGATGATCCCTTCATAGGCCGTCTCTCTTTCGGGTATGATTTTACAGCAGAATAGATCAAAGGGAGGGATCCCCCCTTTGCCCTAAAAAGCCTTTGATAGATCGAGCTTTGCCATAACCTCTTCTGCTGTCTGGCCTGCCTCACGCATGGCCTTTAAGGACAAAGACTGACGTCTTTTGGCCATTCTTTGTCCCTGTGCATCTTTCACAAGATCATGATGGTACCAGCGAGGATGATCAAGGCCAAAGAGAATTTGCAGCAATCGATGGATGTGGCTTGCTGGGAAAAGATCGCGTCCTCTTGTGACAAGGGTTATGCCTTGCAGATGGTCATCAAGGGTTACCGCTAAATGATAGCTTGTTGGGATATCTTTCCGGCCAAGGACAATATCCCCCATGAGCTCAGCGGCCAGCGGTTGCAGGCCTGCCCTTTCATCGATCCACGACAGATCCTGCCCTGAGCGGGACGCTCGGAAGAGAGCCTTGTCCATATTCAGACGCCAAGCATGCGCCTTCCCTGTTGCAAGCTGTTGTGACCTCTGATCATCTGTCAGCGTGCGACATGTCCCTGGATAGAGCGGTCCATCGGGGCCGCTTGGGGCATAATGCGGTGCGCCAAACATGTCTGTGAGCTCTCGCTCAAGATCTTTGCGTGTACAAAAGCAAGGATAGAGAACCCCCATCCTTTTAAGATCTTCCAGAGCCTTCTGGTAAAAAGCGAAATGATGGGATTGTTGACGTACTGGAGTCGGCCACCGCAAGCCCAGCCATGCCAAATCTTGGTGAAGATCTGCCACAAAATTTGGTCGGCATCGATTGATATCGATATCTTCAAGGCGCATTAAAAAGCGCCCTCCCCTTTTTTGCGCTATTTTCCAGGCAAAAAGAGCGGAATAGGCATGGCCAAGATGCAAAAGACCTGTGGGGCTGGGAGCGAATCGAGTCACGATCTGTGTCAAATGCCAGCTCCTGCACCAAAAGTCAGAAGAGTTTCCAGAATTGTTCTAAAAGCGTCTAAAGAGTCACGCCTTATCCTGGAAGAATACGAAAGTATTTCATTTTTATCTTGAATCAGTGGAAATGCTTTATGTCTTTGTTTTTGCCGCAAAACGGAAGCGATCAAGGAGATCCACCTGATCACGCTTTGTTTTAAGCATGGGCGCTCCCATTCAGAAAAGAAAACGTCTCTGGCCAAATGACAGAGCCCAAAAGGCCAACAGCAAAACATAAAAGCAAGCCCCCGGTGACTCGGTTAATCCAGACCATCTGTGCAGGCTGAAAACGCCCTCTCAAGAGCCCCGCAATCAATGTTAAGGTCATCCACCAAAGCGCTGATCCCACAAAAACAGCGACGACCAAAGATATTTGCAAACTCAATTCGCTCCGTTCTGGAACGACCCCTGCTGCGGCAAAAATCCCTGTAAAAGCAATAATAGTGATCGGGTTGGTCAATGTCAGAACAAAGGTTGTAACAAAAGTACCGAAAATACTATCATTTCTCACCGCACCTGCATCAAGGGCACTTGGTTTTTCGACCTTTGTCAGAATTCTGATGGATAAAATAAGCATTACGGCAACACCAATGATCCGAATCGTAATTTCGTAATCAAAGAGAATAGATTCGATGCTGCCAAGGCCAAAAGCCGCAATCAAGCCAAAAATAGTGTCCGCTAACGCCGCTCCGAGACCTGCAAAAAGGCCTGCAAGCCGCCCACGCGATAACGTTAAGCGAATGCAAAGCGCTCCTACCGGTCCAACCGGGGCTGCGATCATAAATCCAATCGCGACGCCATGAAGAATGAGATCAATAAGCTGCATAGTGTCTGTTGCGGCCTTGCCGTTGTTTCATTTTTGGAGCATTTCATTTTTGGTTTTTGAGGGAAAATGCCCTTTTCCCAATTCTTAAAGAGACTTTCAGTGTAAAACAAATTTCGACACAACTTTTAAAAGTCGACCTTTGCTGTGTAAAAGTCGATGAAACACCGCCTTTTGACAAGCCGATTCCGTTTGATCGGCCCCTGCTCCCATGAAATACTCTGTGATATTCTCACACTGGAGACCAAATAATTGGCTGATTTCTCACTTGAACTCAAACATAGAGCCAATGAGGGACGTATCATTGTTGGTGTCGATGAAGTCGGAAGAGGCCCTTGGGCGGGTCCCGTCACTACGGCTGCGGTATATCTTCAGCCCGACAAGCTTTCAACAACATTATTAGAGCAGCTGGACGATTCTAAAAAAATTGCGGTAAAAAAACGTGAACGGCTCGCCGAACACCTCTTGCAAGCTTGCGAGACAGGCGGTGTATCGGTCGCCTTTGGGGAGGCCAGTGTCGAGGAAATTGATCAAAAAAATGTGCTTGCGGCCAGTCTTATGGCGATGGCACGCGCCGTCTCGGCTTTACAGAAACAACTTGATCAGACGATTGATTATGCCCTCATCGACGGCAATAAGCTCCCTCCTGACCTCTGTTGTCCGGGGGAAGCTATTGTCAAAGGGGATGGCCAATCTTGGTCAATCGCGGCGGCCTCGATTTTGGCAAAAACCCGCCGCGATCATAGCATGCGACAACTCGCAGAACATTATCCAGGTTATGGCTGGGAGAGAAATGCAGGCTATGGCACCAAAGAGCATCAAGCTGCTCTTTTATCTCTGGGGCCAACAGACCACCATCGCCTGACCTTTCGTCCTGTTGCCGAATGTTTGTCTGTAAATGCCCTCTTAACCCATCAAGACTGAGCATAAAAGAAACAAAAGGCAGACAGTTTCAGATAAAGAAGGGCCTTTTGTCCTAAGCCTGCATTTTAGAGCATTTCATTTTTATCTTGAATCAGATGCAATGCTCTATGTTTTTGTTTTTGCCGCAAAACGCATGGTGATAGGGGCTGCCACTTTAACCAGCTTTGCTCTAAGCACTTTAATGCGCA
>DDLW01000049.1 GCA_002340345.1 Alphaproteobacteria bacterium UBA2562 | reverse complement strand
GAGGCATGTTCATGAAATCCTTTGGATTTCAGTCTACACTCATCCATCCTGCGGTACCGACAAAAAATGTATGCTAAAAAGCTTTTTCGCATCTGTCCAAACTTTTTCCGGCAGGAAGCCTGCTTTTCGGGCGAGGTCTTGGAATTCTGCGATCGTAAATTTATGGGAATTTTCCGTATGGAGTGTCTCCCCATCCTGGAATGTAAAACGATTGCCTTCGATCTCGATGGTTTGTGTGCCTTCGGCAATCAAATGCATTTCAACACGACCGGCCTGTTCATTATAAAAAGCATGATGGGCAAATCCGCCTTGATCCAGCTTCGCCCCCAGCTCTTGTTCCATACGCTTGAGAAGATTGAGATTAAACGCCGCCGTGTGACCAGCCTTATCATTATACGCCGCCTGGAGAATCGCGTGATCCTTTTTCAGATCCGCCCCGATGAGCAAAGCGCCGCCAGGGCCCATTTGTTCCTTCACATTCCCGAGGAAATGCACGGCTTGTTCTGGATCGAGATTGCCGATGGTGGAGCCCGGCATAAAGCCGAGGGTCCGGCCTTTGCCTTGGGCGACATCGTCGGGGAGATGGTGGAACCGGGTGAAATCAGCGCAAATACAGCCGATACGAATCGCGGGAAAATCTTGGGCAAGAGCCCCAACCGCATGCTCTAAATGATCGCGGGAAATATCGAGGGCTGCATATTCCGCAGGCTGATCAAGGGCTTGTAAGAGCAAACGAATCTTCCAGCCAGATCCAGCACCATATTCAATGACATTGGCATGTGCACCAGTAAGAGCGGCGATATCGGCACTGATGTCTTGCAAAAGCGCCATTTCGGTGCGGGTCACATAATACTCATCACAATCGCAAATGGCATCAAAGAGCGCTGACCCAACACGATCATAAAAATATTTTGGCGACAGGCTGCGGGGACGATCGGCGAGACCGGCGAGCACGTCGGCGAGAAAATTCCCCTGATCTGGCTTTAAATCGATCATATACTCTAAAGCGGGGTGAAAGCGGTCGGAGGGCTCTGGGAAAAGCCGGGCAACATTGTCCGTATGGGGAGCAAAAAGACGCTGTGGCAAAAAGGCGGGACCAGGCGCGATCAGAGACGACATGGGGATTCCTTTGCAACAAAACAGGCGAAAAAGATCAAATCAAGGAGGGGGGGCTGTCTCATAGATCTCTTGCGAGCCTTAAACCGGTCATTTGCCAGCGGGCATCGGGGGGGAAGAAATTACGGTAGCTGAGACGGTTATGGTCCCTTGGTGTATAGCAGGAGCCGCCTTTTAAGACGAGCTGGCCGCTCATAAATTTGCCATTATACTCGCCCAAGGGGCCTTCTAAGGGTCGAAAGCCGGGATAGGGGCTGTAGGCGGATTGTGTCCAACACCACACATTGCCGCAGAGGCTTTGCCGCTTGGCGCTGTCGGCTGTTTCTGCGGCGACAGCAGGGCGCGGGGTTGGTGCGATGCCGTCTTGTTTCAGCCGTTGGATATCGAGAAGATTGCCGTGCTGGGCCTGATTTTCGGCTCTGTCTCCGGCGTGCTGGGCTGCCTGCCGGGCCGCATATTCCCATTCCGCTTCACGGGGCAGTCTGACCCCTGGCCACATCCGGTCGGCCCAGTGGGCAAAGGCTTGGGCCTCATAATAAGACAGGTGACTGACCGGCGCGTCCGGGTTTAAAGGCTGAAGACCGTCAAGGCCAAATTCAAACCATTGTCCCTCTTCACGTACCCAATAGAGCGGATGGGTCCAGTTTTCTGCGGTGATTTTTGCCCAACCGTCAGACAGCCATAGGCGCACATCCGCGTAACCGCCATCCTCGATGAAGCGGCGATAGTCGCCATTGGTGACGGGACGCGAGGCGAGATAAAAGGGATCGAGCCAAGTTTTATGGGCTGGGCCCTCATTATCATAGGCAAAAGGGCCATCCTCGTCCGCATCATAGCCTAAGGAGACCAGGCCGCCTTCGAAACGCAACCAATCTAAAATCGAACCGTCTTCGTCTTCGGAAGGCCGGGGTGGTGCCGTGAACAAAGCCGGAAAAAAGGGGTTTTGGGCTAACACATGCTTAATATCTGTCAGCATTAATTCTTGATGTTGCTGTTCATGCTGGAGACCAATGATAAGCTTGTCGGCGATCTCGCCCACCGCGTCTCCGGAATATTGGTCCAAAAGCGTGACCATGGCCGCATCAACAAAGGCGCGATAGGCGTGAACATCTGCCAAAGTCGGGCGGGACAGCAGGCCTCTATTCGGGCGGAAATGCATTTGGCCAATGGTATAGTAATATGAATTAAAAAGATAATCAAAATTCGGATCAAAATCTTCATAACCAGACGCAAAAGATTTTAAAATCAGCCTTTCAAAAAACCAAGTCGTATGCCCCAAATGCCATTTGGTCGGGCTGACATCGGGCATGGATTGGATGATTTGATCTTCAACACACATGGTGTGTGTCAAATCGAGGCTGCCTTGGCGAATATGCTGATAATTTTCTTTAAGATGGGTCCAGCTTTGTGGAGGAGGAGCGGCGGTCATGGGCACAGGAGATGGCATTCGGCCTCTCTATATAAGATCTTTGTGATGATCGTCATCGGCGCAAAGCTTTTTCCTCGAACATCAGAAGGGAATTGCAATCATAGTCTGAAAGTAAAGGGTAATCACATTAAGGGATGATCCCCAGCGCGCCCATGATGCTAAAAATGTTCTTCTTAAGTTCCGCAAACTAACAAGTTTTTTTTACAGTTTTGCGACACTCTTCGCAGAAAAACGAAAATTCAACAAAGCGTGATCATTTTCAGGCTGTGTTTTGTTCAGGTGAAGGATAAACTCTACCCTTTTTTCGCTTACGCGAAAGGGGGCGACTTTTTCGAGAAAAAGTCTGTCAAAAAGCTTTTTAAAAGAGTCTCTTAAGATCTTGGAAGCGCGGAAAAAGACTTGGCCGCCTTTGAGGTTTTAAACTGAAAAGTTGCAATGATAATGCCGCCTGTTGTCACAAAAAGACCGAAAATGATCTTAACCGTAATGGCCTCCCCCAGAAAAGGCACCGCGAGGCCGGCCGCCGTCACAGGAATCAGCGCGTAAAATAAAGAGGTGACATTCGCCCCAAGGGCTTTCGTCGCAAGGGCCGTTGTGTAAAGGGCTAAAATCCCCGGAATCATCCCCTGAAAAAGGCCTTGGATCACAAGGTCAGAGGTGGGGATGGTCGCCAATTGGGATTCCATAAAAAGGCCCCAAAACGGCAAATAAAGAAGGCCATTCAAAACCGTGCAAGCCATGATGGCTTGGGCTGCTGTGACATGCCAACGCTCGGCAAAAACCATATAGCCAGCGAAAGACGTAATCGCCCCAACCGCCATAAGAGCGCCCACCCACGTCTCGGCCTGGAGACCTTGGGCGAAACCATCATAGCCGAGGCTCACAATCCCCCCTAAAATGAGCACAGCCCCTATAGCTTGCGGCTTGGTTATGGTTTTGCGCAGTAAAAGATAGCTGATGAGGGCCGTCGCGACCGGGGCCATGCCATAGAGAAAAACACTAAAATGGGCGACAGAAATTCTCTCCAAAGCACCATAAGCCAAGAGGCTGTGGGGAAGGCCCCCTAAAAAGCCTAAAATTGCATATTGTCTCAAGCGCAACCCTTGCCAAGGTTTGTGATAGAGCAAAATCGGCAGCGCAATAACACAGGCCACAAAAAGGCGCAACGCCATCAGGTCACCGACAGAAAGATGTGTGTTCAGCCCAAAACGCGTCGCAATGGTCCAGCCTGCATAGAGCAGGGTGATGCTGAGACCGATCATCAGACCTGATAGTTTCGGGGTGTCCATTGTGACCTCGCTGCACGAGAGTCATTCGCGATCAAACCT
>DDLW01000343.1 GCA_002340345.1 Alphaproteobacteria bacterium UBA2562 | reverse complement strand
GCTGGCGCAATACCGAAAGACAAGAAGTCCGCCAAATTGTCCATGGCGGCCCCAAATCGGCTGCTCGCATTTAACCTACGCGCCAAACGCCCATCAAGACCATCAAACAAAGCGGCCAAGAAAATAAGAATCACAGCGCTTTTAAACCGTCCTTCCATCGCATGGCGCATCGCCGTTAAGCCACAGGCCATCGAGGCCACAGTGACCATATTCGGGATCACCAACGCCAACAAAGATGGCGCGGTCGTGCTTTGGGGCTCTGTCTCTCCAGCCTGGGACGTTCCTGTTTTTCGTCTCACTAAGGGCCTAAAACGCATTTTGAACCTCATTCACAGGGTTGGGAGTCTCTGTTTCCAGGCAAAGGTCTCAGGGTTTTTGCCTTTATGTTTTGTCGACAGGCATGTCTTGTCCTTTTCGGCGCGCAATGATGGTTTCCCCCGCCTTGACCTTTGTGCCAAGGGGCACAACGGGTTCTGCATCGGCCGGTAAATACACATCCACCCGGCTCCCGAAACGAATCACGCCAAAGCGTTCTCCCCGCGCCAACGGATCGCCTTTTTTGACCCGACAGACAATGCGCCGTGCCAAAAGCCCTGCAATTTGCACCAGCGCAATCTGAGAACCGTCAGAAAGTTGCAACGCGACTGTCATACGTTCGTTCAATTCGCTCGCTTTGTCCATGGCTGCGTGCAAAAATTTTCCGGGATGATAAGCCACCTCAAGAACCTCTCCTGAAAGCGGCGTGCGATTAACGTGAACATTAAAGACATTCATGTAAACACTGATCCGTGTGCGCGGGGCCTCACCGATTGAGACACCCTTTGGTGGCGGAACATCTTCTGAGATCAGTTCAATCACCCCATCCGCAGGGCTGACAAGGGCCTCTGGATCTTGGGGGACATCCCGCTCTGGGTCGCGAAAAAACCAACAGCACCAAAGACACACAACCCCGGTCGCCACAGCAAACGGCCAATAAAACCCTGTGAGCCACCCGCCAAGGGCTGTGAGTGCGATTGCAGCTATGAAAAAAGCAATCATGATCGGAAGGCCTTCTGGCGCGAAGGGAAACCAGGTGCCGCGCTGAGAGCGTCTGGCAGAGGGCTTGGAAACCGAATCATGGGACATGAAAGAGTCATTCCTTGGCAATGAGAGTGGTTTTAGTGTCCCCTGTCTTGGGGGCAAGAGAGCCTGTTTGGTCTTAAAATTCTGTAGAATAGCCGAAAGAGCGCGCCCGGACAGGAAGAGGGTAAGACCCTTTGATATAGCAGATTTTACTTTTATTTGCCAAAAATATGACGATTCAATGAATAAAAATTCGTGGCAAAAGAGCCTGCCTTTTGAAAAGTCTGACGTCTTTGTCGAAAAACCTATCGATAACTTTGGTTTATGGAAGAGTTTCCTGTAGTTTCAAAAGACCTTTTAGAGCAAAAGGCTGTAAAAACACGCTTTCTTGAATGAGGTCGCGATGATCCGCCTAAAACAGCGCCTGAAACGATCTTGGAAGATCATATTCCACATCGTCCCCATCATTGCGATTGGTCTCAGCGGTGATCCCACTGCGGCACAGGCTGCGTGTGGTACAGCGACAGACCGTCCCAAGATTGGCCTTGTTTTGAGTGGCGGCGGTGCTTTAGGCGCCTCCCATGTTGGCGTTTTAAAAGTCCTCGAAGATATGAAAATCCCCATTGATTGCATTACAGGCACCAGCATGGGCGCGATTGTCGGCGGGCTTTATGCCTCGGGCATGGATTCGAAAGATCTCACCCGTGTTGTGTCAGATATTGATTGGGGTGAGATTTTCCAAGACCGCCCCCCACGCGAAAATAGAGATTTTCGCCGCAAACTCGAAGATGAAGGATCGCTCTTCCCCTTTCGCATCGGGGTCTCTTTAGACCGGCCCTCACTGCCCAGAGGGCTTATTCTCGGCCAAAAACTCAGCCTTGAACTCCGCTCTTTGACGTTAGAATCTGTCAGCACCAACCATTTTGATGATCTGGCCATCCCTTTTCGCGCCATTGCCGCTGATATTGAAACGGGAAAGGCTGTGATTCTTGAAAAAGGCGATTTGGTCACTGCGATGCGCGCCAGTATGGCTGTTTCCGGCCTGTTCCCGCCCGTCGAAATCGAAGGACGCCTCCTTGTGGATGGGGGGCTTGCCAATAATTTGCCCATGGATATTGCCCGTCAAATGGGGGCCGATGCCCTCATCATTGTTGATATCCCAACCCAACTCAAGAAACGCGAAGATCTCGGCTCGGCGGCGGACATTCTTGCACAATCGATCAGCATTATGGTCATGCGCTCCTCACAGCAACAATTGGCGACCATTAACGCCCAAGATATTCTTATTCAGCCCGATTTGGCCGATTTTGATGCCACCGCCTTTGACCGCATTGCTGCTATGATCCCCCTTGGCGCGATCGCAGCGGAACGGGTGCGCGGCGATCTACAAAGTTTGAGCCAACCGCCAGCACTCTATCAAACCCATTTTGAGGCCCGTCCTGGTTTAAAAAAGCTTCCCCAACGCCTTGCTTTTGTGCGCCTTGATAATCGCTCTGAAATTGCGGATGCTGTTATTTGGAGCAAGCTCACTTTGAAAGCGGGTGACCCCTTTGATATTGAGACCCTTGAGCGCGAAATTGCCACGGTCTATGGTCTAGATTATTTTGAAACCGTGACATATCGCATTGCCGAAGAGAATGGGGAAGTCGGTATCATTATTACTGCCACAGAAAAAACGGTTGGTTTGCACACTCTTAGGGCCGGTCTTGCCCTGCAATATGACTTGGCCCATGGCGCTAATTTTTCTCTGATCAGCCAGCTTCGCCTTGCTAATCTTACCGAATGGGGTGGGGAAGCCCTGTTCGATGCCAGTTTAGGCCAGAAAAGCACCCTACAAGCCTCTTACTTACAGCCTTTGGATGTTGGAAGCCGCCATTACCTTGCCACGAGTCTCGAATTTGCCGATGAGGAAGTGAGCCACTATGAAGGCAACCAACGTCTCAGAGAAATCCAAAGCAAAAGCTATACGGGGTCCGTCGCCCTTTTAAAACAGCTCTCGAATTGGGGGTTGGCAACGATGGCTTTTGATTATGGCTGGGGGCGTCAGAAAGTGCGCAGTGGCACCGAACTGGATGACGAGAGCAATTACCAAATCGCCCGCGCCCTTGGTGAATTCCGTTATGATACAATCGATGACCTCTATTTCCCCACAAAGGGACAAGAGGCACGTATCCGATACATCCATAATCTCACAGATCTTGGGGCAGAAACGCAAGAAAAACAACTCTCAGGCACGACCTCTGCCGTGCAAAGCTGGGGCCGCAATAGCGTGTGCTTGCATACCGAAGGCGGTACCACCTTCGACCAAGCCACGACGACGCGCAATTTATTTGCTCTTGGGGGCTTGTTCCGCCTTTCTGGTTATGGCGAAGAAGAGGTCACAGGCAAGCATTATGGCTTTGGGAGTTTGATTGCCTATCGCGATGTTGGTGAAGAAACGCCCTTTTTCGATTTACCTTTGAATCTCGGGGTTTCTCTTGAAACGGCGATGATGTGGACCGAAGAAGACCATAAGGGGGCGCCGCTGTGGTCAGGCAGTGTCTTTGCAGGCGCTGATACCCCCCTTGGCCCGCTTTATATGGGGTATGGCATGGGTGGCATCGATCGGCATGCCTTTTATCTGACCTTGGGCGGGCGGTTCTAAAGTCATTCGCGATCAAACCTA